>JAJKHV010000001.1 GCA_021154855.1 Solirubrobacterales bacterium
ATCTGCGGCTACGGCGACGTCGGCAAGGGCTGTGCCTCATCGCTGCGCGGCCAGGGCGCCCGCGTGATCGTCACCGAGATCGACCCGATCTGCGCCCTGCAGGCGGCGATGGAGGGCTACGAGGTGCGCAAGCTGTCCGACGTCGTCGAGACGGCCGACATCTTCGTCACCGCCACCGGCAACAAGGACATCATCACCGCCGAGGACATGGCGCGGATGAAGCACAACGCGATCGTCGGCAACATCGGCCACTTCGACAACGAGATCGATGTTGCCGGGCTGGAAGCGTACCCCGGGGCCGAGCGGATCAATATCAAGCCGCAGGTCGACGAGTGGCGCTTCCCCGACGGGCATTCGATCGTGCTGCTCTCCGAGGGACGCCTACTCAACCTCGGCAACGCGACCGGCCACCCGAGCTTCGTGATGTCGAACTCCTTCACCAATCAGGTGATTGCCCAGATCGAGCTCTTCAGCAAGGCCGATCAGTACGAAACCAAGCAGGTCTACGTGCTGCCCAAGCACCTCGACGAGAAGGTGGCCCGCCTTCATCTGGCCGCCCTCGGCGTCGACCTGACCGAGCTCAGCACAGAGCAGTCCGCCTACCTGGGCATCCCGGTCGAGGGCCCTTACAAGTCCAATCACTACCGCTACTAGATCAGCCCGAAAGCAGCTCGACCGGGGTGCCGTGGTAGCCGACCCGGGCCAGGAGGCGCTCTTCGCCGCCGGGCCAGGTGGTTAGGCGCAGGTCGGCCCGGTCGTCGCGGGGCTCCATGCGCAGCCAGGCGAGTGGCGCCTTGACGGTCGCCCGGGCGCCGGCGGATTCGACGTTGGCGAAGAAGGTCGCGCGCTCCTCGTCGCTCAGGTACTGACTGACGATCGAGTGGTAAACGACGGTGGCGCGGCCCGTGGTGGGCTCGGCGAGCATCCGCTCCGACCAGGTGGCGGCGCCCTCGCGCTCGACGTTGACCGGCACTCCGGCGGCTACGCTGGCCGCGGCTTCCATGCGGGTGATCCGCTGCCGCTGATCGGGCCATATGTAGGAGAGCAGTGCCAGCCGGCCCTCCGGAGTGGCGGCGTCGATCGGGTTGGGGTCACAGCCGCGGCGCTCGGCGATCGTCACCGCCGATGGCAGCACCGGTGCCGTGCCCTCGAGCTCGAATTCAAGCCGCAGGGCCGAGTCGGCCGGGCCCCAGGAAAAGCCGTCGGCGGCATAGGCGAAGCGGTCCCAGTGTAGGTTGAGGCCGGCGCTGGCGCCGACCTCGAGCAGGCGCAGCGGCAGCCCCGTTTCCCCAGCGACGGCGAGGAAGCCGAAGAGCAGCCCAGCGCAGCGGCCTACCTCGTTCGTCTGCACCGGCGCCTCGACGAGTCGGCGCAGCTCCTCGGCACGCGTCGCCACGGTTGCTTGCAGCGCCTCCCAGGCCGCCCCCACGTCGCCCTGCTCGTAGGCGGCAGTCAGCCGTGGCGCCTCGCCGCTCAGCGCCATCCGGTTCAGCGCCCCGAGCAGGCGCAGCCCGAGCACCGAGAAGCGCGGGTCATCCTCGTGCCCGCGCAGCACTTTCCAGATTGGACCGCGGCCCTCGACGTCCGCCGCCGCCCGGTCGAGGATGCCGGCGTAGAGCGGCGAGCCGATCATCCTGCAGGCCTCCGCTTGCCATCGCAGCTCAGTCGCTATCCGCGCTTCCGCCGATTCGTCCATCGCCGGGAGTCTAGGCCGCAAGCGGCGCGAGCGGAACGTTCACCGAACATACTTTGCTAAACTAATTACCGACGCTAATCAATGGCTCCGAGGTCCACAGACATACCACTCACCGATTCGGCCGCCAAGCTGCGCATGGCGATCGTGCGCACGGCGCGCCGCCTGCGTCAAGAGGCAGCCGCCGAGGCGACGGGCCTGACTCCGACCTCGACCGCAGCGCTGGCGACGATCGAGCGCCACGGCCCGCTGACGCCAAGCGAGCTGGCCGAGATTGAGCGGGTGAAGCGGCCAACCGTGACTCGCACCCTCGGCTGCCTCGAAAGGGAGGGACTGGTCGAGCGCACACCCGACCCGGCCGACGGCCGCAGCGCTCTGGTCAGCGTCAATGCGGCCGGCCGCGAGCGGTTGCGCCGGTTGCGCGGCCGCAAGAACGCTTATCTGGCGAAGCGCATGCGCGATCTTCCGGCCGCCGACATCGAGGCGCTGGAGCGGGCGGCTGAGGTTCTCGAGAAGATGCGGGAGGATGAGCGAGGCTGAGGGCCAAGCTCGACACCGTCACTTCCGGGGGCGGGAATTCGTCGCGATCTTGGCCTGAAATCGGCGTTCTCTCCGCCTTGCGCCGCTCCTTCAACTCGCTCGAGGTGCCCAACTACCGGCGCTATTTCGCCGGCCAGCTGATCTCGCTGTCCGGCACCTGGATGCAGACGGTGGCGGCGATCTGGCTGGTCCTCAGTCTCACCGACAGCGGCATCGCCGTCGGCCTGACCACGGCGCTGCAATTCCTCCCGATGCTGCTCTTCGGCGCCTGGGGCGGCCTGCTGGCGGACCGGATGCCGAAGCGCCGCCTGTTGATGCTGACGCAGGCGCTGATGGCGATCCCCGCGGTCGGTCTCTTCGCCGTCACGGCCACCGGCATCGCCGCTCCCTGGATGGTCTACCTGGCCGTCTTTGCGATGGGCTCGGTCAACGCCGTCGACAACCCGACGCGACAGAGCTTCGTGATTGAGATGGTCGGCCCCGAGCGGGTCGTCAACGCCGTCAGCCTCAACAGCGTGATCGTGCAGTCGGCGCGCATCGTCGGCCCGGCCCTCGCCGGCGTGCTGATCGCGGGCTTCGGCGTCGTGCCGTGCTTTGCCCTCAACGCGCTGACCTTCATCGCGATGATCCTCGCCCTGCGGGGAATGGACTCGCGCCGGCTGCAGGCGCCGCCCGTCGCCGCCCCCGAAGCTGGGGCGATCCGCGCCGGCCTGCGCTACGTCGCCCGCAATCCGGAGCTGGCGGTGCCACTTGCCCTGATGGCACTGGTCGGCACGCTCGGCTTCAACTTCCAGGTCGTGCTGCCGATGCTGGCCAAGTTCAGCTTCGACGGTGGCGCAAGCGCCTACGCCGTTCTCGTCTCGGCGATGGGAGTCGGCTCGATCGCCGGCGCTCTCGTCAACGGCTCCCACGGTCACACCGGCCCGCGCCTGATCGCCGGTGGCGCGCTCGCCTTCGGCATCAGTGCTCTGCTCTCGGCAGCGATGCCCTCGCTGGCCTTCGAGATCCCGGCTCTGGCCCTGCTCGGCGCTGCCGCTGTCACCTTCGCGGCGACGATCAACTCGACCCTGCAACTAGCGGTGTCACCCGAGATGCGCGGACGCGTGATGGCGCTCTACTCCGTCGTCTTCCTCGGCTCGACCCCAATCGGCGGCCCCCTCACCGGCTGGCTCTCAGAGACCTACGACCCTCGCATCGCACTGCTGCTGGCGGGCATCACCGGCCTCTCCGCAGCCTGGGCCGCCCACATCTGCTTCGCCCGCATCCGCATTCGTAGCGAGCAAGCAAAAAGGCAAGCACCCGCGGCGGCCTGAGCTTCGTCGCTCCGAGCCGGCCTGCGGGTCGGCTTGCTGCCGAGATGAGCCCTGGTGAGCGCGGGGAGCGCCGGCGAGAGGACTCGACGGACACTCCCCGCTTTTGTCCGGCGAGTCCTCTCGCCGGCGCTCCGCTACCTAGCCGGTGTATCCCGCTGACTTCAGGTAAGCCGCGGCCGCCTGCTTCGGCGTCTGCTTTTCGAGTTCGACCCGGGCATCGAGCTCCTGCATCACAGGCAGCGTCAGGCCCTTCTGGACCTGGACGATCGTCTTTTCGTAGTCCGGTCCGGCCTTTTTCACCACCGTAGGGGTGGTAACGAAGATCACGTTGCCGGCAGGGAAGACGTGCTTGTCATCTTCGAGGATGACGAACTTGTCCTTTTCTGCCGAAAGCTGCGGATCGGTGGTGAAGAGGATCGATAGATCGGCCTGCCCCTTTTCGAGCACGGTGTAGCGGAGGCTGATGTCTACCGGGTGGAATGACTTGAATTTGAGTCCGTACAGCTCTTCGAGCCCGGCCAGGCAGTCGATCCGCTGGCGACACTCAGGCGAGCCGTACAGAGACAGTTTTTCCGAAACTCCTTCGAGATCGGAGACGTCTTCGAGTCCGTACTTTTCGGCTGTCTTCTTCAGCGTGCCGACCGCGTTGGCGCTGGCGAACGGGGTTGGTTCGAAGGCGACGAGGCCTTCTTTTTCGAATTCTTCGTCTGACTTTTCCCACGCTTCGGTTGCGTCGGATGGGACTTCTTCGGGTTCGAGCCCGAAGAACGAGGTCAGTGCGGTGCTCGCGTACTCCGGGTACCCCGAGACTGCGCCGGACTTGACGGCCTTATGGGCGACCGTTTCGGAGCCGAGACTGAGATCGCTCTTCACCTTGTATCCGGCGGCAGCGAGGGCCTGGGCGTAGATTTCCCCGAGGATTTCCTGTTCAGGGAAGTTCTTCGAGCCGATCGTCAGACTGACCTTGGCGTTGCCGGGGTTGGAGGTGATCGCGCCGGCGTTTTCGCGGTCTTCGCTGCCGCCCGTGCTGTTGTCGTCGCTGCTTCCGCAGGCGACCACTCCGAAGCTGAGTGCCAGCGCGAGCAGCAAAGCGGCAGCTGCACGCAGGCGAGTGAACTGGGGCCTCATTTGATTCCTCTCTTGTCGTTTATGTGGACGAGATTCAAACCGCGCTAAGCCGCAAGCCTTTCGAGGTGAGCAGACGTTGCAGTCCGGCAAGTGAGAACTCCAGCACGAGGGCGAGGAGGGCGACCATGATCGCGCCCGCCAGTACCCCGTTGGCGCCGTAGACGTTTTCGCCGAGGATGAATTCGCCGAGCGTCGCCACTCCCGCCAGCGGCGCGATCGTCGCAGTCGCGACGATGTTGATCGTCGCTGTGCGGATGCCGGTGAAGATGCTGGGCAGGGCCATTGGCGCCTCGACCTTGTGCACGATCTCGAACTCAGTCATGCCGATTCCCCGCGCGGCATCGACGCTGGCGCGGTCGACCTCGCGAATGCCGACGAAGGTGTTGGTGAGGATCGGGGGTATCCCGAGGATGGCCAAGGCAACGGTGAGGTTCAGCAGCCCGACGCCAATAACAGCCGCCATCAGCGCGATCAGCGCCAGCTCCGGTACCGCGCGCCCCGCGTTTCCGAGCCCGATCGCGACCAGTTCTCCCGTTCCTCGATGACCGAAGTAGAGGCCGGCCGGCAACGCGACGACAAGCGCCAACGCCAACGCCAGCACCGTCACCTCCAGTTGGGTCAGGGTGAGTTCGACGACCTGCGAGAGGCCGCCGACCGTCTTGCCTCCGGTGACGTTCGACGTCTGTGGGGTGAAGATGAATTCGAATGCGCCGCCGAAGGACGCGGACACGGGAGCCTGAATCAAGGCGAGGCTCACGACGCTCGCACCCGTCGCCAAGGCGTGGCGAATCGCTGGACAGTAAGCAGGATCGC
Organism: Solirubrobacterales bacterium; assembly: GCA_021154855.1. GTDB lineage: Bacteria > Actinomycetota > Thermoleophilia > Solirubrobacterales > 70-9 > VRUE01. The sequence continues at coordinate 5,488 of JAJKHV010000001.1, forward strand.
GTCGAAGGACAGAGCCATCAGCATCGCAATTCCCCCCGCGATCAAGATCGAGGTGGGGAAGTGGAGATTCGCTTCGGTGAATATCTGGGTGCCGAGGCCACCGGCATGCGCAAATACCGCGAGCGTCGCAATCGCAACGGTGCTGACGGTGGCGATTCTCAGTCCGCCGACGATCTCCGGCGTGGCAAGCGGCAGCTCCACTCGCCAGAGGATCTGGCGCTCGGTCATCCCCATGCCGCGCGCAGCATCCTTGGCCGAAGCCGGAACGTTGCTAAGGCCGACGGTGACGTTGCGGTAGATGATCTGCAGCGTGTAGGCGCTGAGCGCGATGATCGCCGTCTCGCGACCGCGTCCTGTGATCGGCAGCAGCAGCAGGAAGAAAGCGATGCTCGGTATCGCATAGAGAACCCCGGTTCCGGCCAGCAGCGGCGGTCGCAACCAGCGGCGACGGTGCGCGAGCAGCGCCAGGGCGAAGGCGACGGCGAAGCCGACCGCAACGGAGATCGCGACGAGTTCGAACTGTTGCAGCGCTGGGGTCCCAAAGCGGTCGATGTTCTGCCGCGCCCAGTCCCAGCAGAAGAGGTGACTCGGTTTTGCCTGGCAGGGGAGGGTCTCAGAGGTGCGTTCGTGGATGAACCCCTTGCCGACTTCTCCAGCGGCCGCGAACAGGACGCCGCTAGCCATGCGGCCGCTCCACCGCTCCGTGCTCCTCGGTCTTCGCCTCTGGCGATCCCAGGAACTCGGAGATGATCTCCACCGATAGGACCCCTGCGATCCGGCCCTGGTGGTCCGCCACCGCTGCGTACTGTGCCTCTCCCTGAAGCAGGTCGGCCAGGGCGTCGCGCATCACGTCGTCGCGATCGAGCAGCGGGCCGAGCGGCGAGTCGGGGCGACTGGGGACGACGTCGGCGCGCAGGTCGCGCTCGGAGAGCCAGCCAAGCGGGCGGCGCTCACTGTCGACCAGAAGGGGGTAGGGAACTTCGACGTCGGGAGAGGCGAGCTTCGCCCGCACCTCGGCGGTCGGCTGGCCGACGTAGGCGAGCGGCGCCTTCCAGAGGTCGATGTCGGCGACTCGCATCAGGGCCAGGCGCTTCAGCGCCCGGTCGGCGCCGACGAAGTCCTCGACGAACTCATCGGCGGGATCCATCAGGATCTCTGCCGGGGTCGCGTACTGGGCGACCTTGCCTCCCTCACGCATGACCGCGATCCGGTCGCCCATCTTGATCGCCTCGTCGATGTCGTGGGTGACGAAGAGGACTGTCTTGCCGATCTCGGCCTGCAGCCGCAGGAACTCGTTCTGCAGTCGCTCGCGGTTGATTGGATCGATCGCGCCGAAGGGCTCGTCCATCAGCATCACCAACGGGTCGGCGGCGAGGGCGCGGGCGACGCCTACCCGCTGCTGCTGGCCACCGGAGAGCTGCGCGGGGTAGCGCCCGCCGAGCTCCGGGTCGAGGCCGATCAGCTCGATCAGCTCGGCGGTCCGCGCCTCGGTCCTCTCCTTCTTCCAGCCCAGCAGCTGGGGCACGGCGGCGATGTTCTGCGCGATGGTCCGGTGGGGGAAGAGGCCAATCTGCTGGATCACGTAGCCGATCTCCCGCCGCAGGCGGGCGGCATCGCGATCCCGTACCGATTCACCGCCGATCAAGATGTCGCCCTCGCTCATCTCGACGGTGCGGTTGACCATCCTCATCGCGGTCGTCTTGCCGCACCCCGACGGGCCGACCAGGACGCAGATCTCCCCGGCAGGGATCTCGAGCGTCAGCGCGTCGACCGCGGCCACGGAGGAATCGCCGTAGCGCTTGGTGGCACCCTCATAGCGGACCGCGGAGGCACCGCTATTCGACCTCTCGTCAGTGACCTCTTCGCTGGGCACTTCAGGCGAGCCTATACCCGGCGGACGCTGGGCTCGACCCCTCCGCGAGGCGGCCGGCGGCACCGGCCCGGCTCGCCTCACGCTGGGCTCGACCCGTCCGCGAGGCGGCCGGCGGCACCGGCCCTACTCGCCTGCCCCAGCAAAAGAGCGCCCGCGAACTACCGCTGGCCGATGATGTCGAGGGCCGGGGGTCTTCGAGATCAGCCGATGCCGAGGCGTCGCGAACGCTCTACGGCGCGGCCGACGATCTCCTCGACTCCGGGAACCTCGCCTCCCCGCATCAGCACCCGGCCGGCGACCACGGTGGTGTCGACGATCGAGCCGCTGGCCGCATAGACCAAGTCCGAGTGGAGATCGCCGAGGCTCAGCTCCGGCGAGCTGGACCGCAGCAGCAGGAAGTCAGCTGGCGCCCCCGCATGAAGGCCTCCCGGCCTAGCGCCCCCAGGTGCAACGCTTTGTCCCCCTGCCAGGGGGTCAACGCGTTGCACCTCCCCGTTCATGAGGCGGGGGGCGGCGGCGCCCGTGGCGACTCTCCAGGCCTCCTCGGCGGGCAGAACGGTTGGGTCGCCCGTGGCGTGGCGTTGCGAGAGCGCGAACGTCTTCAGGTCGGAGAAGAGGTCGAGCGAGTCGTTTGATCCTGGGCCGTCGGTGCCGAGGCCGACCGCCACCCCAGCCTCCCGTGCGGCGGGGTAGGGAAGGACGCCGCCGACTGCAAGCTTCATGTTGGCGACGGGGTTGGCGACGACTGTGCAGCCGCGCTCGGCGATCAGCTCCAGCTCCGCCCGGTCGAGCCAGACCCCGTGGGCGAGGACGGTGCGCTCGGTCAGCATCCCGAGGCGGTCGAGGTAAACGGCTGGACGCAGGCTGTGCTGATCGAGGCAGTCGCTGACCTCTTGCTCGGTCTCGGAGAGGTGGATCTGGACCGCAATATCGCGCTCAGCGGCCAGCTCGGCCGTCCAGCGCAGCAGCCCTTCGCTGACCGTGTAGATCGCGTGCGGGGCGAGGGCGCTCTCGATCCCGGAGCCGAACTCGCCCAGCTCGGCGAGGTTCTCCAGCGCCTTCTCCTGCATCGCCGCGGTCTTGCCGTCCGCGTCGAAGAGCGGACCGCCGATCGTTGCCCGCAGCCAGGCGTCGCTGACCGCCCGCGCGGTCGCGCCTGGGTGCCAGTACATGTCCCAGAAGCGGGTCGTTCCGGTGCGGATCATCTCTGCGCAAGCGAGGCGCACACCCCAGTAGACGTCGTCCGGCTCGAGCTTCGCCTCGACCGGCCAGACGACCTCCTGCAGCCAGCGCATCAGTGGCAGGTCGCCACCGAAGCCGCGGAAGAGCGTCATCGCCGCATGGGTGTGGCCGTTGACCAGTGGCGACACGAGCGGCGCCCCGGCCGCCTCGATCGTCTGGTCGCCTGGCTCCGCGGCTACATGTGGACCAAGCGCAGCGATCGTCCCGTCGACGCAGCGCAGTCCGACCGTTTCCCCGTCGAGGATCGCGTTTTCAACCGTCAGACCCATGGGCTCCCAGGCAAGGGCGCTTTGTTCCCGGGGAGGGGCGCAGAAGATGCCCCGCTCACGGTCCTACCGCGCCCAGTCGCGGTAGGACCGAGGCGAGGCCGTCGTGCAGCTGCAGGGCATTGGCGGCGCGGGCCGCTTCGAGCTCGAGGATCTGGAGTGGGCGCGGACCGATCCCGTTTGCCAGGTTGTCGACGACGCAGATTGCGGCGTAGGCGAGGCCGAGCTCGGCGGCGACGACGCACTCCGAGGCGATCGTCATCCCGACCACGTCGGCGTGCGTGCTCATCAAGCGGATCTCGGCCGGGGTCTCGAAGCGGGGCCCGATCGCCTGCCAGTAGACGCCACCGTCGCGCAGCTGTGCCGGGCTTGCCTTCCAGGCGGCGAGGACTTCGGCGCGCCAGGCCTGGTCGAACCCCGCTGCCCGGTGGGCGCGCTCATCCTCAAACACCGAGAGACCGAGGTGAAGGGCGATGAAATCGTCTGGGCAGAGCATGCTGCCCACCGGCAGCTCGGCGCTGAGCGAGCCGACCGAGCCGATTGCCAGAACCCGGTCGCAACCGCCATCGATGAGCGCCTGCATGTTCTCGGCATGGTCGATCACGTGCGGCAGTCGGTAGGCACCGCTGCCGTGGCGTTGCACGACGGCAGCACCGTGCTCGGCTGCCGCGGCGGCGATCGCCTCGCCCCCTGGGCCGAGAACACTGCTGCCGAGCACCACCGCCAGTCGTCCCATCGCGCCTCGATCCTAAGCCAGCGGCTGGGCGTTCGTGTTTGTTTCCGCCTGCCGGAAAGAACTATGACCGCAGGGTTTGGGATCGAGACATGTGCGGTCGAGATGGCGACAGCCGTGCTACTCCCTATGGTGAAGGCGTGGCCGAGCGCCCGTCGGGAAGAGATGAGAGCGAGAGCGAACGGCTCGACCGCAATCTCAGCGAGCTGCTTCAAGAGCTGCGCGTCGCGCTGCCGGGGGTACAGGTTCTTTTCGCCTTCCTCCTTGCTGTGCCGTTCCAGCAAAACTTCACGAAAATCACTCCGTTCGAGGAACGCGTCTACTTCGCCACGCTGCTGCTCACCGCCGGCGCAGCTGTGCTGCTGATCTCGCCATCCGCTTACCACCGGATGACCTTTCGCCAGC
>JAJKHV010000002.1 GCA_021154855.1 Solirubrobacterales bacterium
ACCCGTTGAAGCCGGCAGGGTGGACGAGCTTCTACAACCTCTTCGCGCCGACCTACGACGCGCTGAACGCGCTCGCCCCGACCAAGCCGGTCATGATCGGCGAGACCGCCTCCACCGAGCTCGGCGGCTCCAAGCCGGCCTGGATCGAAAACGCCCTGGGCACCGTGCTCCCCAACAACTTTCCGAAGATCAAGGCGGTGGCCTGGTTCAACTGGAACGTCCTCGAAGGCGGCCGCTGGGACTGGCCGATCGAGTCCTCGTTGGCATCGCAGGAATCCTTCGCCAATGCGATCTCCTCGCCCTACTACGCGGGCAACGCGTTCGGCAACCTCGAGCCCCTGACTCGCGTTCAGCCTCTGCCCTGAGGCTAGGCTGCACAGTTAGTGCAGCGCCTGCTTCCGAATCCAGGGCCGACGACCGTCGAACGGCAGCTCGACGCCTACCGCCCCTGGGAGGAACCTCACGAGGATCGCCCCTTCGTGGCGATGAACTTCGTCGCCACGGTTGACGGGCGGGCCACGATGGACGGCGTCTCGGGACCGATCGGCTCGGACGCCGACACGGCGATGCTGGCCGGCCTGCGCACCCGCTTCGACGCGGTGATGATCGGTGCCGGGACGATGCGGGCGGAGCGCTACGGGCGCCCGATCGCCAGCCAGGAGCGGCGCGAGCACCGCGAGCGGATCGGCCTCCCCCACGATCCGCTGATGGTGATCGTCAGCGGCCGCCTCGACCTGCCGTGGGATGCGTCGCTGTTCACCGCGGGCGCGGGTCGGGTGCTTATCTTCACCGCCTCGGAGGCCGAGCCGCCGGAAACGGCGACGAGCCTGCGCGTCGTCCGCCACGAGGGCCGCGTCGACCTGGCCGCCGCACTGCGCCACCTGCGCGAAGAGCGCGGCGTCCGCGCCGTGCTCAGCGAGGGCGGCCCTCACCTGCACAGCCAACTTTGGGCTGCCGGCCTGGTCGACGACCTCTTCCTGACCACGGCGCCGAAGCTGACCGGCGCCGACGCGCCAAGGATCCTCGAGGGCAAAGCGCTGCCCGAGCCAAGCGAGCTCGAGCTGGCCTGGCTACTAGAGCAGGAAGGCGAGCTATTCGCCCGCTACAGCCACCGGTCCCCCGATGGCTGACTTCGCCTTTCTTCGCCCATAGGGCGAGTAAAGGCGAAGTCACCATCATTGCCGCTAGCGTGTTCGGCGACCAGCCCCGAGGAGAGGACGCAGTAGATGGACTTCACGCCGAGCCCCCAGGTCGAGACCCTGCGCGAGCGCATCCTCGACTTCATGGACGCCGAGATCTACCCACAGGAGCGGGAGATCATGGAGGCGCTCGACGCCGAGGTCGCGCCCGGCGTTCCCTTTCCGAAGATCTTGGTCGAGATCCGCGAAAAGGCCAGGGGCGAGGGACTGTGGAACCTGTTCATGCCGGAGGAGCGCTTCGGCCCCGGCCTGACCAACTGGGAGTACGGCCTGCTCTGCGAGGAGATGGGTCGCAGCCCGGTGGCCGCACCGATGGCCTTCAACTGCGCCGCGCCCGACACCGGCAACATGGAGATCCTCGCCGAGCACGGCAGTGCCGAGCAGAAGGAAAGATGGTTGGAGCCGCTGCTCGAGGGCCGCATCCGCTCCTGCTTCTCGATGACCGAGCCCGAGGTCTCCGGCTCTGACCCGACCCTGCTGCAGGCGCGTGCCGTACTCGACGGCGACGAGTGGGTTATCGATGGCCACAAGTGGTTCACCTCGGGCGCCGTCGGCGCCGACCTGGCGATCGCGATGGTCGTCACCGACCCGGAGGCCAACCCCTACGCGCGCGCCTCGATGATCTGCGTGCCCACCGACGCGCCCGGCTTCAACCTGGTCCGCCCGATCCCGGTGATGGGCCACGACAAGGGCCCCGGCCATTGCGAGATTCGCTACGAAGAATGCCGCGTGCCGGCCGCCAACCTGCTCGGCGCCCAAGGGATGGGCTTCGTCGTCGCCCAGGACCGCCTCGGCCCGGGCCGCATCCACCATTGCATGCGGGCGATCGGCACCGCCGAGCGGGCGCTGGAGATGATGTGCCACCGCGCCAACGAACGCCAGGCCTTCGGCGGTCCACTGGCTGACAAGCAGTTCGTCCAGGAGGCAATCGCCGCCTCACGGATGGAGATCGACCAGGCCCGCCTGCTCACCCTCTACGCCGCCTGGAAGATGGACACCGAGGGCAAGCGCGCCGCCCGCCAATCGATATCGGCGATCAAGATCGTCGCCGCCAACATCGTCATGAACGTGCTCGACCGCTCGATCCAGGTCCACGGCTCGCTGGGAATGACCGATGACACCCCCCTGGCAGCCCTCTGGCGCTTCAGCCGCATGCTGCGCCTGGCCGACGGCCCCGACGAGGTCCACAAGATGGTCCTTGCCCGCCGCGAGCTCAACCGCTGGGCCAAGCGCGCCGAGGCCGAGGCGGCGGGCGAGCTCGATCCCAAGCACGCCCGCCGCTCGATCTGACCTATTCGGTGCCGATCACGTCGACGCCGCCGGACGTGGCGGTCACCCCTCCCCCGGTTTCGCAGCTGGCCACCGCTGCCAGATAGAGCGAGTGGGTGGTTGCTTTCGTCGGCTGGAAACTTGCCGCCGGACCAAGGCTCAGCCGAGCGATCAGCGGATCCGTGCCGGTGTCGGTGAGATTCCGCGTTGCGACGAATTCTTCGGCCGTGGGCGAGGTCGGATCAAGTGGATCGACGAGCAGGCCGGCGGTGACTTTCCTGACGCCGCTGCAGGACGCGGGAATCACGACTTCGATCTGTCCAACGTAGGTGTCATCTCGCCCCGCCGGCTGCGTGTATCTGTTGGCGGGAAGCGGATACACCGTCAAGGTTCCCTGGGGAAGCGCTTTGGTCGAGCTACCGCGGACTTCCTGCACGATCCGGCCGAAGGGCGTCGTCGCAACGTCGATCTTGGCCCCGGTCACCGAGGTATCGGCGATCTTTGCCGTCGTGACGGCCGCGTCGTCCAACTTGGCATTCGTGATCGCGTTGTCTTTGACCTTGAGCGTCGTGATCGCGTTCTTCTTGATCTTTCGCGTGGTCACCGCATTCGCCTTGATCTTGGGGGTTGTCACCGCGTTCGCCTTGAGCCGATGCGGCCCGATCTTGCCAGCGGCAAAAGCGGTGGCGCCTCCCAGCACCAAGAAGACTGCAATCGAGGACATCACGTTCGCGTAGCTGAGATTTCGACCTACTCGCTTCATAAATCGCCCCTTCCCTGGCTTGGGACCGCGCCAACCGGCGCAGCCGAAGAGCCGTGGCAGCTGTTTGACCTCTAGTAGAGAAGCACGAAAAATCCAGCATCCACCGGTGGATTCGTCGATTTACCCGCTTTGCTGGTTCCAACTCGCGTGTTGACGAATGCCTGGGTCCCGGCCGGACAGACGGTCCCAGCCCCTGTGTCGAACTGAATCTCGACATCTTCGCCGGCCTCGGAGTAGTCGATCGTCGCCACTCCCCCGACAGGAGCAGGGCTGAGGCCAGAGAAGCAGTAGAAGCCCGTCGACGTATGCGTGACATTGGCCTGCGCCACTCCCACGCTACCGGCGAGCACCGTGCCCGCAAAGGAGACGTTGGCCGCGTGAGTGAGCTTTTCCGCAGCCGGCGCCACAAAGCCAGCTGCAAGCTTCGCTGCGCTCACCGCACCGTCAGCGATCTTGCCACCCTCAACGGCCCCCTTGGCGAGCTTCTTAGTCGTGACCGCATTCGCCTTGATCTTCGCCGCAGTAACAGCGTTGCGCTTGATCTTCGCCGCAGTGACCGAGCCACCCTTGAGTTGACGGCTACCGATCCTCTTGGCGGCGAAGGCGGTAGCGCCGCCGAGGATGAGGAAGACGGCGATCGACGACATCACGTTCGCGTACGTGAGCCGCTTGCGAATCTGATTCAAGGTTCTCCTTTGGTCAGGGGCGGGAGGCAGAGCCAGCCTCCTGAGCTACCCAATCTCCAGGGAGCTTCGAAAGGTTCCATGCTCCCTCGACACCTGTCAAGCCAGGCGAAGGGCCGGGCTTGCGCCCGGCCCTTCGCGTCGCATCTCGGCTATGGAGAACCCAACCGGGACTCGATATGGCCAGATCTCGCTAGAGAGTGGCGCAGGTGGCTGATGCCGTCATCTGCCAGGTGTTCGCCGTCGGCGTGATCTCTTCACCGAAGACCTGGACACCACGACCGACTTCTCCCCCGATCGAAACGCGGCGCATGATGTGAACGTTGATCTGCACCGCGGGCCCGAAGTCAAAGGCTTCGTAGAACGCGCCGAGGACTTTCTTTCCGGCGCCGCAGTCAACGGTCAAAACCTTGTTTTCCGAATCCACGGCGGAAGCGGTCCCCTCGAAAGTGACGTTCTGGACGACGCCGCTCAGAGTTGACTCGTTGATCTTCGCCCCAGTGATGGAATCATCGGGAATCTTGGCAGCGGTAACCGCGTTGTCGGCGATCTTCCCCGTCGTCACCCCGCTGCTGGCGATCTTGCTCGTGGTGACAGCATTGTCAGCAAGCTTGTCGCTTGTGACCGCTTCTTTCGCGATCTTCGACGTGGTCACACTTTCATTCTTGAGCTTGCTCGTGGTGACGGCTTCCTTGACGATCTTGCCGGTCTTCACGGAGTTTGCCTTTAGTTCATTGGCGCCGATCTTCTTGGCGGCAAAAGCTGTAGCGCCGCCGAGGATGAGGAAGACGGCAATCGACGACATCACGTTCGCGTACGTGAGCCGCTTGCTTATCTGCTTCACGAATTCTCCTTGCAGTAGGGCGAGCAGCGGCAGGCGCTGGGGCGGCGGCCTCTACCCAGATTTCTGAGTAATGCAGGACCTTTTCAGCCCCATTTCATGCTGTCAAGCTGAATGGACGCTATTCGACGTCAGCGTCGCTCGGCCTGCTCTGCCGCCTTGGCGAGGCGCTCGACCAGGCGCGCGAACTCTTCGATTCCGGGGTCGACCTTGCCGTATCCGCCGGCGGCGTAGCGGGCGTAGACGCCCTCGAGGATGATCGCCAGCTTCCAATAGCCGAGGGCGACGAAGAAGTCGAGCTGGGAGAGATCGCGGCCTGAACGTTCCGCGTAGCGGGCCTTCAGCTCCTCGCGCTTCGGGAAGCCGGGCGCCAGCGTCGCAGGCTGCCCGAGCGCTACCAGCTCCTCCCCCGCCTCAGGCCAGTAGACCATCAAGAGGCCGACGTCGGCAAGCGGATCGCCCAGCGTGCAGAGCTCCCAGTCGACGACCGCCGCGACCTCGCCGCTTGGCGTGAGGATCATGTTGTCGAGCCGGTAGTCCCCGTGGACGATCGTCGCCGGCCCCTGCTCCGGAATGCGCGCCGCGAGGCGCTCGTGGACGGCGTCGATCGCCGGCAGCTCACGCGTCTTCGACTTCTCCCACTGCCCCTGCCAGCGGTGCAGCTGGCGGGCGACGTAGTCCTCCTTGCGACCCAGCTCGCCGAGGCCGGCCGCGTCGGGATCGACCGCGTGGATCTCGACCAGCGTGTCGACGACGCGCTCGCCGATCGCCCTGCGGTCGGCCTCGTCGGGAAAGGCGTCGGCCTCCGATAGGCCGCGCAGAATCGGGCCCTCGACGAACTCCATCACGTAGAACGGCGCCCCGTTGACGCTCTCGTCCTCGCAGAGTCCAACGATCGGAGCGACCGGCACAGGAGTGGCTGCGAGCGCCGAGACGACCCGGTGCTCGCGCCCCATGTCGTGAGCCGAGCCGAGGCGCTTGCCGAGCGGCGGCCGGCGCAGGGCCCAACGGCTCTCGCCGGCATCGCGAACGCCGTAGGTCAGGTTCGAGTGCCCGCCCGAGATCCGATCGAAGCAGAGCGGCAGCTGCACATCCGGCACGTGCTCCCCGAACCAGGCTTCGACGCCCGCTCGATCGATCCCCTCGGGAGCCTCCGCAATGCCGTCGGCCGTGCCTGTAGCCTCGTCGCCCATAGTCGCGCAAGCATATTCCCGACGCCGCCTTCGGCTCAGCCCGTCGCTTGCCAACAGGCTGACGATCGGCTTTGCGATCGCCTTTGCCGTGCTGACCGGCCTCGCCGTGGTGGGCGTGGCGCGCTTCCTTCAGCAGCGCCAAGATTTCGAGAACGCGACCGCCCGCTCCTATCAGGTCGAGATCGCCGCCCGCAACCGGCTTGCGGCCGGCACGCGGCCGGGTGCCGCGCGCACTGCGATCGTCTCTCAGCAGCACGAGCGCCAGTCGCTGCGCAACGACATCGACGGCGAGACCCGCGACACCGCGCTGCTGGTCGGCGCCGGGCTGATCGCCGGCTTGACCGGGGCCGCGCTGCTCTTCAGCGGCCTGATCTCCTCGATGCGCCGCCCGCTCGAGGAGCTGGTCGAGGCCTCCGGGCGCCTCGCCGGCGGCGACCTCGAGACACGGGTCAAAATCGGCGGCCTCTCGGAGACCGCGACGCTGGGCGCCGCCTTCAACGAGATGGCCGCCGAGCTGCAGCGCCGGGCCGGTGAGCGCGACCAGCTGGAAACGATGAAGGACGAGTTCGTCCTCACCGCCTCGCACGAGCTGCGCAGCCCGCTGACCTCGGTGCAGGGGTTCGCCGAGCTGCTGATGCTCGAGCGCGACAAGCTCGACTCCAAGCAAGCCGACACGGTCGAGATCATCCTCGACAACACCCGCCACCTCGTACGCCTGCTCAATGACTTGCTCGACCTCGCCCGCAGCGACGCCGGGCGGCTGACGATCAAACCGGCGCTCACCGGCGTGGCGCCGTTGGTCGAGGACGCGGTGCGGACGATGCGAAGTCAGACCGAAGCCGCCGATCAGACGCTGCGCAGCGAAATCGAGGGAGAGCTGCCGCCGATCAACGTCGATCGCGACCGGATACGCCAGGTCCTCGTGAATCTCCTGACCAATGCCCATGAGTACAGTCCAGAAGGCGCGACGATCGAAGTCACGGCCGTGCACCGCAACACAGCAATCGAGATAGCCGTGAGCGATGACGGACCCGGGATGGCAGAGGACCAGCTGGAGCACATATTCGAGCGCTTCACGCGCGGCGACGCTGGCCTGACCCAGCACGTCGGCGGCACCGGCCTTGGCCTGGCTATCTCGAAGTCACTGGTCGAGCTCCACGGTGGGAGGATCGGTGCCGACTCGGCGCCCGGACACGGCTCCACCTTCCGCATCCTTTTGCCGGCCGCGCAGGCGACGGCGCCGGACCAGCCGCAACGGGTAGAGGCATAGACACGATGAGCCGGGTCCTGATCGCCGACGACTCCGAGACGATTCTGTTGCTGATGCGGACCCGTCTGGAGATGGAGGGGTACGAGGTCGTCACGGCAGCCGACGGCGTCGAGGTGGTCGAACTGATGCAGGGGGACACCGAGCCGCCGCCAGACGTCCTTCTGCTTGACGCAATGATGCCGCGCAAGTCCGGCATCGACGCCCTGCGCGAGCTTCGCGCCGCCGGGATAGAGACTCCGGTCCTGATCGTCAGCGCCCACCAAGACGAAATGGACGCTGGCGCAGCCACCGACGTCGAGGTCAGCGGTTACATCACCAAGCCGATCGACTTCGACCGGCTCTTCGCCTGCATCGCGGACTTGACGACGAGGTAGCGACCGGTTAGTTCTTCGCTACCTCGAGCCGGATCTCTTTGCCTTTGACCTTCGTGCCGTCGAGATACTCGACGGTCTGCTCGGCCTTGTCGGAGTCGACTTGGACGAAGGAGAAGCGGTGCAGGACGTTTATCTCGTGGATCGCCTCTTCGGGCAGGACGGCGCCCTCGCGCAGGGCCCAACGCAAATCCTCCTCAGTGATGCCGCTGCGCTCACCGCGGTTGACAAAGAGCTTCACCGGGCCGTTTGACTTCGCGACCTTCGGCGCCTCGGCCTTGGCCTCAGCAGGCTCCTCGCTCGTCGACTCTGCAGCGTCGTCGTTGCCCTTGGCCGGCGCACTCGGCTCCTCGACCGGCTTACTGCGCTCGCGGCGGCGCGGCCGCGGTGCGTGCTCGAGCCGCTCCTCGGGGGTTTCCCACTCGCCGATCGTCGTCTTCACGTCGCGCTCGATGCGGCCGATCTCCTCACGCTGAGCCGGCGTGACGAAGGTGATCGCGCGACCGGTGCGGCCAACCCGCCCGGTCCGGCCGATGCGGTGCACATAGACCTCCGAAGAAGCGGGAACGTCGAAGTTGATCACGTGGGTGACGTGCTCGATGTCGAGTCCGCGGGCGGCGATGTCGGTCGCCACCAGCAGGCGCACGCGGTGGTCCTTGAAGGCGATCATCACGCCGTCGCGCGAGCCCTGGCTCATGTCGCCGTGCAGGGCCTTGACGTCGAGGCCTTTGTTCTTCAGCGTCTTCTCCAGCCTGTCGGCGCCGATCTTGGTACGGCAGAAGATGATCGCCTGCTCGGGTTCCTCGATCTTCAGCAGCTCGACCAGTTTGGCCGTCTTCTCTTTGGCACCGACCTCGACGAAGGCCTGGGCAATCGCGTCGACGGTCAGTGTCTTCGGCGTGATCGAGATGGTCGTCGGGTCATACATGTAGCTCTCGGCGAGGCGTTTGACCGGCGGTGGCATCGTCGCCGAGAAGAGCGCGGTCTGGCGCCCGCTCGGGCACATCCGCAGGATCTTCTCGACGTCCTCGATGAAGCCGAGGTCGAGCATCTCGTCGGCCTCGTCCAAGACGATGTAGCGGGCCGCGGTGAGAACCAGCGAGCGGCGGCTCATCAGATCCATCATCCGGCCGACGGTGGCGACGACGACGTGGGCGCCGGAGCGCAGCTGGGCCTGCTGGGATTTGATCGGGGCGCCGCCGAAGACAGCGACGATCTCGACGTCGAGGTGCTCGGCGTAGGAACGCAGCGCCTGAGTCACCTGGATGCAGAGCTCGCGCGTCGGGGTGAGGACGACTGCCTGCACCTCGTCGTTGTCGGGGTCGAGATATTGCAGCAGCGGCAGACCGAAGGCCGCCGTCTTGCCGGTGCCGGTCTGCGCCTGGCCGATCACGTCGTGGCCGCCGAGCAGCTCGGGGATCGCCTGGTCCTGGATCGGCGTCGGCTCGTCGAAGCCGAGCTCGTCGAGCGCCTGTTGGATCTGCGGTGAGAGGCCGAGCTCTTTGAAGGAGATCACTTCGACGGGTCCAGGAGGAGCTTGCCGGTGCTGCGGCGGGCGATCAGGTCTTCGTGGGCGCGAGCCGCTTCGGAGAGGGGGTAGACGCCACCGACGGTCACCTCGAGCTCGCCCTTGGCGACGATGCCGAGCAGCTCGCCGATCATCGGCACGGCCAGGTCCTGGCGGGCGAGCAGGTGCAGCAACCAGAAGCCGACGACGGTCTTCGAGCCGCGCAGCAGGGCCCCGGTCGAGACCTCGCGCTGTTCGCGAGAGGCAATCCCGAAGACGACCATGCGGCCCAGCGGAGCGAGGACGCCAAGCTCGGCGTCGAAGGCCTCGCCGCCGCTCATATGGAGGACCGCATCGACTCGCTCTCCCCCATTCGCCTCGCGGATCGCCGCGCCAAGGTCCTCAGCGCGCGAGTCGACCGTGACGTCGGCGCCGAGCCGCTCGACCAGCGCCCGCTTCTCCTCGCTGGACGCGAGCCCGATCACCTTGGCGCCTGCCTGCTTGCCAAGCTGCACCGCCATGCTGCCGGTGCCGCCGGCGGCGGCCTCGACCACCAGCGTCTCACCCGGCTCGACCCGCGCGCAGCGCTTGACCAGCGCCATCGCGGTCAGGCCCTGCAGCAGCAGCCCTGCAGCCTGGTCGTCGTCGACCTCGTCGGGCAGCGGGACCAGCAGGGCCTCGGGCACAAGGACCTTCTCCGCGTAACCGCCGCTGCCCAGCAGCGCGGCGACCCGACGCCCATCCGCGGTGCGACCGCTGATCTCCGCACCGGGGATCAAAGGCAGGGTCTGCTCTGCGAGGTAGTCGTTGCGTGTGGCGTGCGTGTCGGCAAAGTTGATGCCACTTCGCGCCACATCGACCACGACCATGCCGTCACCTGGCTGCGGGTCGTCGACCTCAACGAGCTGAAGCTTCTCGGGGCCCCCGAATTCTTGAATCTGCACGGCCTTCATCGGCGGAGAACCATAGTCGGCTTGGGACTGGGGGTCGGGGGTGGTCTGGCGGGTGCCTCGCGAAGGGGGCCCCCGGCAAGGTGATTCTCAGCCGCGAAGCGGCTCCAACATAGTGAGCGCAGCGAACACAGGCACCCGCCAGAGCACCCCCGGCCCCCGATACCCTGCCGCCAATGTCCCTCGCCGTCGTCGGCTCAATCGCCTTTGACTCCGTCAAAACCCCCTTCGGGGAGCGCGACCGGATGCTCGGCGGCGCCGCCGTGCCCTTCTCGCTGGCCGCCAGCTTCTTCACCGAGGTGCGGCCCGTAGGCCCCGTCGGCGACGATTTCGGCCCTGCGGAGTTGGAGGTGCTCTAGCGCTGCGGCGTGCTCACCGACGACATCGAGCGGATCGCCGGCGGCAAGTCCTTCTTCTGGCGCGGCCGCTACGAGTTCGACCTCAACGTCGCCCACACCGAGGACACCCAGCTCGGCGTCTTCGGCGAGTTCGAGCCGAAGCTCTCCGCCGCTTCGCAGGAAGCCGACATGCTCTTCCTCGCCAACATCCAGCCGGACCTGCAGCGTCAGGTCCGCGCCCAGTGCGGCTCGGCCCGCTTCTCCGCCCTCGACTCGATGAACCTCTGGATCGAGACTGCCAAGGACTCGCTCATGGCGGCTATCGCCGAGGTCGATTGCGTGATCCTCAACGACGCTGAGATCCGCCAGCTCACCGGCGAGGGCAACCTCGCGCGTGCCGCCCGTGCCGTGATGGCGCATGGGCCCCGCGCGGTCGTCGCCAAGCAGGGCGAGTACGGCGCCGCCCTCTTCACCGAAGACGGCTTTTTCGCCCTACCTGGCCTCCCGCTCGAGGACGTGCGCGACCCGACCGGGGCCGGCGACAGCTTCGCCGGCGGCTTCATCGGCTACCTCGACGGCCACGACGGCGACCTCGACGAGGCCTGCCTGCGCCGGGCGATGGGCTACGGCACCGTGCTCGCCTCCTTCAACGTCGAGCAGTTCGGCACGGAGCGCGTCGCCGCCCTGAGCCGCGCGGAGATCGACGAGCGCTTCGCCGCTCTGCACGCGATGACCAGCTTCGAGCCGCTGCCCGCGGCAAGCTGACCGACCTCGCTCGAACGCCCCGCGCCAATAAAGCGCCCAGGCACGCAAGCACGTAACACGGGTGGCCGCGGCGAACTGCGAGAATTAAGGCTCCAGTAAGCGAGTCGTGAGGAGGTGGGCATGGCCACCAAGCAGGAGATCGAACGTCCGGCCACTGATGGCGTGGTCGAGCCCGGATCAGAGTCGCTCACCGTCATCGACAACCGCACCGGCAAGAAGTACGAGCTGCCGATCAGCGATGGAACCGTGCGGGCGATGGACCTGCGGCAGATCAAAGTCGACGAGGACGAATTCGGAATGATGGCCTACGACCCGGCCTTCACCAACACCGCGGCCTGCCGCTCCTCGATCACCTACATCGACGGCGCCGCCGGCGTCCTCGAACACCGCGGCTACGCGATCGAGCAGCTCTGCGAGAAATCGACCTTCCTCGAGGTTGCCTACCTGCTGATCTTCGGCGAGCTGCCGACTGGCCCCCAACTCGACCGCTGGGTCTTCGACATCACCCACCACACCTTCGTCCACGAGGACCTCAAGCAGTTCTTTGAGGGCTTCCGCTATGACGCCCATCCGATGGGGATGCTGTTGGCGGGAGTCGGCGCGCTCTCGACCTTCTACCCGGACGCCAAGCACATCGACGACCCCGAAGAGCGCTACATGGCGGCTGTGCGGCTGATCGCCAAGGTGCCGACGCTCGCTGCCTTCTCCTACCGCCACAACATGGGGCTGCCCTACGTCTACCCCGACAACGACCTCAACTTCGCCGAGAACTTCCTCTCGATGATGTTCAAGAAGACCGAAGCCAAGCACGTGCCGAAGCAGAGCCTCTCGAAGGCACTTGACGTGCTCTTCATCCTTCACGCCGACCACGAACAGAACTGCTCGACCAGCGCCGTGCGCGGCGTCGGCTCCTCCGACGTAGATCCTTATTCCGCGGTGGCCGCCGGCGTTGCGGCGCTCTACGGACCGCTGCACGGCGGCGCCAACGAGGCGGTGCTGCGCATGCTGCGGGAGATCGACTCAGTCGAGAACATCCCTGGCTTCCTCGAGAAGGTGAAGGCGCGCGAAGCGAAGCTGATGGGCTTCGGCCATCGCGTCTACAAGAACTACGACCCGCGCGCGCGGATCATCCAGCAGCACATGGACGAGATCTTCGAGGCGACCGAGTACAACCCGCTGATCGAGATCGCCCAGGAGCTGGAGAAGCGGGCGCTCGATGACGAGTACTTCACCTCGCGCAAGCTCTACCCCAACGTCGACTTCTACTCCGGGATCATCTACGAGGCTCTGGGCGTCCCGACTGAGATGTTCACGGTGATCTTCGCCATCCCCCGCACCGCGGGATGGGTCGCACAGTGGATGGAGATGAATGACGACACCGAGCAGAAAATCGCCCGGCCGCGACAGATCTATACCGGCGAGCGGCAGCGCGACTACGTGTCGATCGAGGATCGGGACGGGCCCGAGAAGATCGTCGGGCCTCCGGCGCGACGCCCGAAGCGGCCTCGGCGCGGGGCTTAGCGGTTAGGACTTGGCCGGGTGAGCGGTCGGGGTGTGCATCCCCGGTCGCTGGGTTTTTCGCCATGGAGAAGGTGGCTCTCGCTGAGCGGGCGGTGCGAAAAACAGGACGCCGCGTCGGGGGATGCACCCCGACCGCCCTGCCCAGATTTCATACGCTGCGGACCTTGTCTCGTTGGAAGCTGACTGTGCGGCACGGATCGGACGTGGACCACCGCGGGTTCGAAGACCTTGGCGAAGCTGTGGCCGCTATGCGGGCACGGGCGCTGGATATCCGGGCTGAGGGACCGGTGAAAGGCGTTTCCTCGCTGCGGGACTTTGGGCCGGGGGAGCAGGTTCATGCGCGGCTGCAACTGAGCGGCAAGGGGCTGGTGCGAAAGCCTGTTGCCGGAATCGACGTGCGGGGCGACGGGACGTTCGTGCCGTTTCGGGGCAGCGTCAGACGGGAAGAGCTGGAGCCGACGGACCATGAGACGCCGTTCGAAGTTGTCCGCGATGCCTTGGAATAGGGCCGCCTTCCCTTACTCGAAGCTTTCTCCCAGGAGGGCTGCCTCGGGCAGCTCAAAGCCAGTCTCAGCTGCCCATGTGCGAACCGACTCCATCAGGCGCTCGCGCGCCTCGACACGGTCCTGCAGCCAAACGAGCGTTGCGAAACCCTCCTCGCCGATCATTAAAAGCCCGTCCATTCCTTTCGCGCGCTGTAGCGTGGAGACTGCCTGCTCCGGCGTGTGAGCGATTGGCGCCCCGACGTTCAGCGAGGTGTTCACGGATGCCTCGACACCCACCCTGCGCCCCATCGCAACCAGAAGCTCATTGCAAAAGGGATCCACGTCAGGGCGCACGATCTGCATTCTTCCCGTCCCGTCGTGGTGGATCACGGCCGGGATCAGCTCGTGCGCCTCGGGTCGGGCGCGCGCGGTCAACACCATGTAGTTGTAGGCGTTGTAGTCGTCCGCGGAGGCTCCCGGCTGTAGGTGGAAGAGCCGCTCGGCGGCGGCCCGCGTGACCATTGGCGCAAGCGGCCTGATCAGTTCTCGGTGCTTGACGCGTTCATTGAGCAGGTTGCGCGTTTCCGGATTGCAGGGATTGGCGAGGATGCTGCGGTGGCCGAGCGCACGCGGGCCGGTCTCAGAGACGCCCCGATAGAGCCCTACGATGCGGTCGCCGGCGAGAGCATGGGCTACCAAATCGGCGACGACCGCCATCCTCTCTGGCTTCGAGCAGTCCCCCAATGGCATGCTGCCAAGCGTCGGCTCAGCGTCGACGACGGCTTTGATCTTCGACGCTGATGGCGCGAGGCCGCAATAGAAGGCGTGCCGTAGTGGCTCCCCGGGTCGCGCTCCCGCCTGCATCGCGAACGCATATGCCGCTCCCGCCGGGGTGCCCGCGTCGCCTGGCGTCGGCGGCACCCAAAGGCGAAGAAAGGTGTCGCTACGGCCAAGTTGGCGCTCATACCAGCGCTCGTTGAAGCATTCCAGAAGGCGCATGTTGGCGACGCAGTTGAGCGCCGCACCCCCGGTGAGAACAAGCCGATGGCTGCCGGTCACGCGGATCAGGTGCTCGACGATGTGCACGAGCGCGTCCTCGAACACCATCTGGACGGCGGCGGCCTTGTCGAGACGATCGCGGGTCACCTCGGGATGACGCACGTCCTCGACGTTCAGCACCGCGTCCGGATGCCACATCTGCTCCACCGCTATTGGCTCGCCGAGGATCTCGATCAGCTCCTCGGTATAGGGCTCGACCAGTCCTCCCCGCGTCCAGTTGGCAAGCGCACGGTTGAGTCGCACCTCTCCGTCTGTGCCGAAATGGAGGATCTGCCTGAGCCCGCGATAGTAGCGATTGGTGAGCCGGTTGCCGTCTCCCCAGGCGGCGGCGCCCATGTAGCGGCCCTCCGAGCTCAGCATCGGCCAACCGCCCTGCGTCGAGCTGAGCATGCCGTACAGCGAGCCGAGCGAGTCGAGCGGATTGGCCCCCTGGGTTCCCAGCAGCGTAAGTTGGCCGTCGCTGGCCTCGTACAACGAGGTGGATGCATCGTCGCCGGATCCGTCCAGGACGATCACCATCACCGGGTCGCTCTCCTTCGAGAACGGCGAGACGGCGTAGCTGAAATAGGCGTGACAATCGTGATGCCTCATGCCGACGATCGGCAGGCGCCGCTCCTGCCCGAGCTGCCGCGACAGGCGAGCGGCGCTCGTCCTCATCAGCTTGAGGATTTCATCGCTGACGATGTCTCCAGAATGCTCCCTCAATCGCTTCGCCAAGCTGGCCGGAGCTTCCTCGAGTGCCGGCCGGGTGCCGAACGTCACCCCCGCCTTCGGGTAGTCCCAGCTGCTCACGCAGGCAGTCAGATCCGCCGGCGCGACGCCGAGCCTTTCCATGCGCTGCTTGACCGCCTCGATCGAGTGCAGCGGATAGTCGCTGCAGTGCTTGATCGCTGTGTAGCGCTCCTCCTCTTCGTTGCAGATCAGCTCCACCGTTCCCTGCGGGGAGACGCGCACCAACGCGGCGCCGGAATTGTGAAAGCCGAATCCGAAGCCGAGCACGTAAGCCTCGCTGCCTTCGGCGATCGTCCGCTCGAGCTCGGCGAGTCGCGCGCGGGAGAAGTTGCTGTCGAAGCCGACCAGGCCCCAGTGCGAAGTGAGCCGCTCGATCGAGCGCAGGGCCAGGCTGCTGCCCAGGCCCGCCAAGCGCGGGTGCCTGGGGCCCCACCTGCCGAAGACGCCATCCCCCATCCCGCGGCGATCATAGCCTTTTTTGCCCAAAGCAAACAAATGCGTTCCTAAAACTGTTGAACGAGTGAGCGGGGGGTTGCAATGCATAGCGAGACGCGGTGGATCTGGGGGCGAGAGACTCCGGAGCCGGCAAGTTCGTAAGGTCTGGCGACTTTCCGTTATATGGACGGGAAACTCACCACACCGCTATGACCGAGACCGAGATACCCAAGGGCAGCTACGCCGCTGGGCGGCGCGTGAAGCTGCCGACCGGGGCGAAGGCGCCCTACGTCGTCTTCATCAACGGCGTGGAGCAGCGCGAAGGTGTCGACTACGAGATAGGCGACAGGGAGATTGTCTTCACTCGTCAGATCGTCAAGGAGAAGGTTGGCGCTGGCCGCTGGCTGGCGATGTATCTGGGGCTCTTCGGCACCTACCGCAAGAACGAGACGATCGACCTCCAGTTCCAGCGCGGCGGCAAGATCGACCTGATCTCGGACCTGCCCGTCCTCCCGGACTGACCCGGCCCGGTACGGCGCCGCAAGCGCGGAGTCGTACGGCGGGGTAACGGGCCTAGCTAGTTGAAGACGTAAAGCAGCAGGAAGGCAATTGCGGCGAAGCTGCCCGCCCCTGCGATCAGAGGCTTGTCGTCGATGACGATCGCGGCGGTGGAGCGGTCGTCGGCGCGGTCGTAGATCAGGTAGAGGTAACGGAAGACGCAGTAGAGGACCGAGGGAATCGTCCACATCATCTCGTTGCCGATGATCGGCGAGTTGACGGCGTAGATCGAGTAGCTGATCACGGTACCGGTGGTGACCATGGCGACCATCTGGTCGAGGAACGGCAGCGAGTAGTGCTCGAGCACCGGCCGGCTGCTGGTCCCCTCGTGCAGCTCGGAGACCGCCTCCTGGCGGCGCTTGGTGACGCCGAGGAAGAGGGCGAACATGCCGGTGCAGAGAAGCAGCCATTCCGATGCGTGTGCGTCGACCGCTACGGCGCCGGCGGCCACCCGGAGGATGAAGAGGCCTGCCAGGGTCATCACGTCGACGATCACAATCTGCTTGAGACCAAGGCTGTAGGCCATCTGGGCGACTCCGTAGCCGACCACCATCAGGCCGACTTCCCAGTTGACGGCGGCGAAGGCGATCGCCATCGCGATGATCGCCAAGCCGGGCGCAATTGCCTTCGCGGTGCCCTCCGACAACTCGCGCGCCGCCAGCGGGCGGAAGCGCTTCTTCGGGTGCTTGCGGTCCAGCTCGACGTCGATCAGGTCATTGACGTAGTAGCCAGCGCTGGAGATGAAGCAGAAGGCGAAGAACGTGAGCAACGCCTCCAGCACGTCGTGGGACTGATTGAACTTGCCCGAGAAGAGCAGCCCGGCAAAGACGAAGACGTTCTTGATCCACTCCTGAGGCCGCCCGGTCTTGATCGCCGCCCGCAGCGGCGTGCGGCGGGGCACCACGGGCTCGTCCATCGAGCTGGGAGCGTCGCCGGCGGGCACCGGGACGGTCGGCTGTTCGGAAGTGATGGTTTCCATGCTGGCGGAGCCCTGGACGGGGCGTTAGCCCAACAGGCAAGGGAGATTCAGTCGCACAGGGTAGCGCTAGCGCCCGCCGCTCCCCAGGTGCAACGCATTCTCCACCCAGTGGGGGGACAAAGCGTTGCACCTGGGCGGTCTGCCTCGCCATTTCCGCAGGTGCAACGTCTTGTTCCCCTCCCAGGGGGACAAGACGTTGCACCTGGCTATGGATCGATTAGGACGCCGGGGTTGAGGATGGCGCCGGGGTCCAGCTCAGCCTTGGCGGCGCGCAGCGCAGCCGCGAACGGCGCCGGGCGCTGGCGGTCATACCAGGGGCGGTGGTCCCTGCCGACCGCGTGGTGGTGGGTGATCGTGCCGCCGCCTTCGATCACGGCCTCGGCGGCGGCGGCCTTGATCTCATCCCACTGTTCGACCTCGCCGCCACGGATCGCCGGGGCGAGCACGGTGAAGTACGGGGCGGGGCCGTCGGGGTAGACGTGGGTGAGGCGGCAGCTGACGCGAGGAGCCCCGTCGCCGTCGGCGGGTGTCCCACAGACCGCGGCCACCTTGACCCGCACGGCGGCCATCACGTCGGCGTGGAACTCCTCGAAGCGGTCCCAGGTGATTGCCGTCTCAAAGGTCTCGCTGAGCACGCCGCAGGCGACGAAGGTGTCGCGCAGGTATGGGGCAAGCAGGAATGCGCCACGCCAGCTCTCGACCGCCGACCCCCCATCATCACGGCCTTGCCTCGATGCGCTGCCAACAGAGCCTCGTTTGGCAGCGCGCGGAATCGATCGCCCGGGTGGCGGAGACGTGGGGACGCCGCCATGGGATTGAGCAATGTCGAGGGCGAGGCGCATCGACTCGTCGACTGGTAGATGCGGCGACTCGAAACCGAGCACCAGCAGGCTCTTCTCACCCGAGCCCGCCCCCATGATCCCCGCCTCCATTGCGTCGAGCAGGCGGCAGTTCGCCGGGTTCAGGCCCGACTGTGCGATCTCGCGGACCGCCACTGCGGCGGCGGGGAAGTCCTCGAACTCGACCCCGCAGGAGGACTTGAACTCCGGCCGCGGCCGGACCCGGACCCAGGCCTCGGCGATCACGCCGAGGATCCCCTCGGAGCCGATCAAGGCCCGGTCGGGCGAAGGCCCAGCGCCAGACCCAGGCAACCGCCGGCTCTGCCATGTCCCCCGCGGCGAGATCGCCCGCACCGACTCGACCAGATCGTCGATGTGCGTATAGAGCGTCGCGAAGTGTCCCCCGGCGCGAGTCGCGACCCAGCCCCCGAGCGTCGAATACTCGAACGACTGCGGAAAGTGGCGCAGGGTCAACCCGTGCTCACGCAACTGGTCCTCGAGCCCAGGCCCAGTGGCCCCAGCCTGGATTCGGGCGGCCAGGGACTCCCCATCGACCTCCAACACCCGGTCCAACTGCCGAAGGTCAAGCGAGACCACTGGCCGATCGCCGAGCCGCGCCTCAACCCCACCGACCACGCTCGTCCCACCCCCAAACGGAATGACGGCAGCACCCTCGGCCTCAGCCCACTCCAGCACCACCTCAATCTCCGACTCGTCCTTGGGAAAAGCAACGAGATCGGGCGGGTTCTCAAATTCCCCCCGGAATCCTCGCACCACGTCCCTGTACGCCTTCCCGAGGGCATGCGCCACCCGCTCATAGCGATCGTCACTGAAGAGATCCCCGAAAGCGCTCGGAACCTTCAGCCGCGATGCCCGAAGCTCAACCTCCTCGAGTGGCACCGGCTCCTCCGGCCCCCCGCCGAATCCAAACCGCTCCCTGATCCCGACAGCAGCCTCCCGAAGCTCAGCCTCGGAAGGCGCCTGATCCTCGTACCCCCACCCCCAATGCTTGAGCCTGCGCTCATCCATCGAAAGCGTTGCGCTGGAGGCGGGACGGTGCCCCTCCCCAGGAGGCTCAGCGATCACGTCTCGAAGCGCCCCGACGAATCAGCTGCGCGACGGCCTCATGGGGAGGGCACCGTCCCGCCTACCAATGCACACCTTTCATCAAGTGAGCAAACGCCACGGCCTCGGTAGAGGGCGCTTTGTCAGGAGCCTCCTCGCCCTTCCCCTTCGCCGCCTGCGACTCGGGGAACAGTTTGTAAGCCTGGTTGAGAATCCTGTCGCTGACCGTCGGCGCCACCGCATAGAGCAGCTCGCCAAACGTCCCAAGCCGCGTCGCCACCTTCTTCGGCTGTCCGATCATCGCCCCCGCGATCATCTCCGCCGCCTCCTCTGGCGAGATCGCCGGGAAGACGTCGTACATGCGCGTCGGGGCGATCATCGGCGTGCGCACCAGTGGCATGTGGATCGTCGTGATGTGAACGCCGTCGTCGACCACCTCGGAGGCGATCACCCGGCTGAACGCGTCGAGCGCCGCCTTCGAGGCGACGTAGGCAGAGAAGCGCGGCGGGTTGGTCTGGGTGCCGATCGAGCTGATGTTGATGATGTGGCCAGACTTGCGGGCGCGCATCGAGGGCAACAGGGCCAGGATCAGCCGCACCGCGCCGAGGTAGTTGAGCTGGATCGTCCGCTCGTAGTCATGGAAGCGGTCGTAGGCGAGGCCGATCGAACGGCGGATCGAACGGCCGGCGTTGTTGACGAGGATGTCGACCTGCCCGTGGTAGGCGAGGACCTCCTCGGCCATCCGCTCGATGTCCTCGATGTCGGCCATGTCGCAGCGATGGATGTGGGCGACGCCGCCGGAGGCCTCGATCTCGCGCTTCGTCTCCTCCAGCTTCTCGATCGAGCGAGCGACGAGCAACACGGTCGCGCCGGCGTCGGCGGCCTTGACCGCCGCTGCCTTGCCGATCCCCGAGGACGCGCCGGTGATCAAGACGACCTTGCCTCGCACTGCGGCGCTCAGCGTGCGGTCCTTGAAGAGGTCGGGGTCGAGGGTGCGCTCCCAGTA
>JAJKHV010000003.1 GCA_021154855.1 Solirubrobacterales bacterium
CCGGGCTGCGTTTCGATCATCACCCCCGAGTCGATCACCAGTGCCGCCGCGACCAGCGTCGCCGGTCCGACCTTGTAGGGGCGTCCGACGCACCAGGCGGCGAGCAGCGCGATCGCCAGCCAGACCAGGTTGATCAGCGGCGAGAGCCAGTCGCTCTTGAAGAGGACGATCGCCGTGCCGTGGACCAGCTCGGAGCTCTGCGGATAAAACCAGGCGGCAAGTCGCAGGGGATCGGTGAAGTGCAGGTGGACGGTCGAATGTTCCTGTGCGAATCGCGCCGCAAACGGCATGTGGTACCAGGTGGTGTCGCCGCCGAACATCCCATTGTCGAGACTGAGCTGCGAAGGGAAGCTCCACTCAGCGACGGTGAATGAGGCGACGGCAAGCGCGATGAAGAGGGCAACCATCTGGACCTGCGGGGCGCTGACCTGCTCGCCGTCGCGGGGCGCCTTTCGCCAGCCGAGCAGCGCGGCAAGCAGCCCGACCGCGATGCAGACGACGATCGTCCAGCCGATCGTCAGGATGCTCAGCGTGCCGAGCAGCTCCAGCGAGAGGACGAGCAAGCCGGCGGCGAACGTGGCGTCGGCGAGCCGAGCCAGCGCGCCGGAGAATTCGGGCACGATCCAGCGGCGCAGCCAGTAGCCGCCGAGCCCGACCGCGCTGACGATGCCGATTACGGCGAGGCAGCCACCGATATAGGAGCCGAAGGAGGGGGTCACCGGCGCGGCATGCTATTCGCCGCGCCGGGCGGCGGCCCGGCCGAGGTGTAACGCGCTGTGCACCCCGCAGGGGCACAGCGCGTTACACCCGCCGCGGCCTCAAGACGCCGCTGCGGGAATCCGGCAGCTGACGCCGGTGCCGGCCAGGCCGCAATAGCCGTTCGGCACCTTGTGCAGGTACTGCTGGTGGTAGTCCTCGGCGTAGTAGAACGGGCCCGCCGGCTCGACCTCGGTGGTCACCGGCTCGTGGCCGGCGGCGCGCAAATCCTCGTCGTAGGTGCGCTTGGCCATCTCCGCCGTCTCCCTCTGAGAGTCGTTGACGAAGTAGATCCCCGAGCGGTACTGGGTGCCGACGTCGTTGCCCTGGCGCATCCCCTGCGTGGGGTCGTGCTCCTCGAAGAAGATCTTGAGCAGGTCGGCGTAGGAGACCCTGGCCGGGTCAAAGGCGACGAGCACCGCCTCGGCATCTCCGGTCTTGCCCGAGCAGACCTCATCGTAGGTCGGATTGGGCGTGGTCCCGTTCATGTAACCGACCGCCGTCGTGTAGACGCCGTCGATTGCCCAGAAGAGCCGCTCGGCTCCCCAGAAGCAGCCGAGTGCGAAGTAAGCGACCTCGATCCCATCCGGGAACGGCGGCTGCAGTCGCGCGTCAAGGACAGCGTGGCGCTCGGGCACATCGAAGGCCGGCTCGCTGCGCCCGGGCAGCGCGTCCTCGGCGGTCGGCATCGTCGTCTTGTCCGGGTTCAGCATCGTCATCAGCTTGCCAAGTCGGTTCATCGCGATCTCCTTTGCGGGTCGCCATCGACCTTACAGCCCGTTTCTTGCCGGACTGTGACGTTCGGGGCGACGCTTTGAGCCGCCGCCCGAACGGGTAGCGTGAGCCCATCGGCTGCTTCCTCGTCCTCTTCGCGCTGTTCTCGCCGCGCTTGGCGCTTTTCGCGCTGTTCCTCTTCAGCGACCTGCTCAGCCGTGCCTTCGAGAGTTGGTTCGTACCCCTGCTCGGCTTCTTCCTGCTGCCCTGGACCACGCTTGCCTACGCGGTGATGTGGAGCTCCTCGAACAGCGTCAAGGGCTTCGAGTGGTTCATCGTCATCCTCGCCTTCGTCTTCGACCTCGGCTCCTACGCGCAGGGCAGCCGAAGCCGCGAAGCCAGGGCGTAGCTTTTCTCGAAGGCAGCCAGATCACTCGTTCTGCTGCCGCGCGGTATCGACCGGGAAGGCGATTCGCACGTGTGCCTTTGAGACGACGAGGAATGGATGCAGCTCTACATCGCCACCCATGACCGATGAGACTTCCCCATTGACCAGCGGGATGAACCCGATGTCGACCCGGTTGAGCGAGTCCGAAAAACGGCTCTGGTAGCCCTCGCGCGGCAAAGTCACGTCGCCGACGATCCGCTGCCGATCGGTTTCGAGCTGCACCCGTTCGATCCGGCGCTCTTTGAACCCAGGGTCCGTGCTCACATGCAGCTATCGACACCATGCGGGCGTACGTTGACCGGACACCCGTCTAGGCGACATAACGGCGACGACGCGCGCAGGAAGCCCGTCATGGCGGCGATCTCCTGGTGGCGAGCCGGCTTGGCAGTGGGTCCGGGTGCGCCGGCAAATCGATATCGGGGCGCCCGGATTCGAACCGGGGACCTCGGCCACCCAAAGGCCGCGCGCTACCAGGCTGCGCCACGCCCCGATCGGGCCAGTGTAGAGGCGGGCAGCCCGGCGGGCTGGGCTCGTCGGAGGACACGCGCTAGGTTTGGCGGCGATGGCCGAGGTGCTGCCGCTCAATGCCCTGCACTACGACCTCGACGCGGTCGGGTCATTGCAGGCTGTCGTCGCGCCGCCCTATGACGTGATCGACACGTCGATGCGCGCCGAGCTGCTTGCGCAATCGCCCTACAACGCGGTCGCCGTCGATTTGCCAAAGCCCTATGGCGAGACCGGTCCGCAGGCCGCCAAGCAGGGCGACCCCTATGCCAAGGCCGGCCAGGCCATAGATGCCTGGCAGAAGGCCGGCGCCCTGGTAAAGGAAGCCGTGCCGGCGATCTGGGCGATGGAGCAGGACTACACGGGACCGGATGGCTCGACTCATACCCGCCACGGCATTCTCGCCCGGGTCCGGGTCGAGGACTTCGAGGCCGGCACGATCCTGCCCCACGAGCGCACTCTGCCCGGACCCAAGCAGGACCGGCTGGAGCTGATGCGGGCGACCCGCCTCAACCTCTCACCGATCTTCTCGCTGAGCACAGTGGACCCGTGGCCACTGGTTGCCCGCGAAGTCGCGATCGAGGACCCCTGGGGGGAAGCGACCGATACGGCCGGAACGGTGACCCGGGTCTGGCAGCTGCGCAACCCCGGGATTCACGAGGACGTCACCCGCGCCCTCGCCGAGTCCCAGCTGCTAATCGCCGATGGCCATCACCGCTACGAGACCGCGATCGCCTACCGCGATGAGATCGGCGGCGAGGGACCGCACAACTACACGCTGATGGCGCTGACTGGGCTGGATGACCCGGGCCTCTCGATCTTCCCCACTCACCGCCTGCTCTCCGGCTTCGCCGATAACCCAGAGCGCCAGCGCCGCCTCGGCGAGGGGCTGCGCGAGCTCTTCGACGTCACCGAGGTTGAGGCCGACCGCCTCGACCCTCTCGGTGAGGAGGGCGTCGGCGTCTTCGGCCTCTACGACTCCCACCACAAGCGCGCCTTCCGCCTGCGACTCGAGGACACGGCCGCGCTCGACCGAATCCTCGCGGGCCAGCCCGAGGCCTACCGCCGCCTCGACGCGGCGATCCTCGAGACGCTGGTGCTGAAAGGAATCGCCGGCCTCAGCGAAGACGACATCCTCGCCAAGCGCGGGCTCGGCTACGCCAAGAGCGTTGAGGACTCGCTGCGCCTGCTCGACGACGGCGCCTACGACGTCGCTTTCATCCTGCGGCCGATCCCCGTCGACCAGACCCGGGAAATCTGCGAAAGCGACGCCAACATGCCGCCCAAGTCGACCTACTTCTACCCGAAGGTCCTGACTGGCCTGGTCTTCAATCCCCTCGCCTGAGCCAGATTCGCGGGACCGGGCGGCGTAGGATCACGCCGGTGGTGAAGATCTACACCAAGAAGGGCGACGACGGCACCACTTCGCTGTGGTACGGCGGCCGTGTTCCCAAGCACCATGGAAGAACCGAGGCCTACGGCGCCCTCGACGAGGCCTGCTCCCAGCTTGGTGTCGCCCGCGCCCTCTGTGGGGACGGCGAGGCGGAGCTCGCCGCCGACATCCTGCGCCTCCAGGACGACATCTTCGTCGTCGGCGCCGAGCTGGCCACGGCGCCGGAAGCGGCGGAGCGGCTCGAAGATGGCGTCAGCCGCGCCACCGAGGCGATGGTCACCGAGCTGGAGGCGCTGATCGACCGCTACATGAGCGAGGTCGAGCTGCCGCCGCAGTTCGTCATCCCGGGCGGAAACCAGCTATCGGCCCAGCTCGACGTCGCCCGCACCGTGATCCGCCGTGCCGAGCGCCGCATCTCCGCCCTCGCCGAGCAAGGCGAGCTGGCAAGCGAGACCGTGATCCACTTCGTCAACCGAGCCTCCGACCTCATCTATGCGATGGCACGCTTCGCCGACGTCGACGCGCCGGCCCTCTTCGAGGGTCGCCGCAAGTCCTGATGGAGCGCCCGTGAAGGTCGTCGCCCGTCGCAAGGCGAGCGGAGAGAGCCAGGTCCTTGGGTTTGCCCACGACGTCGAGATCGAAGGCGGTCATACGGTCCGCGTCGACGAGCCAAGCGCAGCGGGAGGCAGCGATACGGGCCCCTCCCCCACCCGGCTCGTCGCCGCCGCCCTCGCCGGCTGCACCGCAGTGACGATGGAGATGTACGCCGCTCGCAAGGGCTGGGAGATCGGCGCGGTCGAGGTGGAGGTCGACGTCGCCTATGACGGTTTCGCGCCGCTCTCCTTCGCTGTCACCCTGCGCCTTCCGGCCGAGCTGAGCGATGAGCAGCGGGAGGCCCTGCTGGTCGTCGCCGGCAAGTGCCCCGTCCACAAGCTGCTCGCTGGGGAGACGCCCGTCCTGATCTCCGACGAGGTCGAGCCTCTCTGATGGACCTCGGCCTCAAAGGACGCGCCTGCGTCGTCACCGGCGCCAGCCGCGGGATCGGCGCTGAGACCGCACGGCTGCTCTGCGCGGAGGGCGCCGACGTGCTCCTGGTGGCGCGGGACGAGGAGCGACTGAACGAGGCGGCCACGGCGGCGCGTCAAGCGGGCGAGGGCAGCGGCCAAGTCGAGATCCTCAGCCTCGATGTCACCGACGAGGACGCCGGGGAGTGCATGCTCGCGACGGCGATTGCGCGCTTCGGCCAGCTCGATGTGCTCGTCAACAATGCCGGCGCCGCCCAGTGGCGTCAGATCGACGACGTCCCGGATCGGGACTGGTACGTGCAGTACGAGCTCAACGTGATGGCGCCGATGCGGGCGATGCGCGCCGCCGCCCCGACGATGGCCGAGGCTGGCTGGGGCCGCATCGTCAACGTCTGCTCAACCGCCGGCAAGCGCCCCTCGGCGGCAATGCCCGAGTACTCGGTGGCAAAGGCGGCCGAGCTCTCACTCTCCCGTCTCTTCGCCGATCGCTACGCGAAGAGTGGCGTCCTCGTCAACGCGATCTGCCCCGGCCCGGTCAAGTCCGAGATGTGGATGGAGCCCGGTGGCCTTCTCGATCAAGCGCAGGAGATGACTGAAGCGGGCAGCAGGGAAGAGGCACTCGCCGAGGCCGGATCCAAACGCCCGATCGGTCGCCTGGCCGAGGTCGGCGAGATCGCCGGCGCCATCGTCTTCCTCTGCTCCGAGCGTGCCTCCTACGTCGCCGGCGCCGCCTGGTCGGTCGACGGCGGCACCGTCCAGGTGATCATTTGAGACGCCTGAAGGTGATCATCTGAGACGCCTGCGAACCGGCGCCTGTAAGTGTCCTCGGCCGCTCGCCTGCGAAGCACGCCACGCTCCGTGCGTCCTCGCAAGGCTTGGCTTTCGCCGTCTCGAGGCATGAAGGAAACAGTCGAAGCCGCCGTTCTGCTGCCGCTCTACGGCTGCCCGGATGATCCCGGCCTTGTCTTCACGGAGCGCCGGGCGGACATGCGGCGCCACGCGGGCGAGATCTCGTTTCCGGGCGGACGGCGCGACCCGGGCGACGCCGACCTGAGGGCAACCGCCCTGCGCGAGACCCAGGAGGAGATAGGCCTCGACCCCGCCACGGTCGAGCTCGGCGAGGAACTGCCGGCCACCGACACCTTCGTCACCGACTACAGGGTCCATCCATTCGTCGGCCGCATCCCCCACCCGGCGGAGCTCGACCTCCGACCGAACCCAGCTGAGGTCGAGACCATCCTCACCTTCTCTCTCGAGGTCCTAGGAGAGAGCTATGAGATCCGCCGCCTGATTCGTCGCGGCGTGCCCATCCATACTCCGACGTACGAGGTAGAGGGTCACCTCATCTGGGGCGCCACCGCTCGAATCCTCGGCGATTTCCTCTCCATCGTCTGAGAAGGGCAAGACAAAGCGGGCAAGGCGCAGGGGCGTGACGTAGTTGCACTCCCGTGCCACGTTTGGGGTCTATATCGCCCCCAACGTGGCACGGGCGATCCGATCGCGAGCGGCCGAGGACGCCGCCATGCGCCGGTCTCCCCCGCTCAGACGCCCTTCTCGACCGGGGCGCCGACGAGATTGCCCCACTCGGTCCAAGAGCCGTCGTAGTTCTTGACGTTGTCCTGGCCCAGCAGCTCATGCAGGACGAACCAGGTGTGGGCCGAGCGCTCGCCGATTCTGCAGTAGGCGATGATCGGATCGCCGTCGGAGATCACTCCCTTTGAGCTGTAGAGCTCGCGCAGCTCGTCCTCGGACTTGAAGGTGCCGTCCTCGTTGACCGCCTGCGCCCAGGGCACCGATGCGGCGCCCGGGATGTGCCCCCCTCGCTGGGCTCCCTCCTGCTCGTAGCCCGGCATTGCGATCAGCTCACCCGAGTACTCCTGCGGGCTGCGCACGTCGACGAGGTTGGTGGATGAGTCGAG
>JAJKHV010000004.1 GCA_021154855.1 Solirubrobacterales bacterium
AGCAGCGCCCAGCTGCTCTGGGCGATCGCCTCGAGGATCGCCAGCAAGAACATCGCCGCTGCGAGCAGCGCCGCGATTTGGGCCATCTGCCCGTACTCGGCGAGGAAGCCTTTTGAGGTCAATTCGGGCGTCGTCGTCTTCTCCATCTCTGAAACCACTCGCCCGATCAGCCAAACGGCGCCTTCGCTGACGAAGGTGGTGACCTGATCGAAGATCCCTTTGCCGACCCCCTTCAGGGCATCGGTAACCGGTGAGGTGACCGCGTTTACGGCGCCGCCTGAAACTGCGTTGCAGGCATCGCCGACCGGATTGCCGGCGCCGAAAGCACCACCAGTCAAGGCATCGACGCCGCCACTTACCGCCCCCGCCATCTCTCCTGCCGCGTCGCAGACGACGTTGGCCCGCGCCGCGGGCGGCGAGGGCTGGGCGAGCAGCGCGAGCGTCGCAAGCAGGCCCGCCAAGCCGACGCCCGCGAGGCACCTACGGCGCAAGCTCATAGCTCTTGAGCTGGGCCGCGATGCTCATCACGTCGTAGGCGCCGAGCGGCCCGGGCGGGGTCGCGAGCCTCGGAGTCGGGCCGAAGCCGGCGCGAGTTTCAGCGATCTTCCATTGGCCCTCTGACCAGGCGAGCTCGGTGTGAGCGAGGCCAAAGTAGGCGGCTGGTTCGACCGTGGCGCCGCCGAGAAGGGTGAAGCCCCAGGTCAGAATGCGGGCGCGCCAGGGGGAGTAGGACTCGACCCGGTAGCCGATCGGCACGGCCGAGTAGAGGGTCTTCAGTCCGCTCGCTAGATCCCGGCCGATCGGTCCCGCCGCGATCCGTTCCCGGCCGGGCGAGTTCGCGGTCAGCATCGTCTTGGCGTAGGTGGATGTCGCGACCGCTTCGATCCGTTCCCGCATGACGCTGGCTCGCAAAATCGACGGCGAGGCGAAGGCGCGCTGGTAGGCGGCCACCGCCCCCGCCGCGCCAGCCCGGCTGCGGGGAAAGTCGATGGGGATTCCGGCGCGCGTCCGCGCCGCACTTGCATTGGCATGCGCTGCGGCGCGGACGGCGGGGGAGGGGGCGGTGGTCCTGCCGATCAGGAAGCCGAAGGCCAAGGCGATGGCGATCGGCACGAAGCAGAGCAGCAGAGAGTTATGCCGGGATGTGCCCGAGAGCCGATCGGGAGCGCGGCTCAATGGACCGTCCCCCCAGCATTGATGGCGGCGTTGATGATTGCCGCCAGGGCGCCGACGCCGAAGGCGCCGAGCACGCTGACACCGACCTTCTTCCGCCCCGAGTCGGCCTGGCTGGCGTTATGGCCGTGACTGCCGAGAGCCCACTGAGCGATGCCGATCAGGGCGCCGGCCACGCAGCCGAGCAAGACGAAGGCGGCCAGTCCGTTGACCAGTTTTTCGCCAGTCGGCATTCCTGGCAGAGCTTTGGAATCCGGTTTGACGTCGATGGCGTTGGTGAGGACCTGCAACCTGACGAAAATCGCGAGTGCCACGGGGAACTCCTTTTGGGTCAGAGTGGTTCCGTGGCTTCTTGGTCATTTCGGAAGCTCGATTCCGTCGGCCTGGCCGAAGACTTTTTCTGGCGGCCCGCCCCCACGGCCGCACGCTGTAGCGGCTGAGAGGTCACGCCTTCAGTGGCTGAATCTTTCGATAGCTGCCCGCACTGGCGCAGAGACGGTTCGGGAGATGTTCCTTGGCGAGCTGCGAGAAGCGCTCAGAGCGACGCGCGATGGGAAACATCGTGACAAGGGCGTCCCCTTCGTCCATTACCCCGCCCGCGCTAACGTCCCAAGGGCTACGGCGAGGAAGTTAAGAGCGCGGCGGGCATTTGTAGAAAGTCGCCGAGTACGAGCAGGAACGGCTCGTCCTGGACAGGTCCGATGCTCTCCGCGTAGGCGACGTATTGCGGTGGTTCAACGTCAGGCTCGATGCTGAGGGTGTAGCCGTTCCTTCTTCCCATCCCCGGAGCTGGGCTTCCAACTGCCTGAAGTGCTCCGCCGCCCGCTGGAGCTTTCGCTCGTACTCCCACATTCGACCAAGGCTAGTCGGATCACTTGCGGCTAACCCACGGAGCCAGTCGCCCGATGCAGGCATGCAAACGATGCGCGAGCGGGCGACTGAGTTGACGGCCGGGTTGGCGGGCGGTCGTCTCCTTAATAGAGGAAAAGCAGGTCTGACGTCGAAGCCCACACGAGCAATTGGCCCGGATCCCGATTTCCAGTGGCGACTTAAGTTCTCGGCTGACTGGCCGAGGGCGTGAGAGAGACGTTGAATCTTCCAAAAACGTCCCGACCACTTACATTCGCAGTCTAGGGGTCAACGCCGGTCTTTGCCTAAATGGATTCGTGTCCGCGGTGATGGCGGATAGTCGCCCTCGGACGTCCGCGCCAACTTACGAGGTAGAGGCGATGGCCAACATCTGCGGGAAAAAGCATTTTCGCCCCTTGACAGAAATCTCTAGGGATGCTTATCCTCGGAGAGGAGCGAGCTTGTGATTTCAAGGTCGCTCCATGTCCTCTCGGTCAGCCCCTCGGCGGCGCTCGCCCATCTGCACCCGCTGTCCGGCACAGAAGCCCACATCGCGTTCGCTCTCGCGACGATGGTCGCGATCATCGGCGTCTGCCGGTTGCTGCTCGACCTTGCTCGGGACTGGCGCGAATATCGAGCGGGCCGCTAGGCGATGGAAGCCCAAGGGCAAGGGCCGCGACCTCGAGCACGGTGAAGCCGAACCCGAACGTGGATCGAGGCGCCGCGGCTTCCGGAAATGCCCCCGACTGACCTATTTCCTTGGTCACTTGGCGTCTGGAGCTGTGGCGCATGACGACGACGCTGACGTAGAAGAAGCCCTGAAGCGCTTGGTCTCAACGGGCTGTAGTTGGTGAGGTCGCTCCACGGAATTGGAGTAGGGGTTAGCCGACTATTTGAAGGCGCCGAATTGCTGTTTGGCCTGTGCTGCGCCCGAGGAACTGCTTGAGGGCGGTGGGACCGAAGGGCTAGAGCTAACGGTTTCAGGCGTTGTGGCAGTGTCCGAAGTCGACGCAGACGGCGAAGAAGCAACCGGCGCTGTGGATTCGCTCGAGACCCGGGCGAATCCAGACGTCTGCTCCTCGACCTGGCGGCGTTCGCTCTTTGGAGCGTTCGGCTGGGCGCCGTCTGTGCCACTTGCCTTTGTGTTCGTAGCTGAGCCGGCACTTGCGTACCCCGAGCTTTGGATTGCGCTCGGTACCGATGTCAAGCCTTCCGGTTCCGTCGAAGAGGCAGCGGGCAAGTCGCTCGACAACCGCACATCGGCGGCCGGCTGCGCTTTGTGCGAGTGATCGTGAGCGCCGAGAAAGCCGATGCCGCCATCGACGCCAGGCCCGACCACGCCGCTGGCGCCAGCGATGCAGGCGACTGCCACGGTTGCGCAAACACCGGCGGTTCGCCCTGCACCGCTTGCCGCTACCGCGCTGGTGGTGTCGCTTCCGCCCCCGAGGCTGAAGCGACGGGCGAAGTCGTGCGCGCGTGCCCAGATGCCGCTGACCTCGTGCCCGGCCTTCTCCACCACGGCTTCGAAACCAGCATGGAGGTGGAGAGAGCCATCGCCCGCGAAAGTGAGCGACGCGGCGAGGCCGACTTCGACCAGAATCTCGTCGCTGCTCTCCACACCAAGAATTTCGTAGACGCGGTCCAAGGCCGCCTTGCGGCAGCGCCGCGCTTTCGATTCATGCCAGCCGAGGCGGCGCGCCGCCTCGGCGAGCGGCTTGCCCTCGAAGTAGATCAGCGCGAGAAGCTGGCGCTGACCTACTTCGAGCTCCCCGACGGCGCTGTGAAGCTTCCGAATGCGGTCGGTGTCCTCGACAACTTGGGCCGAGGTCGGCGCCGCCTCATCGATTAGCTCGGCCAGCTTCTCGCCGGAGACTTCTCGCGGCCGGGCATTTGTCAAGGTGAGGAAGTTCTGCGTGCGGCGCCAAGCGCAGTGGATCGTCCAGGCCACCGGGTCTTCGATCTCGACCCCTTTGTCGGTGTAGCGGACGTATTCGAGATATGCCTTGGAGAGAAGTTCGTCGCGGTTGTTGGCGATGAATTCAGAGCCAAAGCCGACCTTCCAGAGCAGGCCAGAAAAACCCTTCCTGATCCGCTCCATCTCATCGCGGCTTAGCGCGGCTTTGCTGGTGGCTTTGTAGTACATCCGAGTTCCTCCGTCGTCGATCTTAGCGCTCGCAAAACGCTTTCCAAAGCCCAAAAAGGTGCCTCTGGCGGCTTGGGCTCATACCCAATGTCAAGTCTGGGCCGTCAATCCGTCGGCGAATTTGACCCGACGGATTGGCCGCTCTTCAGTGACTACGAAGCCGCAGATGGCGGTTTCCGGCCACAGCTCGACACCCTCCTGGCGCCCCGGAGGATGCACCTCATGCCGGGTCGGATTGCCCCGCCCCTTCGCGCTGCTCGCGTTGGGGATAACCGTCCTTCTGCTCGGATGCGGATCGGGCGGGCGCCCCGACCCCGCGTCTTCCTCCCTGGTCGCGGGTGAGCGAGCTGGGCCGATCCCTCCGGCTCAGCTCGCCCCTGCGGCCCTTCTCGCCGAACGCTTCGCAGCAGCCTACGCGCGCTCGGTCTATCTTCGCCACCCGCCGCAATTGCCCGCCGCAACTGCCGAAGTGGAGCGGCACCTGGCCGAGGCAGCGGCACACGTCCCAGTTGCCCGCCGCGGACGCCATCCTCGGGCGGCGTCAATTCGCCTGCGGCCGGCAACCGCGCGGAGGCTCGAGGCGAGTGTCGCGATCGCCGACGGGCGGGCGCCCAGCTTCTCGGTCGCCTTTACCGTCGAGCGCCGCGACTCCGGCTGGCGAGTCGTCGAGATCTCGCCTCCGGGGTGAGCCGAGACGATGGCAAGCAGCTCATCTTCGCGGAGTGTCTCCATGCTGTTGCTCGCGGCGCCGTTCGCCTTGTTCGCGGCGCTGATCGGCGTCGTCCTCTCCGTGGCGATCGTCTTCGGTCAGCCGCCCGGCTGCGGCGGCGCTGAAGCGGTCGGCGCCCTTAGCGCGAAGGTGCCGAGCCGCCTGGTGCCGATCTACGAGCGAGCGGCGGCCACGTACAAGCTGGGCGAGGAAGGACCGTCGGTTCTCGCTGCGATCAACTTTGTCGAGACCGATTTTGGGGCGAACACGGGTCCCTCTTCGGCGGGAGCCGAGGGCTGGATGCAGTTCCTTCCCTCGACTTGGGAAGCCGTCGGCGTCGACGGCGACGAAGACGGTGACAAGGACTCCAGCGATCCGTGGGACGCGATCTTCGCCGCCGCCTACTACCTCCAAGTCTCGGGTGCGCCAAATGACTGGCACGCAGCGGTTTTCGCCTACAACCACGCTGACTGGTACGTAGCCGACGTTCTGAACAACGCGAAGCGCTTCGCTGGTTCCGGCGGCACTTCAGTCGAAGCTGCCGGCGTTTCGAGCTGCGGGCCGGGTGTAGCGCCCAACGAAGCAGTGGCGCGGATGATTGCCGAGGCCGATCGGCTCAGCGCGATCCGGCCTCGCACCGAATACGTCTTTGGCGGCTCCCACGGCGAGTCGCCGACTCCGCCTAACGGCCCCTTCGATTGCAGCTCGGCCGTCTCGCACTTGCTCCAAGTTGGCGGTTTTCGCAACCCCACGATGGACACCGTCGCATTGCTTGGCTGGGCAGAGCCGGGACCAGGTCGCTGGGTTTCGATCTACGACAAGCCCTACGGCCTAGACGCGCACACCTTCATTGAATTCGCGCCCGGGGTGACGCCAGCACCCGAGCGCTTCTGGGGCACCTCGGGCTTTGTCGAAGAAGGACACGGGCCGGGCTGGATTCCGCAAGGCACCTTCTCGGCTGGC
This sequence comes from Solirubrobacterales bacterium, assembly GCA_021154855.1. Classification (GTDB taxonomy): domain Bacteria; phylum Actinomycetota; class Thermoleophilia; order Solirubrobacterales; family 70-9; genus VRUE01. The sequence goes on from JAJKHV010000004.1 coordinate 5,838, forward strand.
TACCTGGCTGGCTTCGACGTCCTACACCCACCGGGGCTGTGAGAGGAGGGACAGCATGACCACTGAGACTCAGTTGCATTTCTCGCGCGAGGATCTGCTGACGGCCAACGATGTCGCCGAAGTTCTGCAAATTAGGCGCACAACCGCCCTTGACTACATGCGCCGCGGTGTGATCCCGGCCTGCAAGATTGGCCGTCGCTGGTACTCCGTGCGCTCTCGACTCGACGCGCACCTCGGAGACCTGTTCGATCCGGGTTGCGAGGGCTAAGCCCCCAGCAACCCTTCGTGATCGGCGTCCTCGCACGGCTGGAAGATTCGCGTCAGCTTCGCGGCATCGTCGGGACGCGGCTTCGAGTGTAGGTAGCGCTCGGTTGTGCTCAGCTTCGAGTGACCCATCATGTCCTTAACGGACACGAGATCGAACTGCTGAATGGCCAGCGTGCCGAAGGTATGACGCAGATCGTGGAATCGGCGCACCCGGACTCCTGCCGCTTCCTGAGCCCGGATGAAGCGGCTACGAACAGCACTGCGGTCCAGGGGGCCACCGTCAGGGCGACAAAAAACGTGGTCGGACTGGCTCGTAAAAATTCCCCGGCGAAGGAGTGCCCGCAGCTCGGTCGTCGCCTGCTCGGCCAGCGGCACTGGCCGAGCCCGACGCGACTTCGTGCTTGCCTCCTGTCCTGCGGACATCGCTCGCGAGACGATCACGACTTCCCCCGCGAGGTCGACACCTGACCAACGCAGCGCCAGTAGCTCGCCTAGCCGTAGGCCAGTGCAAGCAGCGAAAATGAATAGAGAGGCGTCCTGGTCATTCATTCGCTGCCACTCAGCGTCGGTCGCAGGCGTGTAGTTGTGCTTGGGACGGCGACGGTGAAGGTTGGACCGGGCGGCAGCGGCGATGGCCGAGATCTCGTGCGGCTCGAAGGTCTCGATAGGGCCGGCGCCGTCTTCCGGGCGCTTGGTCGTTCCTGCGGCGGGATTTTCAGGCAGCCCGAAGGCATCCGAGCGCATCGAGTACTCGAAGATCGAGTGGACAACTTGCCGATGGATGTTGACAGTGCGCGCGCTCACGTCCTCTCGATCTAGAGCTGCGAGGAACTGCCGCACGTCAGCCGTTGAGACGTCGGCGAGCTTGCGGCCGCCGAACCTGCGCATGATCCGTGCGCCTCGTTGGCGCTTCCTCCCCCGTCGTGGCTGCGCGAGGAGATACTGATAGGCAGCCAGCGTGGAGGGCTTGATCCGCTTCTCGTGCTGGAGATATTCGACCCAAGCGTCAACGGCTTCATCGAAAGTCGCGTCGCGCTTCTGGGGAGCGCGTCGGAGCGCGGCCTCGTGCTCAGCGATGACTTTCTCCATCGCGGCGTAGGCTCGGCGCTCATCGAGGCATCCATCGCGAACACGATCGCGGCGCCGACGCCAGCCGTTGTTCTTTGGGTCTTGTTCGAGCCAGGCTTGGCCAAGCCGGCGCTTCCGCTGCGCTCGGGTTGAGTCTCGCCACTTCGCCTCGTAGAAGGGCCGGCCCTTGTAGGCCCTTACGACCAGCGCGCCAATATCCGTCGGTTCTGCTGCCATGCGACGACCTCCAGGTCTCGTTTCAGTCAGAAGATTTGTCAAACTCATCCCCCTGATCCGTCGGGTCAGGGGCTTGGGTACCAATTTGGGTACCAACCCATCTGAATCGAGACCCACGGAGAATCCGCTTCCCTAAGCCAAATCAGGCGAAAACCAGCCAACCTTCGGCTAAGCTATGAGCCTGTCACGCCGGAGGTCGCGGGTTCGAGTCCCGTCGCTCCCGTATCTCGCAGCGCCTGCGGATCGGGCTGGAGTCGAGATCTGCAAGTTGACGGTAGCGTGCGAGATCGATGGCCGCGCAGCGAGTTACTGGGGTGATCTGGTGGCGTATGGGGGTTTCCCATTACCAGTCCCTCTATCGCCGCGCGCGTGCCGGCGAGCCGAAGCTTGGGTTCACCCGCGACTATCTGCAGGCGAGCCGCATACTGCCTGTGATCCTCGAGATGTTCGAAGGCCGCGAGCCTCCTTACGAGCTGACATACCGATGGGGAGCGGGATCGGACCCGAACGGCCGCATTTTTCCGGCAGCCGATTACGACGAGAACGGCAGAGTCGAGATCGGACAGTTCATTGGCGGCGTTCCGCCCCAGCCCTGGCGCATAGGCGACCCGCGGGCCAACCCCGAGATCACGCTGCCCGGCGATCCCGACGCGCCGATTCCCGGTCCCGCGATCGCCCAGTGGGAGGATCGGATCAAGCCGCTGAAGCCGTGGCTGGTCCTGGTTCAGCTCGACCGCAACCAGGAGGAGCTGCACCTTCGTGCCTATCTGGAGAATGCCCCGGAGGACTTTCGAGAGGCATCCTTGGAGAGGGTGCCCGAGACGCTTCGGCGTTTGATGACCGTTCGCTCGCGCGTCGGCGCGGGGGCTGCCTCTGTCGCGTTGCCGGGGCTCTGGTTCGATCCGATGGATTTCCGCGATCCCTGGCACCCCGGGCCCACTGGAGACCGGTCGCTGGAGGTTGAGGAGCCGGTCG
>JAJKHV010000005.1 GCA_021154855.1 Solirubrobacterales bacterium
CTGAACGGGGCATCGAAGAAGCCGAAAAGCAGGCTAAGCAGTCCGGGTACTAGTCCCAGGTAGCCAAGCCCCGGCGGCGACGAACGCCGCCGGGGCGTGTCAGGTGCGCGGAGTCCCACTAGGTCATCCTTGTCAGTCGATGGCAGATGCCGAGGCTCAAGATCAGTTCGAAGCTCTCCTCGTCGATGCGATCGACGCCTTGCCGGAAGAGTTCCAGCGGGTGCTCGAAAAGGTCGCGGTGGTCATATCCGATGACGGCGCTGAGGTGCATGCTTATGGCCAGTACTACGGCGATGGCGTGGCGCGCGAACGCTACGAGGACCGGATCGTGATCTACCGCGACACCCTCGAACGCGACTTTGGCCATAGCCGTGAGCTGCTGGCGCGCCAGGTCGAGCGCACCCTGCGGCACGAGCTGGCCCACCACCTCGGCTGGAACGAGCGCGGCGTCGGCGACCTTGGGCTCTGAGCGGTCGCGGGACTAGCGGACGCTGCAGTCGCGCGAGAGGCCTGTGCTCAGCCTCTGCCCGTTGGCGAAGGAGAAAGTCGCCTTGGCCAGGGGGAAGACCGCGCCACGGAAGCCGACGGGCGCGGCGCAGCTGGCGCTGAGGAAGCTGCGGCGCTTGCCTTCATAGGTGTAGGTCCGGCCGATCTTCATCGTGATTTCGGTGACGTAGCCAAGGTCCGAGGCAAGCTCGGGAATCTTGGTCGAGAACACCGCGCCGTACCTTCCCTGGTGGCGGTGGTGGATCTCGAACGGCAAGACGAAGGCCGCGCGCACTGGGCTCGATCCATATAGGTGCAGCAGCATTCCGGGCCGTCCATGCAGGCGGCTGTTGAAGGCGAGCACCTCTCCCTTGGCCGGGATCAGCGGCGCGCCGGGGAAGTCGACGTTTGCGGCGAAGCGCCCCCGGCCGACGAGGGCGGGACGGCAGGCCTTGAGCGCCGCTTCGGTGCTGGTCTGCTGCAGCTGCGGTGCCGAGCAGGCAGGCAGGCCGGTCGAGGAGACGACCCCGGCGCGATTCATCGCAATCGTCATTTCCCGCAGTTGAGGCGGTCGGGTGCCATCGGACGTACTGACTGCGCCTTGCAGGCTGACACTCACCGGAGCACGATGTTCACGCGGTAGTGCGTGCGGGCGTAGCCGGCCATCGAAGTGCACGCGCAGGTTGCCCTGCTGGATCAGCTCGCCGCGCGCCGCGACGGCGCTGGCCAAGGCGACGAGAGCTAGAACGACTGAGATGACGAGGCGGCGCATGGTCCCACTCTCCAGTCTAGGTACCGCAGGTTTCGAGGCTGTTAACGGAGCGCTACGGCCGCCGATGGGCCTAGGGTTGGGCGATGGCTGACGTCGAACGAGACATAGACCTATCTGACGGCGATCAGTTCGCCGGCTACCGGATAGAGCGGCGCCTGGGACGCGGCGGTATGGGCGTCCTCTACCTGGCGCTCGAGCCTGGCCTGGAGCGACGGGTCGCGTTGAAGCTGATTGCCCCCGAGGCGGCAGCGGACGAGGTCTTCGCCAGGCGCTTCGCCGAGGAGTCGAAGATCGCGGCGTCGATCGAGCATCCCAACGTGGTGCCCATCTACGCCGCCGGAGAGGAGAGCGGCGTGCCGTTCATCGCGATGCGCTACGTCGCCGGCGCCGACCTCGCCAAGCGCCTCGCTCGTGAGGGCCGGCTCGAGCCTGCGGTCGCGGTCGAGCTGATTGCCCAGGTCGGCAACGGTCTCGATGCGATCCATGCCGCCGGGCTTGTCCACCGCGACGTCAAGCCCGCCAACGTCCTGCTCAGCGGTGGTGAGGCAGCGGAGCACGCCTACCTCACTGACTTCGGTGTCGCTCGCAACGTCGCCACCGAGTCCGGCCTGACCCAGACCGGGCGCTTCGTCGGCACACTCGACTACGTCGCGCCCGAGCAGATCTCCGGTGCAACAGTCGACGCCCGCGCCGACGTCTACGCGCTTGGCTGCCTGTTCTTCAAGCTCCTCACCGGCGAGGTGCCGTTTCCCAAGGACGGTGACGCGGCGCGCCTCTTCGCCCACCTCAACGATCCTCCTCCGGCGCCTTCGCTCTACGTGCCCGAGGTCTCGATGGCGCTAGACGACGTGGTGATCCGGGCGATGTCGAAGAGCCCCGACGATCGCTATCCCTCCGCGGGCGACCTTGGCCGCGCTGCACGAGCGGCGCTTCAAGAAGAGCGGACCACTATCCCCGAGCGAACTGTGGCGACCGGAGCGGCCGCGACCCGTACGGCAGAGACGATCTTGTCGGGTCCAGAAAAGACTTCGGTGCCCGGCAAGCCCATTTCCTCGACCCGTGAACTGGCCGGTACGGCGAGCGCGGCCAAAACCGAGCAACTGAAAAGGACCGAGGAGCGGCGTCCGAATCGCAGGCTGATGCTCTCCGTCGCCCTCCTGGCGGTGGCGGCGGTCGTCGTAGCCGCGATCGCCCTGTCGGGAGGGGGTGGAGGCGGGGACCCGAGCTCGACAAGCAGTCCAAAGATCGGGATTGCAACTACCTCTGTCGGCGAACCGAATCGTGAGCCCAAGGCCTTGAGCAAGTCGGCGCTGGTTGCAAAGACCGACGCGATCTGCGCCGACAGCAAAGCGACGTACAAGGCGGCCTTGACTCAATTCCCCAATGGCGAGAGCGAACCAGATCCCGTCTACTCAAAGGCCCTGACCGAGATTTCCAGCCGCGCCGTCCGCAGATTCAACTCACTCAAACCTCCGGCCGCTGTGCGCAAACCCTTCGAGGAATACGTCAAGGCGCAGGAACGGGTCAAGGACTATGACCGCGAGGCTCTGCAGGCCGCCGAAGCGGGCGAAACGGCCGTTTACCTGGCTGCCCGCGAACGTCGCGACAACGAGAGCGGAGAACGCTACGACCTCGCCCGCGCCATCGGCCTCCAGGAATGCAGCACAAACCGCAGCTAGCCTGGAGGAAAGGCCCGGGCCGGAGGTCGCCGCTCGGGCTTCGAGTGCAGCTCAACCCCGCCGCCCTTTTCGCGGATCAGGTCGACTGTCAGCAACACGGCAGCGACGGCGTAGAAGGGGGTGAAGGCGACGTTGGTCAGCACGTCGGCCGCCCACCCGGCGAACAGCGAGCCCCCGAAGAGGTAGTGGGCGATGCCGGTGATGAGGTCGGTGAGCAGATCGCCGGCGATCTCGATCGGGATCAAGACGAGCGCGACGAGGAAAAACCTCCCCCGCACCAGCCGCATGCTGCGGCGAAAGGCAGCGCGAATCCCACGGTGCTCGATCTCGACCACCGGCGCCGCTAGGCCAAGCCAGACGAAGGCGAGCACGCCAGGAACGATGAAGGAGACGAGGCCGACCGCGACCAAGGCGCCGTAGAGCAGGTCGATCGCGATCAGCGGGCCGTAGTTGACCATGCGGGCGACCTCGCGCAGCGTCGGCGGCTTGCCCTCGTGGGGATGGGTCAGCGAGATCGCCACCGCGCCGGCGTAGAAGACCTCGCCGATCAGTCCTGTGGCCGTCAAGGCCAGCACCGCCGCGGCCGCGGCGAGCAGGCTCAGCCCATTGCTCAAACCGAGCGAGCCGATTTCAGCGTGGACGGTGAGCGCATGGACCAAGCCAAGGGGGGTGAAGACGGCGAGCGCGAGCAGCAGCAGCGAGGGCGCCCAGCGAATGTATGTGCGGCCGATCCGGGTGTAGATCGAGGCCAGCTCGGCGCGTCGGCTCACGTCAACGGTGTCGCCGCCGCCCGGACGGGTAGCGGCCGCGATCCTGCAGCCTCGACGGCGACGATTCGGAGGCCGGCACGCGCTGTACCTGTGAGAGCTCTCCAATCAGCCCCTCTTCGGCGCAGCGCCGGTGCCAGTGGTGGTGTTCGGTGCCGCCGAGACGGAATATGTACTGGACGACGACGTGCTCACTGCCGATCTCGATATCGCCATGGCAGGAGGGACAGCGATAGAGCTTGCGGGAGATCGCTCGGATCACCCACGCCTCATCACCCTCTTCGGTGGTGCCGCGCAGGCTCCAGCGCTTGTCGGGCAGGCCGTCGAAGCCGGCCATCGGGCTACCGGCGCGACAGCCAGCCGAAGCCGACGGCCATCGCCAGGTTGGAGGCACTCGCCAGACGCAGGCCGAGCTTGGCGCCGGGGCGGCTGACCGCCGGTGACTCTGACCAGAGTGCGTCGGTGGCGATCTCGGTTCCGCGCAACCAGGCCAGCGCCCACCAGTCGCGCTGCTCGCCGCGTCGCTCGGCGATCAGGTGGGCAGCGGCGAAGGTGAGCCAGATCGGCCCGCAGCGGCGAAAGAGATGTTCCGCGTCTGGAGACGGGTGCTCATGTCCGAGCACCTTCAGCGTCGCCGCCGGGGCGGCGATCGCCGCGCTACCCAGCACGAGGTCGAAGACGATCATGTTGCGGTTGGTGAGGCGCAGCGTCTGCTCGAGCGTCATCGCACGGTCCATCCAACCAGATAACCCCGCCGATGGCCTAAATCCCCCGATGAGCGGCGGAATCGGCCCGTCGGCGGATCTGTGGGCCGAGCTAGAAGGGAAAGCGGGGGGTCCGGCGAATCTCTGGCCCGTGACCAAGACTGCGACTAAACCAGCCCAGCTGAAGAGCCTTTCCGAGTACATCCAGGAGCGCTTCGACGAGTTCTCGCGCTCCCAGAAAGACGTCGCCCGCTACATCGTCGATCACCTCGACGAGGCGGCCTTCCTCACTGCCGAGGAGCTGGCAAGGAGAGCGAGCACCTCGTCATCGACGGTGGTGCGCTTCTCCCAGGCCCTCGGCTTCGAGGGCTATCCGGAGCTGCAGCAGGCGGCGATCGAGGAGTACCGCACGGCGGGAGCCGCGGCGGCCAGCGCGGCCAGCTCAGGCGCACTCTTCTCCTTCGATCACTCCGAGCTGGAGGGATCGCTCGGTGCCGACTACGCGAACCTCGAGGAAACGGCGCGAAAGCTGACCCGTGAGCAGGTCGACGGCGCCGTCGCGGCGCTGGCCGAGTCCCAGCGCGTCGTCATCGTCGGCGTCGATCAGATGGCCTTCTTCGCCAGCTATCTCCGTCACACCCTCAGCCTGCTCGACATCCGGGCCGAGATCGTCGCCAGCACCGGTGGTGAATCCCTGCAGCGCCTGGGGCGGATCGACGACGAGACGCTCGTCATCATCCTCTCGTCGGGCCGGGCTCACCCACTGCTTCTGCGGGCGATGAAGCTCGCCGTGCACCGCGGCGCCCGCACCTTGGCCGTTTCGGATGCCTCGATGTCCGAGGTCGGCGAGCACGCCGAGCTGACCCTTTATTACTCCTCCAACAGTCCGTCTTTTGCCCGCTCCAATACGGCCTTGATGGCGCTGGTCCAGGCCCTAGCCCATGGTCTCTACGCGCGTGACGAAGACACGCACAAAGACCGGATCAGGGCCTACAAGCTGAAGTAAGCGTCCAGGGCCGACGGGTCCTGTCACCGATTTGGAACCACCATCCCTGCGGTGCAGTAGCTCCTCGGGATGGTCCCCCAAATCCGTGCCACCCCCCGGCAGAGTCCACAGGGTTGGCTTCCGTAATATGCGGCAGGTGACCGAGCGAGCGACTTTCCGAGTCAAGACCGGCCTGGCGGAGATGCTGAAGGGCGGGGTGATCATGGATGTGGTCACGCCCGAGCAGGCGCGGATCGCTGAGGACGCAGGTGCATGTGCGGTCATGGCGCTCGAGCGGGTGCCTTCCGACATTCGCCGCGACGGCGGTGTGGCGCGGATGTCGGACCCGGCGATGATCAAGGGGATTCAGGAGGCGGTGAGCATTCCCGTGATGGCGAAGGCGCGGATCGGCCACTTTGCCGAGGCGCAGGTCCTGCAGGCGCTCGAGGTCGACTACATCGACGAGTCGGAGGTGCTGACGCCGGCCGACGAGCGCCACCACATCGACAAGCTTGCTTTTGAGGTGCCCTTCGTCTGCGGTGCCACCAACCTCGGTGAGGCGCTGCGGCGGATCGGCGAGGGGGCGGCGATGATTCGCTCCAAGGGCGAGGCCGGGACCGGCAACGTGGTCGAGGCAGTTCGTCACATGCGCGAGATCATCGCCGGGATCAAGCGGCTTTCCCAGCTTGGCCCCGAGGAGCTCTCGGCGGCGGCGAAAGAGCACCAGGCGCCGCTGGAAGTGGTCCACGAGGTTGCCGACAAGGGACGGTTGCCGGTGCCCCTCTTCTGCGCGGGCGGTATCGCCACGCCGGCCGACGCGGCGCTGATGATGCAGCTCGGAGCCGAAGGGAACTTCGTCGGCTCGGGCATCTTCAAGAGCGCCGACCCGGAGCGCCGGGCGCGGGCGATCGTCGAGGCGACCACGCACTTCAGCGACCCCGAGCGAGTCGCGGCGGCGTCGATCGGCCTCGGCGAGGCAATGCCGGGTCTCGAGATCTCTGAGCTCGCCGCGGCGGACGCCCTGCTCCAAGACCGCGGTGCCTGAGCTGCTCCTCGGCGTCCTCGCCATCCAAGGGGGCTTTGAAGCGCACCTGCGCATGCTGCGCAGCCTCGGGGCGGAAGTGCGTGAAGTGCGCTCGCCGGGGGACCTCGAGGGGCTCGACGGGTTGGTGATCCCGGGTGGGGAGAGCACGACGATCTCGATGGGGATCGAGTCCGGCGGTCTCGCGGAGCCGATCCGGGCGCTGCGGCGCAGCGGTGGGACAATCTTCGGCACCTGCGCCGGGATGATCGTCTGCGACGACGCGCATCTTGGCCTGATCGACGCGACCGCGGCTCGCAATGCGTTCGGGCGTCAGTTGCAGAGCTTCGAGGCGGATCTGGCGGTCGAGGGACTGGGCGATGAGGCCCTGCGCGGTGTCTTCATCCGCGCCCCTTGGATCGAGCGGCATGGGCCGGGGGTCGAGGTACTTGCCAGCCACGAAGGGCGTCCGGTGGCGGTTCGCGAGGGGGGCGTGCTCGCTTGCGCCTTCCATCCCGAGCTGACCGACGACCCGCGGCTGCACGCACTCTTCATGGCGATGACTACGAGCGCGCGTGAGCGCGTAGTCAGTGAGGGCGATTTCCGGTGACTAACAACGAGAACGAACGCAGCGCGAACATTCATTTTGGGCGCGAGCGAGAGGAGGCGGAGGCGTGAGAGATCCCAGAGCGGAGAACCTGGCAAAGATCCTGGTCGGCTACTCGACCGAGGTCAAGGCGGGGGAGGTCGTCTCGATCGACGGCGAGATCGGCGCTGAGCCGTTGCTGCGCGCGATCTACGAGGAGGTGCTGAAGGCCGGCGCGCACCCGATCCTCAACGTCGGCCTCGACGGCCTGGCCGCGGTCTATTACGAGCACGCAAGTGACGAGCAGCTCGAGTGGATCTCGCCGCTGATGGAGTGGACGGTCGACAACGCCGACGTGCGGATTGGCATCGGCGCCAGCGCCAACACCCGCGAACTCTCAGCCGTCCCACCCGAGCGCCAGACCCGCCGCCAAACCGCCACAGGGCCGGTGCTGAACCGGATGATGGAGCGCAGCGCCGCCGGCGATTTCCGCTGGTGCTACACGATCTTTCCGACCAACGCCTACGCCTCTGAGGCCGAGATGAGCCTCGGCGACTACGAGGACTTCTACTTCGGCGCCTGCCTCGCCGACGACGCCGACCCTCTGACCGCCTGGAAGCGTGCCTCGGCGGAGTGCGAACGCCTCGCCGAATGGATCCAGGGCCATGAGGAGGTGCGGGTCACCGCTCCGGGCACCGACATCACGCTTGGCATCGGCGGTCGCACTTTCATCCCGTGCGTCGGCGATCACAACATGCCCGACGGCGAGTTCTTCACCGGACCCATCGAGGACTCGGTCGAGGGCGAGGTGACCTTTCACCTGCCGGCCGTGATCGGGGGTCGCGAGGTCTCCGGCGTGCACCTGCGCTTCGAGTCCGGCAAGGTCGTCGACGCCAGCGCCGACCGGGGCGAGGAGTTCCTGATTCAGCTGCTCGATACCGACGACGGCGCCCGCCGCCTCGGCGAGCTGGGAATCGGCACCAACTACGCGATCGATCGCGGCACGCTCGAGGTCCTGCTCGACGAGAAGATCGGCGGCACCGTGCACATGGCCGTCGGCAAGTCCTATCCCGAGTCTGGCGGCGTCAACGACTCCGCCGTCCACACCGATTTGGTCTGCGACCTGCGACAGGGCGGCAAGATCGAAGTCGACGGCATCGACTTCCAGGTCGATGGCAAGTTTGTCGTCTGATCGCGAGGCGAGGCCGGAGGAGCTACTGATTGGCGATCGGTGAGCCGGCGAGGAGGAAGAACCAGACGGTGAGGCAGACGAGGGCAAGCATCACCGAGCCCATCAGCACGGCCTCCACCACGGTGGTGGTGCCCGCCGCCGGGGAGGTGTCACGCATGCTCTTGAGCCAAGTGGGCCGCATCGGGGCGAGCCGATTGGTGCCGGTGATCTGGATGTAGAGGCGGTTCAGCCTGCCGATCAGCCAGGCGACGCCGAAGATCGAGACGACGATCCCCGCGGCGACGACGAAGTAGGGGCCTTGGCTCGGGAACTGGGTGTGCGAGACCCGGGAGGCGATGTAGATCCAGCTCAGCGGGATCGCGGTCCAGAGCGAGAGCGCCGCCAGCAACATGACGACAAAGACGACGCTTGCCGCCAGGCCCCGGCCGACTCCGCCCCGGTGCGAATCGCTGACCATTTCCACACTCATAGAATGCCAGGTATGTCCGGACATTCGAAGTGGTCTTCGATTAAGCACAAGAAGGGCGCCGCCGACGCAAAGCGGGGCAAGGAATTCACCAAGCTGGCGCGTGCGATCACCGTCGCCGCCCGCGATGGCGGGCCCAATCCGGAGGCCAACGCAGCGCTGGCCACGGCGATCCAGAAGGCCCGCGATGCCTCGATGCCAAAGGACAACATCCAGCGCGCGGTCGACCGCGGCAGCGGCATCGGCACTGACGCCGACGCGATCGAACAGATCCTTTTCGAGGGCTATGGACCGGGCGGCGCGGCGATCCTGGTCGAGGCGCTGAGCGACAACCGCAACCGCACCAGTGCCGACGTCCGCCATGCCTTCAGCAAGCATCACGGCAGTCTCGGCGAGCCCGGCTCAGTCGCCTGGATCTTCGAGAAACGCGGCGTCGCGGTGGTCGACGGCAGCCGCTACAGCGAGGACGACCTGATCGTTGCGATCGACGCCGGCGCCGAGGACGTGCGAGAGGACGGCGAGCAACTGCGGGTCCTTTGCGAGCCGACCGATCTGGCGGCCGTGCGCGAGGCGCTGGAGGGCGCCGGGGTCGAGGTCCAGTCCTCGGAGGTGACGATGGAGCCGAAGAGCACGGTCACCGTTAAGGGCACCGAGGCCGAAGACCTGCTGCGCCTTTTCGACACCCTGGAAGAGCACGACGACGTGAACGAGGTCCACGGCAACTTCGACGTCCCGCAGGAAATTCTCGAAAGGTTGGCCGCGTAGGCCCTGAAGGCATCCGAGCTTGGTCCCAGAATGATCTCGCATGCAAATCGTGATGGGTATCGACCCTGGGGCGGCCAACCTTGGGTTTGGCGTGGTCAGGATCGAGGGCAGCCGCATGGTTGCCCTCGACGGTGGCGTGGTCTAGACCTCGCCCGAGATGGCGATGGAGCGCCGTCTCGAGCGGATTCACGGCGCCCTCTCGGAGCTGATCGGTTGGCACCAGCCGGCGGCGATGGCGCTCGAGGACCTCTACTTCGGCAAGAACGTCCACTCGGCGATGGCAGTCGGCCGGGCCAGCGGGGCCGCGATGCTTGCCGCCGCGCAAGGGGGCGTTCGCTGCTTCACGTACACGCCGCAGGCGATCAAGAAGGCCGTCTGCGGTTCCGGCGCGGCCGGCAAGGACCAGGTGCAGCGGATGGTCGGAACGCTGCTCGGCCTGCCCGAGCCGCCGACGCCTGACCACGCCGCCGATGCGCTCGCGGTGGCGATCTGCCACGGCGGCGGCACCGCTCACCAGGCAGCGGTTGAATCGGCCTCGCGGCTTCCGGCGGAAGCGGGGCTGGCCGGATGATCGCTGCCGTGCGCGGAGAGGTGATGGTGCGCCGGCCCGACCACGTCGTGATCGACGCCGGGGGTGTCGGTTATCGACTCGCGGTCTCGGCCGAGACCTTGAAGGCGGTGCCGGCAACCGGGCGCGAGGCCTTTCTCCACGCCGAGCTGATCTCCCGTGACGATTCCCTCGCCCTCTTTGGCTTTGCCTCCGAGGAGGAGCGCGACCTCTTCGGCGAGCTGATCTCGGTCAGCGGGATCGGCCCCAAGGTCGCTCTCTCGGCGCTTTCCGGGGGGCCGGTGCGCGAACTGCTGCGGGCGATTGCCGCCGGCGACGCCAAACGCTTTCAGGCGGTGCCCGGGATCGGCAAGCGGACCTCCGAGCGGATCATCGTCGAGCTGCGCGAGAAGGTCGCCGGCGCATTGGAGGAGGAAGTGATCATGGCCGGTGCTGACACCGACGACCCACGCGGGCTTGCCCGCGACGGCCTGGTCAACCTCGGTTACGCGCCGCTGGAGGCCGAGCGGCTGCTGGATGGGATCGAGGGCGATGACGCCGAGCAGCTGCTTGCCGCCGCTCTGCGCAAGGCCGGTTCGTCGAGGAGCAAGGCATGAGCGACATCAACGGAAAACGGATACGCACGCCCGGCATCGAGGACTCCTTCGGCGGTCCCGGACGCGGAAGCGAGGGCCTGTCCATATCTGATTCTCAGGACCTCGCGGGAGCAGAGGAGGCGGCGGTTGATGACGTGCGCGTGCACGATGCCCGCGCCGACGTGCCCGACGAGGACCTCGACCGCTCGCTGCGGCCGCGAAGGCTCGCCGATTTCGTCAACCAGGAGCAGGTGACCGGGCAGCTGGCGATCTTCATCGAGGCGGCTCGCGGCCGCGACGAGGCGCTCGATCACGTGCTCTTGGCCGGGCCGCCGGGGCTCGGCAAGACCTCGCTGGCCCACATCGTCGCCGAGGAGATGGGCGTGCCGCTGGTGCAGACCGCGGGACCGGCGCTGGAGCGGAAGGCCGACGTCGCCTCATTTCTCACCGCCCTGGAGCCCGGCAGCGTCTTTTTCGTCGACGAGATCCACCGCCTCGGCCGCGCCGTGGAGGAGACCCTCTATCCGGCAATGGAGGACGGTGAGCTGCCCGTCGTCCTCGGCCAGGGAGCGGGCGCACGAACGGTCACCCTGCCGTTGCCGCCCTTCACGCTGATCGGCGCCACGACCCGAGCGGGGCTGCTTACCACTCCGCTGCGCGATCGCTTTGGCCTTTCCCACCGCCTCGAGCACTACCTGCCCGAACATCTGGCCGAGATCATCACCCGCTCAGCCGGCATCCTCGGGGTTGAGATCGACGCCGAGGGGGCGCGGACGATCGCCGAGCGCTCGCGCGGCACGCCCCGGGTTGCCAACCGGCTCCTCAAGCGCGTCCGCGACTTCGCCCAGGTGAAGGAAAGCGGCGCGATCGACACCGAGGTCGCGGCGGCGGCGTTGGCGATGCTCGAGGTCGACGCCGCCGGCCTGGACCGCAGCGATCGCGCTCTGCTCGACACGGTCGCGACGAAGTTCGGCGGCGGGCCGGTCGGGCTCTCGACTCTTGCCGTGGCAATCGGCGAGGAGGCCGACACGATCGAGGACGTGCTGGAGCCCTATCTGCTGCAGCAGGGCCTGCTCAAGCGCACGCCTCGCGGCCGCGTGATCACGCCCAGGGCCTACGAGCATCTCGGCCTGCCAGCGCCGGATGGCGCAAGAAGCCTCTTCTAAAAGTCAGTCTCAGTAACCTGCGTGGGGTGCCGTTCTTCATCTGCCCCAACTGCGGCCACCGGGAGGTCAGTGCCGAGCGCAAGGCGGGCTTCAGCTCGCGCCCGAAGGGCTGCTCCAAATGTGGCTTTGGCTTTGTCTTCGAGCTGCTCGATGACTACTACCCCGCGCCCAACGCGGCATTCTTCGTCTGCGACCAGAAAGCGCGCGTGATCGACGCTGGTCGGGGCAGCTTCGAGCTGACCGGCCTCACCGACGAGGACGTGATCGGCAGGCCGGTCCAGGACGTCCTTGGGCTGCAGTGGCGCGATCCCGGCGACGGCGACGAGTCAGCCGACCTCAACGGCGACGGCACCACTGACCCGATCGAGACCTCGCTGGAGTGGGGAGTGCGCTCGCTCGGCAAGCGCGTCTCGGTCAACGCAGAGGGAGACCTTCCCGCCGAGGCGGTCGCCGACGTCTTCCCCGCCTACGACGACGATGGGGGACTGCTGATCGTCCTCACCCCGGAGAGTTGAGGGCAGGATGGGCAAACGGCGCAAACACCTCTTCGTCCTGCTCTTTGTCCTTGGCCTGATCGTCGTCTCGGCGCTGGTGATCGCCGACAAGCCGACCAAGCTTGGCCTCGACCTCAAGGGCGGCGTCGAGCTCGTCTACCAGGGGACGCCGACCGGCGAGTCGAAAGAAATCAGCGGCGAAGACATCGATCACTCGATCGAAATCATCCGCGAACGGATCGACCAGCTCGGCGTCTCGGAGCCCGAAGTCTCGCGGCTCGGCACTGCGGGAATCTCTGTCAGCCTTCCCGACGTCACCAACGCCCAGCGCGCGATCGACCAGGTCGGCACCACTGCCCAGCTCTACTTCTACGACTGGGAACCGAACCTGATCGGCCAGGAGAAGGCGATCGGCGGTCATCCGGGCAAAGAACCGCCGAAAGGCGCGATCGCCAAAGCGAGCGAAGAATGGAAAGAAGCGGGGCGGACGACGACCAAACGCGTCGATCAGCAGCTGCTCTTCGCCGGGGCCTTCCCGGCTGCATATAACGCGGTAAAGCTCGCCTCCGAACAGGAAGCGGTCGCCGACTGCACGACCTGCTCGACCAGCCGGCCGCGCTTCTACCTCTTTTCGAAAAAAGAACCGCATGAGCTGCTGGCTGGCCCGGAGTTCAGCAAAAAGGACCTCTTCATCAGCGCTACGGGGGTCGAACGTTCGCACAACGGAATCGTGCTCAAAGTTCCCGCCGGCACGGTGGTCGTCTCGGAAAAGCCCAGCGATTCAAAAGGGCAGGTGCTCGAAAACGGCGAGCCCGGTTGGTACGCGCTGAAGGACCGGCCCTCCCTCTCGGGGACCGACATAACCAATCCCAAGCAGGGGTTCGGCGAATTCCAGGAACCGAACGTCACCTTTGAATTCACCGACAAAGGCCGCCAGGCCTTCCAGGAAGTAACCCGCACGATCGCCCAGCGCGGGGCCGCCTCGGCGATCGGGCCCAGCAGCGAAGAATCTGCCGAAGCGACCTCAGGTCACTTCGCGGTCGTCCTCGACAACGAAGTCAAGACCCGCCCGATCATCAACTACGCGCAGAACCCGGACGGCATCGACGGCCGCACCGGGGCGCAGATTTCCGGCGGTTTCACCAGCATCACCGACGCGCAGGACCTGGCTACGATCCTGCAGATCGGCGCCCTGCCGATCAACCTCAAGCTGATCAGCCAGACCCAGGTCTCGGCGACGCTCGGCACCCAGGCGCTGCACGCCGGGATCAAGGCGGGCGTGATCGGGCTGATCCTGGTCGTCCTCTTCCTGCTCGTCTTCTACCGCTTCCTCGGCTTCATCGCGACCCTGGCCCTGGGCGCCTACGGGGTGATCTTCTTCGCCCTGATCAAACTGATTCCGATCACCCTGACGCTGCCGGGGATCGCCGGTCTGATCCTGACGATCGGGATCGCGGCCGACTCCAACATCGTCATCTTCGAGCGAATAAAGGAGGAGGTACGGGCGGGCCGCTCGATGTCGAGCGCCATCGCGGCCGGTTACCGGCGCGGGATCGCGACGATCATCGACGCCAACGTCGTCACCCTGCTGACCGCCTTCATCCTCTTCGTGCTGGCCACGGCGGGGGTCAAGGGCTTCGCCTTCACCCTCGGCGTCGGCACGATCGTCACCCTGCTGACCGCGGTCGTCTTCACGCAGGCGCTGCTCGGCTCGATGAGCCGCTCGCGCCTGCTGCGCTCGCCCAGCGCCCTCGGGGCGACCCGCCAGGGGATGCGCTGGCACTTCGACTTCATGGGCGCCAGCCGTTGGTTCTTCTCGGCGTCGGGCACCATCCTGCTCGTCGGCGCGCTGGCGATCGCCGGCAACGGCCTGAAGTTCGGCATCGACTTCGAGTCCGGCACCCGCATCACGGCGTCCCTGCAGCGC
>JAJKHV010000006.1 GCA_021154855.1 Solirubrobacterales bacterium
CATACTGCGCGCCCCGTGAACGAAATCCCTGGACTACTCCATAACCTCCTGCGCGCGGCCGGCCCGTCGGGCTACGAGGCTCCGGCAGCCGCCGTCTGGCGTGAGGCGGCTTCCTTCGCCACGCTCTCCAGCGACGGAATCGGCTCTTCGGTAGCCCGGATCGGTGAGCCATCGCCATTGCTTGCGGTCGTCGGTCACATCGACGAGATCGGCTTGGTGGTCCGCCACATCGATGAGAAGGGCTTTCTCTGGTTCGCCGCAATCGGGGGCTGGGATCCCCAGGTGCTGGTCGGACAGAGGGTTGAGATACAGGGCCGCGGCGGTGCGGTGCCCGGCGTCGTCGGGCGAAAGCCGCTGCACCTGCTCGACGCCGACGCGCGCAAGAAGGTCGTCGAGCTGAAGGGACTCCACATCGACATCGGCGCCGACGGTCGTGAGACAGCCGCCGAGCTCGTTCGCGTCGGTGATCCGGTCGTGATCGCGACCGAGCCGCTGGCGCTCTGCGGCGATCGCCTCGTCTCCCGCGCGATGGACAACCGCCTCGGGGCCTACGTCGCTCTCGAGGCGCTGCGCCGCTGCGATGAGCGCAACTCGCTGCAGGGAAGCTTTGCGGCGATCGCCGCTGTACAGGAGGAGATCGGGCTCTTCGGCGCCCGGACGTCTGCCTTTGCCGTGCAACCCGACCTCGCGATCGTCGTCGACGTGACCCACGCCACCGACGCTCCTGGGATCGACGAGAAGGAGCTCGGTACCCATTCGCTCGGCTCTGGCCCAGTCATCTATCGGGGCGCGACCCTCTCTCCGAAGCTCTCCGAGCTCTTGATCGAGACCGCCGAGGCGGCGGGCATCGAGTACACGGTTGGGGCGACCGGCAACTCGACCGGCACCGACGCCGACGCGGTCCAGTTCGCCCGCTCGGGCATCCCGACCAGCCTGATCTCGGTGCCGCTGCGCTACATGCACTCCCCGGTGGAGATGGTCGACCTGGCCGATCTCGAGGCAGCCGTCGAGCTGGTTGCCGCTTTTGCGGCGCGACTCGATGGCGACGTCGACCTCAGCCGCTGACGGGCTCAGGCGTCGCCATACGGTGTCCTCAATCGGCCAACAGCGCTGCTGTTCGGCCTCTTGCGTCCCAACCTGGGAATGCCTAACCGTCAGTTGGCGACGAAGACCTGGTCCCGGCCGCCTTCCTTTGCCGAGTAGAGGGCAACGTCGGCCCTGGCGACGAGATCGTCGGTATTCACTTTGGGGGATCCCGAGACGGCTGCACCGATGCTGATCGTCACCTCTACCCCGGCCGGGCGACGTTTGCGCACCGCCTGCCGCAGGCGCTCGGCGATTCCGACCGCGTCCTTCTCGGTCGCGCCGGGAAGGACGACGAGGATCTCCTCGCCGCCGATCCGGTAGATCGAGTCGCCCGCCCTGAGGACTGCTCGCATCGTGTAGGCAACCTCCTGCAGGACGGTGTCGCCGATCGCGTGGCCGAGCTTGTCGTTGACCCGCTTGAAGTGATCGAGATCGCAGAGCAGCAGGGCGTGCGAGAGCCCGTCCTTCTCGCTGCTGGGTTGGCCGTCGAGCTCGGCCAGGCGCTGCTCGAGCGCGTTGCGGTTGAAAAGTCCGGTGAGCGGGTCGAGGGTCGAGCTGCGCCGGTGGGCGCGATCGGACTCGACCAGCGCGCCGGAGAGGATCACCGTGCTGAGGATCAGGGCCGCGGCAGCGACGAGGGTCTGACTGTGCGCGGCGGCGCCGGCCGGATCGATCGCAACGGTGCTGACCAGGAAGACGGTGAGCAGGTATCCGGTGCCTAACACCATGCCCCAGGGCTCGAAACGGACGCCGAGGGTTACCGCGGGGAGCGCGAACCACATCAGGGCCGGGCTTGCCGGTCCACCACTGGCGATCACTGCGCCGGCCAGCAGCAGTGGCAGCAGGCCCCAGGCTCCGGCCACCCAGAGCCCCGGCCGCCTGCTCGTCCTCATGAAACGATCGGCGACGGCAAAACCGCAAAAACCGGCCGCGAGCGGCGCCAGCCATAGCCAGCCGACCTCGGTGCTGGCCGAGGCCAGGGCCAAGCCGAGGATTGCGAAACAAGCGGCGCGGTACCGCCGCATCCGCCGCTCCATGTCGAGCAGGCGCTCACGGCGGGCTTCGGCGCGGATCGCGGCGAGGGACTCGCTCGAGCTGCCCAAGCCGCGCTCGGAGCTGAGCGCGTCGCGCAGGCTGTTCGATGTGGATGGCACGCCCGTCCCATCGACTCCCGGGCGGTGCGGTCTTAACCCTGCACTGCGCTGGCCACTTGCTCAGTCGACGAGCTGAAGGTCCTTGGGTAGGCGGCTGAGGTTGCGGTGGCCGTCCTCGGTGACGACGACCAAATCCTCGATCCGCACGCCGAGCTCGCCGGCCAGGTAGATCCCTGGCTCGATCGTCACCACTTCGCCGGCGGCAAGCACGTCCTCGGAGCGCTGCGAGACGCGCGGCTCCTCGTGTACCTCGAGGCCCACCCCGTGGCCGAGCCCGTGGCCGAAGGTCTCGCCGTAGCCGGCTGCGGCGATCCGCTCGCGGGCGACCGTGTCGACGTCCTCTGCGCGGGCTTCGGCGGACACCGCAGTCAGTGCGGCTGCCTGCGCGCCGCGCACGATCTCGTAGATCTCGCGAGCGGCCTCCCCCGGCTCACCGGTGGCGAAGGTGCGGGTGCCGTCGGAGCAGTAGCGGTCGAGCTTCGCGCCCATGTCGAAGACGACCAGCTCGCCGCGGCCGATCTCGCGCTCGCCGGGCTCGGCGTGCGGCAAGGCCCCGTTGGGACCAGCTGCGACGATCGTCGGAAAGGAGGGCTCGGCGCCTTGCTCACGCATCCAGGCCTCAACAGCTCGGGCGACGTCGAGCTCGGTGCGTCCGGCGAGGCCACGCTCGAGCGCCCAGCCCCAGGCCTCGTCGGCAAGCGCGGCGGCCGCTGTGATCGCCGCCAGCTCCGCCTCGTCCTTGACCCTGCGCAGCTTCTCGACCGTGCCCCCGGCTCCCTCCAGCGAGACGCCGTCGGCAAGTTTCTCCTCCAGCTTGCTCTTTGCCCGGACCGACATGTGATGGTCTTCGAAGCCAACCTTGCCGACGAGCCGTTCGGCCATCCCACCCAGCCAGTCGTCTTTGACGGTGACCACATCCCAGCCCTCCACCTCGGTTTCGGCTCGCTCGGTGTAGCGAAAGTCAGTGAGGAAAACACGCACCTCAGCGCCGCAGATGCAGGCGCCATTGGTGCCCCCGAATCCGGTCAGGTACTGGACGTTGACGAGGTCGCTGACCAGGAAGCAGTCGAGCTCGCGCTCGGCGACCAGAGCGGCGAGGCGGTCGGCGCGCTCGAGCATCAACCCGCGTTCGTGCCCAGCTTGCCGGCGAGCAGCTCGAGCGCCTCGCGGTATCCGTCCGGCCCCTTGCCGCAGATCTTTGCCAGCACCAGTCCGTCGAATACCGAGAGCTTGCGCCAGTCCTCGCGCGACTCGACGTCGGAGAGGTGGACCTCGACCGCCGGCAGAGCGGCGACATCGAGCGCATCGGCGATCGCGCGGCTGTAGTGAGACCAAGCGCCGGCGTTGACGATCGCCGAGTCAGCCAACTCGGGCAGCCGGTGCAGATACTCGACGAACTCACCCTCGGAGTTGGTCTGGAAGAAGATCGTTTTCAGGCCTTGCTCGCCCCCCCAGCGCTCGATCTTGGTCTCCAGGTCGCGCAACGAAAGTCCGCCGTAGACCTCCGGGTCACGGCGATCGAGAATGTCGAAGTTGACGCCGTGCAGGACGGCGACGCGGTTGTGAGCGTTGGTCATTCGTAGAGCTCCTCCACAGCGGCTTTGACCTTAGTCGGATCGACCAGCTCGCCGATCCGCGGCGCCCCGGGCTCCGAAAGCAGGACAAAGCCGACGCCCGCTGCGGTGCGCTTCTTGTCGCGCTGCAGGGCTTCAAGCGTCTCCTCGATGTCGACGGCGGTGTCCAGCCTGACCGGCAGGTCGTGACGCCGCAGGACCGCCTCGACCTCATCGCGCAGCTGTGGCGCATCGGAGAGTCGTAGCGCCGCCAGCAGCCCGAGGCCAACTGCCTCGCCGTGCCGGTAGCGTCGGTAACCGCTCGCTGCCTCGATGGCGTGGCCGACGGTGTGACCGAGGTTGAGCACAGCCCGCTGGCCGCCGTCGCGCTCATCGGCGGCGACGATCTCGCACTTGTAGCGGGCGGAAGCGAAGACGAGCTCTACGAGGGCCTCGGCCTCGAGCACGTCGAGCGTCCGCGCTCGCTCCCAGAGCTCGCCACCCGCCAGCAGTCCGGTCTTCAGCAGCTCGACGAAGCCGGCGGCAAGCTCCTCGGCGGGCAGGCTCGTCAGCGTTGCGGTGTCGGCCAGGACCGCAGCGGGCAACTGGTAGGCGCCGGCGTAGTTCTTGCCCTCGGGCAGGTCGACGCCGGTCTTGCCGCCATAGGCGGAATCGACCTGGGCGACCAGCGTGGTTGGCACTTGGATGACCTGTACGCCACGCTGGTAGAGATGGGCGCAGAAGCCCGCCAGGTCGCCGACGACGCCGCCGCCGAGCGCGACCACGTGGTCCTCTCGAGTCATCCCCGCACGCGCCATCTCGCGCAGCACCCGCTCTGCTTCGGCCATCGTCTTTGCCGACTCGCCGGGCTCGACCTCGACCCGGCCTGCGAGTGGGCCGAGCTGCTCGGCGTAAAGAGCACCGACCGCAGTGTCGGTGACGCAGAAGCGCCGCCCCGCCAACGGCCACAGCTCGGTGTCCAGCACACCGGGACCAGCGAAGATCGGGTACTCCCCCGATGCGCTGACTGCCCAGAGCATTTTCGTGCCGTCAGGCAGCTCTGCAAGGGCCAGCAGAGAGGGCATCGCGCGGGCTACCATGCCGCGGTCGCCCGGGGGCAGGATCGCGTCCGCGAGCTCCTCATAGAAGGGCTGGCGCTCCTCCATCAGCTCGGCGACGCCGTCGGCGCTGCGCGCGAGGGGGCGATCGCTGCGCGCGATCCGCCGCCAAGCCTCGCGGGCGTCGACCTGCAGCCAGACGACGATGTGTCGCCCCAGCGCCTCGCGCACCCGCTCTGAGAGCACGCTCCCTCCGCCCAGCGCGATCGCCCCACCGTCTGCTTCATCCAACAGCGAACCGACGACCTCGGCCTCCCGGGCCCGGAATGCCTCCTCGCCGTCCTGCTCAAAGGCTGCGGCAATCGACTTGCCGAAAGCCTTTTCCATCAGATCGTCGA
>JAJKHV010000007.1 GCA_021154855.1 Solirubrobacterales bacterium
ACCGACCCGGGGCGCTCAACGCGATGGACACAGCGACCTACGGGGAAGTGACAGCCGCGCTCGAAAGGATCGACGCCGATCCGCAGATACGGGTCGGCATCCTCAGCGGGGCCGGCGGGCGAGCCTTCTCCGCCGGCGCCGACCTGAAGGAGATGCACAACCAGCCGCAGCGGGACGAGCTCTGGAAATCGTGGAAGGCCGAGCGCTGGGACCTCGGCCTGACCATCTCAAAGCCCCTGATCGCGGCGATCGACGGCTACGCGGTGGCCGGGGGGCTCGAGCTGGCGCTCTTCTGCGACATCCGCATCGCCACGCCGAGCTCGCAGTTCGGAGCCCCGGAGGTGAAGTGGAACCTCCTGCACGGCTTTGGCGCCCTGCGCCTGCCGGCCGTCGTCGGCCTGGGCAACGCGATGAGGCTGCTGCTGAGCGGTGAGTTCATCGACGCCGACGAGGCCCTCCGCATCGGCCTCGTCAACGAGCTCGTCGAGCCCGGCGAGCTGATGCCCCAGGCGCAGCGGCTGGCCGCGACGATCGGCTCACGCGCCCCCGACGCGGTGGCGATGACAAAGGAGCTGGCCCTGCGCGGGCTCGGCGCCCCCCTCGAGCAGAGCATGCGCCTCTATCGCTCCTACATGGCGGCGCTGGAGGGATCGGAGGAGCAGCTAGAGCGGACCGGCGGCTTCGCAAGGGGTAACGGACGCGACGAGGGGAAACGGGAAGCCTGAGATGGCCGAGAGGATCATCGACTTCAGGGTGAAGCTGCCGACGCGCAACTCGCGCGACGAACCACAACCCCCGATTCCCGAGGAGTACCTGCACTACGACGAGGTCTACGACGGGTTCCTCGCCAACCTCGAGTGCACGGTCGAGGACTGGCGCGAGGAAGCCGAGGCGGTCGGCGTCGAACGGGGCGTGATGCAGGCCGAGGTCGAGTGGGCCGATCCGCAGGAGCTGAACGATCGTCTCGCCGCCGTGGTCCAGGCCAACCCCGACCGGATCGCCTGCGGCTTCGGTTGCGTCGATCCGCGCAACGTGATGGGTGCCGTCCGCGAGGTGGACAGGGCGATCCTCGAACTCGGCCTGCGCGGGATCGTCTTCGAGCCCGGCTTCCTCGGCATCTCGCCGACCGATCGCCGCTGCTATCCGATCTACGCGCGCTGCGCCCAGCTCGGCGTCCCAGTCGGCCTGCACACCGGGATCAACTTCTCCTCGCACGGTCCGCTCGAATACGAGCGGCCCTTCCTGATCGATCGAATCGCCTGCGACTTCCCGCAGCTGACCCTGATCTGCCATCACGGCGGCTGGCCTTGGCCCCACGAGGCCGCCGCGGTCGCCTGGAAGCACAAGAACGTCTACCTCGAGTTCGGCGCGATCGCCCCCCGCTACATGGCGCCCGGCGCGGGTGGAGGCTGGGGCGACATCGCCCACCTGATGGACACGGTGCTGCGTGAACAGGTGCTGTTCGGCGCCGACTGGCCGATGCTCCGCTACGGGCGAGCCCTGGAGGAGATCGACGGTCTCGGATTGAGGCCGGAATCGCGAGCCGCCTACCTCGCTGGCAACGCCCAGCGCCTGCTAGAGCAGGTCGAGGTTGCACTGCAGACACCCAGGGCCGGCCGATGAGCGAGACCGTGCTCTACGAGATCGAGGATGGCGTGGCGCGGCTCACGCTGAACCGCCCGGACTCGCTCAATGCCTGGACGCCGGAGCTCGGCCGCGCCTACTTCGATCGACTGCAGGAAGCCGACGCCGATCCGCAGGTGCGGGCGATCGTCGTCAGCGGCGCAGGCCGCGGCTTCTGCGCTGGGGCAGATTTCGACTACCTGCAGGACGTCGAGCGCAACGGCTCAACGGCGGAGCCCGACCCACGCCCGCAGAGCTTGCCGCGGTCGCTCCGCAAGCCGGTGATCGCCGCGATCAACGGCCCCTGCGCCGGCCTCGGATTCGTGATGGCGATGATGTGCGACATCCGCTTCGCCGCGGCGGGAGCGAAGCTGACGACGGCGTTCGCCCGCCGCGGCCTGATCGCCGAGTACGGCCTCTCCTGGGTCCTGCCGCGCGTCGTGGGTACCTCCACGGCGCTGGACCTTCTGCTTTCCGGCCGCACGTTCCTCGCCGAGGAGGGGGAGCGGCTCGGGGTGGTCGACAGGGTCTCCTCGCACGAGGAAGTCGCCGATCAGGCCCACGCCTACGCACTCGAGCTCGCCCGCCACAGCTCCCCCGCCTCGATGGCGGTGATCAAGCGCCAGCTCTACGCCGACCTGGAGCAGGGCCTTGCGGAGTCGACCGCCGACGCAGTCGAGAATATGGAGCAGTCCTTCCAGCGTCCCGACTTCCGAGAGGGGGTCGAGAGCTTCGTCGAGCGCCGCCAGCCGGACTTCCCGCCTCTCGCCGCCGAGCCACCCGCGGCTTAGGCGCCCTAACAGCGCCGTTGGGCTCGACTCAGGGCTTCGCCGTTCCGCTCGGCCAGGGTTGCAATCTCCGCACGTAGGCCTCGATCGCCTCCGCCTCGGCTGGACGATCCGGCGCTGCGAACAGGTTGACCCCGAAGGGGCGGGCCGCTCTGACCGCGGACCGCCGCGATGTCCTCGAGGTCGACCGCCAGATCCAAAGGTCTAGTCGAGTTCGATCACGCCGAGGATGAGCAGGAGGATCACCGTCACGACCGCCGAGACGAGCAGCGAGCCGCCGCAACCGAGCCTATTCGAGAAGAAGACGAACAAGGATTCGGACTACCCCACGACCTCCGGTCACAATCGCTTTGCGCTCGGCGCGTAGGCGCCGCGAGCTCCGGGTAGTCCCTGGGGGTGCGCAATCAGGAGGAGCAGCTCGGTGACCACGTGGCCACCACGGTGGTCGCCGACGGAAGCCTTTTGAAGGACCGCTACCGGCTCGAGCGGCTGCTCGGACGGGGTGGCATGGCATCGGTCTGGCTGGCAAGCGACCGGGTGCTCGAGCGACCGGTGGCGGTGAAGATCATCGCCGACACGATTGCCTCCGACCCAGAATTCCGGGCACGCTTCCGCCGCGAGGCGCGGGTCGCGGCGCGGCTCTCGCATCCCAACCTGATCGGCGTCTATGACTACGCGGACGGCGGCGAACGCCCTTACCTGGTCATGGAGTACGTCGCGGGCGACAACCTCGCGCAGCGACTCTCCAGACACGATGAGGTGGACCCCGAGCTGCTGGCCCGCGAGCTGCTCGGCGCCCTCTCCCACATCCACGCGGCCGGCATCGTGCACCGCGACATCAAGCCGCAGAACGTCCTGATTGGGCCCGACGGGAGCACCAAGCTGATCGACTTCGGAATCGCCCTGCCCGCGGATGCGACCGCCCTGACCATGACCGGCAACCTGCTCGGCACCGCCCGCTACATCGCACCAGAGGTGATGCGGGGCGAGCGCGCGACGGGGCGATCGGACCTCTACTCATGCGGGGTGGTGCTGCGCGATTGCATAGGAAGCAGCCGATCACGTGACCTACGCGCGCTGGTCGAGCGCCTCTGTGCCGTGGATCCGCTCGAGCGCCCCGCTTCAGCCCGCGAGGCACTGGCCCGGCTGGGACGAAGAGTCGTGATTGCGGATCAGCCGACAGAGGAGTACGCCCCGACGCAAGTGTTTGCTCAGGTCGAGGCCCCGCCCGTGACCAAGGCGCCGGCGCCAAAGGAAGAGGTCAACGCGGCGGCCGCCATCCCGCACCGCCGCGATCGTCAGCCTGCCGTCGATGACGTCGGCCGAGGCGATTCGAGTCAACCGCGCCGCGGGTGGGGCAAGGTGGCGGCCATCCTCGCGGTCTGCGCGGTGCTGGGCGGAGTCTTCCTGCTGCTCGGCGGGGACTCCGGAGAGAAGCCTGGACAGACCCGTCCCAGCCCCTCGGCAGGCGGAGGCAGCAGCGGGGATGCGGCAGCTGCCCAACCGAGCGAAGCCACCGACGTGCCAAGCCCAGCTGCAAGCAACGACGGCACAGCTTCGAGCCCGGCGGCAAACGGCCCCCAACCGGTCGGCAACGACGAAGAACTCGGCAGCGCCCTCAACCAAGAAGGCTTCGAACTGATCCAGGCGGGGGACTACGAAGGGGCTGTCCCGATCCTCGAAGAGGCCGTCCGCGCCTTCCCAGCCGGGACCGAAGACCTCGACTACGCCTACGCGCTCTTCAACCTCGGCAACGCCCTCCGCCTCAGCGGCCGGCCCGAAGAGGCGATCCCGATCCTCGTACGGCGGCTGGCGATCCCGAACCAGACGGAAGCCGTCCGCGAAGAGCTGGCGGCGGCGCGCAGCGAAGCGGGCGCGTGAGTCACGTCTTCGGCCCGGATCAGCGCCGATCCGGCGGATGCGGGCATGAGGTGAACAAGCCGGCGAGCACGGCGAAGAACCAGGCTCCCACCACCAGCCAGCCGCCGAGGACATCGCCGGGGAAATGGCGATTGAGGATCACGACCGAACAACCGACGGCGAGAGCGAAAACCGCGCCGGCAAGGGCCGTCAGGCGACGCCAGGAGCGGGGCACCGCCAGGACGAAGGCGAGGGCGATTGAGAGGGCGGCCGTGGCGTGGCCGCTTGGAAACGAAGCCGAGCCGATCTGGCGATAGCCGAGGATCGGCTCGTAGCGCGGATGGGCAAGGGCGGTCTTGAGGACCTGCGTCGTGAGATTCGCCCCGGCGACCAGAACGAGGGCGGCGAGGGCCTCGCGGCGTCGGCCATCGCGCAAGGCCAGTCCGCAGGCCACCACGAGCAGGACGAGCAGAGGAAGAAGGTCGGCTGAGTGCATCACCGGACCTGCTATCTCCGCGGGCGAGGAGCCCTTCCGGGCGGAGAGCCTGCTCAGGGCTTCGGCGTCGAGGCGCTGAAACGGCCCGGCCCGATACGCCAGGCCGGTGAGCAGCATCAGGCCGAGCACGCAGGCGAAGGAGCCCGCGATCGATCGCTTGGCGCGCTCGTCCACGGCGGCACAGTAGCCGCCAAGCGCCCCCATAAGTCCACAGCGCCGAGCCACGTTGCGAAGGGCAGCGATGAGCATCCAGCCGATCTTCCTGTTCTCGATCTCGCGCAGCGGCTCGACCGTGGTCCAGCGGATCATCGGCGCGCACGAGGGGGTCGCGACCGCCTCGGAGCCGTGGCTGCTGCTGCCCCATGCCTACACCCTGCGGCCGCGGGGCCTGGACGCAGAGTACGTCCACCCGCTGCTCGTCGCCGCGATCGAAGACTTCTGCGAGGAGCTTCCGGGCGGCAAGGACGACTACCTCGACGAGATGCGCAGGTTCGTCCTCAGCCTCTATGAGAAGGCAGCCGACGATGGCGCCGCCTACTTCCTCGACAAGACCCCGCCGTACTGCCTCGTCGCCGAAGAGATCATGCGGCTCTTCCCGGAAGGCAAGTTCCTCTTTCTCTGGCGCAGCCCGCTCAGCGTGGTGGCCTCGATGATCGAGACCTGGGGCCCCTGGCATCCGAACTTCATGAGCAGCGACCTCTTCATCGGCCTGCCCCGCCTGATCGCCACCTACGAGGCGAACCGGGAGCGCGTCCATGCAGCGCGCTTCGAGGACCTGACCGGGGGAGACGAAAGTCACTGGAGGGAGCTGACGGAGTACCTCGGCATCGAGTTCGAGCCCGAGGCGCTCGCCAACTTCGCGAAGATCGAGCTGGGCGGCCGCATGGGGGATCCGACCGGGCGCAAGAGGTACTCGACCCTGAGCGCCGAGCCCCGAGAGAAGTGGAAGGGCACCCTCGCCAACCCGCTCCGCCGCGAGTGGTGCCGCCGTTACCTGCGGTTCCTGGGGCAGGCGCGGCTGGCCACGATGGGCTACGAGCTCGAGCAGATGACCGGCGAGCTCGACTCCCAGGCCGCGAGCCTGGACTCGTTTGCCGCCGACCTCTGGCGAGCAGCGAAGGACGTGGCGACGGAGCCGGTCCGGGTGCGAACGCACGGGCGCAGGCTCGGGACCCCCAGCGTGATCCGCCAGCTGCTCGGATCCTGACGCCGCAGGCGCGGCGCAAGAGTCATCCCAGCGGCTGAATAAACGTCCAGGTTCGGGCGGGCGGCGCTTGCCTGGTGCGGTCGCGCCGATGAGCCGCCAGATGAGCTCCACCCGTGCACCGCTTGCGAGCGCCTGCCTTGCGGCCGCGGCGGCTCTCCTCTGGACCGCGACCGGCTGCCCCGCCGCAGCCACGGTCTCGCCATCCGCCGGCTCACCGCATCTGCTCGAAAAGGAGCGGCCAACCCGCCCGGCGAAGTGCGCCAAACACGGCCGGCATCGCGGCGCCGCGGCGACCCGCAGGCTCGCCAGGCGGTCGGGCAGTGGAGGGGCCTGCAGGCGAAGGGACTTCGGTGAGGCGGCACCGTCGGTCGGAGCGGCCTCGGGGTCGTTGCCATCGCTTTC
Organism: Solirubrobacterales bacterium; assembly: GCA_021154855.1. Taxonomy (GTDB): domain Bacteria; phylum Actinomycetota; class Thermoleophilia; order Solirubrobacterales; family 70-9; genus VRUE01. The sequence goes on from JAJKHV010000007.1 coordinate 6,377, forward strand.
CACGCCGACGCCCCGCGGCGTTCCCGCGGGCAACTCCGGCCCCTCGCCCGACGCCGCGCCGTCGCCTCCTCTCGCCGAACCTCCGAGCGATCCCGGCAGCCCGAGCGAAACGCCCTTTCGCTTCTTTTCGCCTTCCAGCTTCTGGAACGCGCCGCTGCCAGCCGAGGCCGCGATCGATCCGCAATCGGCCGCGATAACCGGCGCCTTCGAAACGACGATCGAGCTCGAGCTTCAGGCGGGCAGCGGCCCGTGGATCAACACGACGGACTACAGCGTGCCGATTTACACGGTGCCGGCGGACCAGCCGACCGTCCCCGTCCAGCTGCTCAGCCAGTTCCACTCCCCCAGCCTGCAATCGGCGTGGCGCGAAGTGCCGCTGCCGCCACAAGCCCGTGCCTCCGCTGACAGCGATCGCCACCTCGTCGTGTGGCAGCCGAGCAGCGACCGACTCTGGGAATTCTGGCGGCTTGCGCAGCTCGACGGGAGCTGGAGCGCGGCCTGGGGAGGCGCGATGCGAAACGTCTCCTCCAACGCAGGCGTCTACGGCCCCGGCGCCTGGCCGGGTGCCGAGAGCTGGTGGGGGTCCTCCGCCTCCTCCCTATCGCTCGCCGGGGGCCTGATCACGCTGGAAGACCTGCAGCGAGGCGAGATCGACCACGGCCTGGCGATCGCCATCCCCAACGTTCGGGCCGGCTTCTACACGCCCCCGGCGCAGCGAACCGACGGGACCTCGGACAGCCCGCTGGCGCTTCCCGAGGGGGCATGCCTGAGGCTCGACCCGGACCTCGACCTCGCCGCGCTGCGCCTCCCACGGCTGACCCTGATGATCGCCGAGGCGGCGCAGCGCTATGGGATCGTCGTCCGGGATCGAGCCAAAGTCGCGCACTTCTTCGCCCAGGACCCGACCCCCACCGGGACTAATCCCTACGCCGGCCCAGCGGGGTACTTCGAAGGAAGGTCCCCAGCGCAGCTGCTCTCCCGGTTTCCCTGGAGCCGCCTCGAGCTGCTGGCGATGGAACTGCGTCACTGGGGCTGACCGCAACATCAGGCTCGCGCCTCGCCAGCCGGTAGCGCAGCCACCCGCCGAGCTCCGCCAAGCGAGCTCGGTCGCGCTCGTTGAGACCACCGCAGAGGAGCAGGGCGGCAAGGTACGCCAGCGCCCCGGCAAGCAGGCAGAGTGGCAGCGCGAGGGTCGACGGCAGGGCTCGCTCGATCGCGTGGGCGGCCGCAAACCCGGCCGCATAGGCGACCCCGAGAGCCAGGCGCTCGCGCCGCGGCCAGGTGGCGCGCAGGGGGCGAGCCAGGTGCCGTCGGAGGGCCGCGCCGGAGAAGACGATGACGACCAGGTAGCTGGCCAGCAGGGCCAGCGCAGGGCCGGCGATCTCGAGGATCGGGGTGAGCGCGATCAGCAGCGCGACGGTCACCGCCAGGCGAACCAATGCGATGACGCTGGTCAGCCCCGGTCGGTCGACCGCCCAGAGCGCCTGCGTCTGCGTCACGCTGATCGAGGAGAGAGCCGGATAGAGGGCGAGGAGCGCGAGCGCCGGGGCGGCACGCCCGAAGCCCGGCCCGAAGATGCCGAGCACGGAATGAGCGGCGCCGCCGATCGCCGCCCCCAGCAGCAGCATTCCGATCACTTCGTAGCGGATCGAGTCGATCATCGCCCGGTCGAAGCCGTGGCCGTCCCCCTCGGTGTGCCTACCCACCAGGGTCGGATAGAGGACTTCGGTGATCCGCAGGCTCGCCTGCTGCAGGCTGCGTGGAATGACCAGTGCCCGGCTGTAGGCGCCGACGACGGCCACCGGCGCGACCATGCCGATCGCCCAGATGCCGCCCTGCTGACTGATCCCCTGCGCCATCTGGCCGGGAGCGGCCTTGAGGCCGAAGCGAAGCAGCGCCGGCAGGACGTTCAGGCCAGCGCGATATTCGCTGCGGCTGAGCCGTGCCCGGATGAAGGGCCTCACCGCGACGAGGCGGTGGAGCAGCGCTGCCAGCGAGGCGCCGATCGTCGCGATCACGAGTCCCCAAACGGATTGCCAGGCCAAGCCGACGGCCGTGGCGATGACGATGAAGCTGATCGCTTCGTTCAGGCGCACCCAGAACAGCTGGCGCCCGGCGACGAAGGCGGAGAAGATCGAGTCGATGTTCCAGCCGGTATTGGTGACGATGGTGTAGCCCGCGATCGATACGAGGGCGGGCGCGAGCAGCTCTGGAGCGTCGAGCGGGCCGGGAAAGACGAAGAGGCAGACCAGCGCATCGAGGGCCGCGACGGCAACCGTCAGCGCGACCGAGAAGGTGAAGACGACCGCGAACAGCTGGGTGACCCGTGGCTCTCGCGGCGAGAGCCCGGTGATCTCCTTGATCAGGGCCTGCTGCTCCTTGATCGTCGAGAGCACCCACATCGCCGCCACCGGGGCCCAGACGAGCGCGAACTGGCCAATCACGTCGATGCCATAGAGGCGGGCGGTGACGATCGTCGACAGAAAGCCGATCCCGACCGTGAGGGAGAAGCTCAGCGTGCCGAAGAGGAAGCCCGCCCGGTAGCTGCCGCGCTTGGCCGTGGAGGCGCGCTCCGGGTCTGTGCTCTGAGTCTCCGCACCGTCCATCGTTGCCTCTGAACGAGCCAACGACGGCGCCTGCTTATGCAGCCCCCGAAAAAGATTTTGGAGGCGGCGCCCTGCGAGCCCGTAAGTTCGGGGGAAATCAAGCCGTTGGGACAGTCGATCGCCACCACAGCGGCGATTCCCGGCTATGCGAACCGCAGACGGCATCCACTCCCCCCCGCCACCACGCCCTCCGTCGACGATCGACGACCCGGCGGCGATGGTCGACGGGATCTTCGAGCCACCGGAGAGCCTCCTGCTCAGTGCGATCGCCAACAACAAGCGGATCGTCGCCCTCTTCGCGGTGCTGCTGGCCCTGCTCGGAGTCGGCTTTGGCCTGCTGCGCCAGCCGACCTACACCGCTTCGGCGACCCTCCAGGTGGGGCAGGTGAACCCGAACTCGCCGGGCTTCCTCGGCTATGTCCAGTCGGCCAGCTCACTGGCGACCGCCTTCAGTCGCTCGATCGCAGCGGCACCGGTGCTGGCGGCGATCGACCGCAAGCTCGACGTCGCGGCAGGCGAAGCGACGCCGCGACTATCGGCCGAGCCGATCCCGCTCGCGCCGGCGTTCCGCGTGATCGGGACGGGGCCCTCGGATTCGAGCGCGATCCGGCTCGCCAACACCGCGGCCGGCGCGATCATCGTCTACGAGAACCGCAGCAACAGCTCCAACCCGCAGGCGAGGTCGTTGCTCGGCGACTACCGGCTCGCCTCGCTGGAGCTGAGGCGCACCGAAGCGAAGCTGGCCGCCCTCGGGACGAGCGCGGACGCCGACGCCCTCGCGGAAGCGGAAGCCGAAAGAGCCGCGGCCCGGGTGAAGGTGAAGGGAATCGACACCGCCTACATCGCCGCAGTCGCGAGCCAGGCGCCCCGTGAGGGGCTGGTCTCCCTGGTCGCCGGGGCGACCAGCGCCAGCAGCGACCGCAAGTCGAAGATCGAGCTGTATGGCTTCCTCGGGCTCCTCGCCGGACTGGTCGTCGGCTGCGCGGCAGCGGTCCTGCGCGAGCGACGGCTGTGACGGCACTCCCGACCTTCTTCGTCATCGGCGCAGCGAAGGCGGGGACCACGAGCCTGCACTACTACCTGGATCAGCACCCCCAGATCCAGATGTCGGCGATCAAGGAGCCTCACTTCTTCGCCGGGCCCGAAAACGGCATTCCCTTTCCGCCGGAAAGGATCGGCGACCGCGACGAGTACGAACGCCTCTTCGACCCGACCTTCGAGGTTCGCGGCGAGGCCTCGCCGAGCTACACCAACGCTCCGCGGCGCGAGGGTGTGCCGGAGAGGATCGGCGAGCTGGTTCCAGACGCCAAGTTCGTCTATCTGGTCCGCGACCCGATCGAGCGGACCGTCTCGCACTATCGCCACTCGGTCGCCTCCGGCGACGAGCAGCGATCTCTGCGGCAGGCGCTCGACGAGATCGCCGACCCGCACTCTTACCTCGCCTGCCACAGCCTCTACGCGCGCCAGCTGGAGCTCTACCTGCGCCGATTCCCCGATGACAGGGTGCTGGTGATCGACCAGGCCGAGCTCCTCCTCGACCGCGAGACGGCTCTGCGCGAGATCTTCGCCTTCCTTGCCGTCGAGGACGACTTCTCCTCCGAGCGCTTCGGGGAGGAACTCTGGAAGACCAGCGCTCGACGCGCCTCCCCGCCCGGGCAGGCCACCTTCATCGCCCAGGCCGTCGCGCCGAGGACGCGGTGGATCCCAGCAGACGTCCGCAAACAGGTCCGCCGGGTCTACGAACGAGCCTTCTGGCCGCCGCTGGAAACCGAACCGCTCGGCGACGACTCCCGCCTTCTCCTCCAAGAGCTCTACGCCGAGGACGTCGAGCGCCTGCGGGCGCTCACCGGCAGATCGTTCTCGAGCTGGAGCGTCTAATGGCGGTGCGGGCGGTTTGGCGTCCCCCCTGGTACGCCTGGGCCCTGGTCGGGATCGCGATGCTGGGCCTGCTCTACCGCTACCAGCCGAGCCGGCTGCAAGGGCCATGGCTGCCGATCGCGGCGCTGCTGGTCGTCGCCGGCGTGCTCGCCTTGCGCAGGCTGTGGGAGTTGCCCCCGGCGGCGGCGATGTGCGCGGCGATCGCTCTGACGATCTTCTCCGGCGGCTGGTCGCAGATGGGCCTGGCCGGCCTGCCGCTGAATCGCCTCCTCGTCGCGGCGGCCCTGCTGCAGATCCTCCTGCGCGCACCGGGCATCGCCCGGATGCCGCGGATCCCGCTCCGCAACGTCCACCTCCTGATCGGCCTGACCCTGCTCTACGCGCTGGGTTCCGCCGCGGCGTCAGGAGCGCTGGCATCCAAGGACGGCTTCCTGCAGCTGGTCGACGTCTTCGGCGCTGTGCCGTTCCTGCTCTTCCTGGTCGCGCCCGCCGTCTTCGCCGGACGGCGCGAACGCGACCTGCTGCTCGCCACGCTGGTCGGGCTCGGCGCCTACCTCGGCTTGACGGCGATCTTCGAGTCGCTGGGCCCGCATTTCCTGGTCTTTCCAAGCTACGTCGGCCACGTCGAACTCGAAACGCTCGGCTCGGTGAAGGCGGGCGGGCCCTTCCAGAGCCCCACCGCGATGGGCTTCGCCTGCTTCGCCTGTGCGGTGGCGGCGCTGGTCGCCTTTGGCCAGTGGCGCGGTCGGGCCAGGCGCCACTTGGCACTGCTGGTCGCCGCCCTCTGCCTCTTCGGCTGCTTCCTGACCCTCGAGCGCGGCGTCTGGGCAGCGACGATCGTCGCCGTCGTGGTGGCGGCGCTCGCGACGCGCGCGGGGCGGCGCTGGCTCGCGCCCGGGATCGCGATCGCCGCCCTCGGGCTGGTTGGAGCGTTCGCCCTTTCGCCGACCCTCTCGCAGCGGGCCTCCCAGAGGGCGACCTACCAGCAGAGCCTCTGGGACCGGCAAAATCAGGCGGCCGCGGGGCTGCGAATGGTCGAGGCGAAGCCGCTCTTCGGCTTCGGCCTCGACCGCTACACGGCCGAGAGCGTCGACTACTTCCGCCAGTCCGCCGACTACCCGATGACCGGCTACTCGCACGGGATAACGATCGGGGTGCCGGACCCGATCCTGCCGATCCACAACACCTACCTCTCCTACGCGGTCGAGCTCGGCCTGCTCGGCGCGCTGCTCTGGCTGGCCTCGATCGCCTGGGCGGTCGGCGGCGCGATCCTCGCTCGCGGGCCGGCGTCGTTGCGGCCCTGGAAGCTGGGGCTGCTCGCGATCGCGGTGTTCTTCCTCGTCGTCTGCATCGTCGACCCCCACACGGCACCGTTCCCGATGGTGCTGATGTTCGTCTGGGCCGGGGCGGCCACGGGAGCGAGGCCCCTGCTCCCCCGCAGCGCATGAGCCGAGCGCTCGCCACGATCGGCCTGCTCGCCGCCGCGTCGTGCGCCTGCTGGATCGCCTCCGGCTGCGGCAGCAGCGCCGCGCTGGGCACGGGCGTCGCGGGCCATCCCGCGGTGCGGCATTCGCTCAACGTGACGCCGTTCCCGTTCTTCTCCGCATCGAGCTTCTGGAACGCCCCTCCGGCCGCGGACCTCAACCTCGACCCAAACTCGGCCAGGTTGGTCGCAGCGCTCGACGCCGAGGTCGGCGATGAGCTCGAAGCCGGCAACGGCCCGTGGATCAACACGACCGACTACAGCGTGCCGATCTACACCGTTCCCGCCGACCAGCCGGTCGTCCGCGTCCAACTCGTCAGCCAGTTCGACTCGCCGGCGCTGAGGTCTGCCTGGAGCGAAGTTCCGATGCCGCCCGGGGCGCAGCCCTCCGGCGGCAGCGACCGCGTTCTGGTCGTCTGGCAGCCGAGCGCCAACCGCCTCTGGGAGTTTTGGAGGCTCGCCCACACGGCCGCTGGTTGGACCGCCGCCTGGGGCGGCGCGATGCAAAACGTCTCCTCGAACTGGGGCGCCTACGGCCCGGCCGCGTGGCGTGGCGCGCAGGCGACCTGGGGGGCCTCGGCCTCGTCGTTCTCGATCGCCGGCGGCCTGATCACGCTCAAGGACCTGCGGCGTGGCCGGATCGAACATGCCCTCGCCCTGGCCGTCCCCGACGCCCGAAGCGGGGTCTATGCATCTCCGGCGCGACGCACCGACGGAACCTCGGAAAGCCCGGCATCGCTGCCGGAGGGTGCGCATCTACGGCTCGATCCGAGCTTGGACGTCGCCGCGCTTCACCTGCCATGGCTGACCGCGATGATCGCCGAAGCGGCGCAGCGCTACGGCATCTTCATCCGGGACAAAGCCAAGGTGACTCAGTTCTTCGCCCAGGACCCGCGCCCCACCGGCAGCAATCCGTACGGCGGCGAAGGCGGCTACTTCGAAAACGAGTCCCCCGCCCAGCTGCTGGCCTCGTTTCCGTGGAGCCACCTCCAGGTGCTGTGGATGGACCTGCATGAATTCGAGCCCTCGACGAGCCTGGGTCGGCCGAGGTGAGACGGGGGCGGGCCTCGGCAGCAGGAGGCGATGGCTTCGGGATCGAGCAGCGGATCATCCTGCTCAGCGCCGCCACCGGCGAGCGTCGGAGGGAAGCGGGCGAGCGCATCGACGGCCGCTTGGTGGGGCTGGACTGGTCCCTGCTGAGCGAGCTGCTGAGCGCCCAGCGGCTGCTACCCACACTGGGGCCACGCGTCCTCGACCTTGCCGGCGGGGCCGCCCCCGACGAGTTCGCGGTCGCCGTCGCCGAGGCGATCGAGGCGACCCGCCGCCAAGACGCGCTCCTTCAGCTGATCGCGGCCCGGACGATCGCCGCGCTCGGCGATGCCGACATCGCCTCGACCGCGTTGAAGGGGCCGGCGCTTGGCGAAGCTCTCTACGGCGAAGCCGGCCGGCGCCTCTCCAGCGACATCGATCTGCTGGTCGCCCCAGAGCAGCTTCGCCGGGCGGTCGAGGTCGTCCGCGGGCTGGGATATGCGCCGCCGACCGACCACGTCGGCGCCAATGGCCTGCCGTTGCTGCATTTCGCCCTCGCCCATGAGCGGGGCGAGCTGCCGCCGTTGGAGCTGCACTGGCGAGTCCACTGGTACGAGACGCGCTTCGCCCGCGAGCGGCTGTTGGGGCCCGGCGACGGCGACTGGCGGCCGGCGCCGGTGGACGAGCTGACCGCGCTGCTGCTCTTCTACGCCCGCGACGGCTTCACCGGGCTGCGGCAGGCAACCGACCTCGGCGCCTGGTGGGACGCCTTCGGCGCCGAGCTGAGCCCAGGCGCGCTGGCGGAGCCGGCCCGCGCCTACCCCGCCCTCGAGCCGGCGCTCACCGCCGCTCTCAGGGTCGCCGAGCGGACCGTTGGCTTCCCGGCCGAGCGGGCGATCGGCAGCGCCGGCGCGCTCGGGCCTCGCGGCCGCATCGCCGTCCGCCTCTCCGAGCCCCATCCCTACCACAGCCAGGCGCAGCTCTTCGCCGAGATCGGCTTGATCGACGGCTTGCTGGCGCCCCCTCGGGACCTCTGGGCTTTCGTCAGACGCCAGGTCGCCCCACCGGCGGAGGTGATCCGCGAACACGTCGAGAAGGCCCAGCGCGGTCGAGCCACCTCCACTCTCGGGCACAGCCTTCGGGTGCTTGGCCGCTTCGCCCTCGCGATCGCCCGGACGCTGCGGTCCCGGAGCAGCCGAGACCGCGATGTTTTCCCTGCAGCGGAAACGGAGGGAGCGTAATTTCCGGCAGGCATCGTCCCGTTAGGCGGTTGACGATGCCGTTTTCCGCCAAATCCCCAGCAAGAGCCGAGCGCGGGCTCCGGCCGCCGCGCCCGCTCGCAGCCGTGCTGCTCGCATTCGAGGCGGTATTGACGCTCTCGACCGGCTACCTGCTCGCCCTGCTGGTGGCGGCGCGCGACTCGATCCGCAATCCGGCGGAGCCCGCGGCCGCCGACGGGGAACCGCTGCGGCTCGCCGTCCTGATCCCGGCCCACAACGAGCAGAGCGGGATCGAAGCCACCCTGGAATCGCTTGCCGCCTGCGAGTACCCGGCCGGCTCCTGGCGAACCATCGTGATCGCCGACAACTGCACCGATGGCACGGCGGCGTGCTGCGCCCGGGCCGGCACCGAGGTTTGGGAGCGCACCGACGCGACGCAGCGGGGCAAGGGGTTCGCCCTGATCTGGGCGCTGCAGCGGCTGTTCGAGGAGCAGGAAGGAAGCGTCGAGGCGATCGTCATGGTCGACGCCGATTGCACCGTCTCCGCCAACCTGCTGACGGCGATCGACCGGCGCCTGCGCTCGGGAGCGAGCGCGGTGCAGGTGGACTATGTCGCCGGCAACCCCGAGGACTCGCACGTCTCGGCCTTGCGCTTCGGCGCCTTCGCGTTGGCCGACACGGTCCGCTTCCTGGGCAAACAGCGCCTCGGCTTCTCGTGCGGCCTCGTCGGCACCGGGATGGGGTTCAGGCGCGAGCTGCTGGAGCGGACGCCATGGACCGCGACCGGCCTGGTCGAGGACGGCGAATACCACCTGCACCTGGTTCTCGCCGGCGAGCGGGCGGAGTTCGTCCCAGGGGCCTCGGTCAGCCAGGCGGTGCCGACCTCGATGCGGGCCAGCTCGGAGCAGCAGGCGCGCTGGGAACGCGGCCGGCTGCAGCTGATCCGCAACTGGAGCCCCCGGCTCCTCGGCGCCGGCCTGGCCAAGCGCGACGTCGTGCGGATACAGGCGGGCCTCGAGTGCCTGCTGCCCCCGCAATCGTTGATCGCGGCCGGCAACCTCGGCTCGCTGCTCGCAGGCCTGCTGCTCGGCTATCGCCGGCTGAGCGGGCTCGCCGCCGTCAGCCTCGTCGCCCAGGCCACCTTCGTCCTCGGCGGACTGCGGCTCGTGCGGGCGCCGGCGCAGGTCTACCGCGCGCTTCTCCTCGCCCCGCTCTTGGTCGCCGCCAAGATGAGGCTATACGCGCGCTTCCTGCTCGGTCGGGGGCCGAGCGGATGGGTCAGGACCGAGCGCGAGGCGCCTCCCGGGGAGGGCTCGTGAAGATCGCCTACCTCTGCTCCGAGTACCCGGCGATCTCGCACACCTTCGTCCTGCGTGAGGTCGAAGCGCTGCGCCGCCTCGGCGCCGCGATCACGACCTTCTCGATCCGCCGCACCCGCCCCGACCGGCTGCTCTCGGACGCCGACCGCCGCGCCGCCGAGACCACCGTCGCGATCCTGCCGCCGAGCTGGCCGCGACTGCTGCGTGCCCACCTCGGGCTGATGCTGAGAGCACCGGGTGCCTACGCCTCGACCCTTGCCCTGGCGCTGCGCCTCGCACCGCCGGGCCTGCGCGGCCGCCTCTGGCAAGCCTTCTACTTCGCCGAGGCGACGATGCTCTGGAGCGAGTGCCGCGAGCGCGGCATCCGCCACATCCACGTCCACCTGGCCAATGCCGCCGCCGATCTGGGACTGCTTGCCGCCTCGATCGGCACCGCCGTGGAGCCCGAGCGGCCCTGGTCGTGGAGCTTCACCATGCACGGCCCGACCGAGTTCGCCGACCTCGCTCACTACCGCCTCGCCGAGAAGCTGAGCGATGCCCGCTTCGTCGTCTGCATCAGCGACTTCGCCCGCAGCCAGCTGATGGCGCTGAGCAAGCCCGACGATTGGGACCGCCTCGAGGTCGTCCACGTCGGCATCCCGGTCGACCAGTTCACCCGCTCGAGCCCGCTTCAGGCAACCGCCCGCCCGCCGTCGATCCTCTACATCGGCCGGCTCGTCCCCGAGAAGGGACAGGCGGTGCTGCTCGAGGCGGTCGCGCTGCTCGCCGGCCGCGGCCAGCACGTCGACGTCACCCTCGCCGGCGACGGCGCCCTTCGAGGGGAGCTGGAAGCCCGCGCCGAGCGGCTCGGGATCGCGCCCCAGATCCGCTTCCTCGGCGCCGTCGGCCAGGACCGGCTGCGCGAGCTGTACGAAGGCGCCGCGATCTTCTGCCTGCCCAGCTTCGCGGAGGGCGTCCCCGTCGTCCTGATGGAGGCGATGGCGATGGGACTTGCGGTGGTGAGCACGCGGATCACCGGCATCCCCGAGCTGATCGAGGACGGCGTCGGCGGCTTCCTCGTCGCCCCGGGCCGCCCGGAGGAGCTCGCCGAGCGGTTGGAGTCACTGCTGATCGATCCCGACCTTCGTGAGGAGCTCGGCCGCCGCGGCAGGGAGGCTGTGCTGCGCGAGTTCGACGCCGAGCGCTCCGCCGTCCAGCTCTACGAGCTCTTCGCCAGGCGGCTGCTGGGATCGGCGCCCGACCGCTCGCCGCAGGTCGCAAAGGTAGGCGCCTGAGCCGGGCTCGCGACGCTCCTCGCCGCGGCCGCGACGAGGTCGTCGAGGCGCAGCTCGTCGGCGTCGACCGATACCGAGAGGCCCCGCTCGGCGAGTTCGCCGGCGATCTGGAACTGGTGGTCGTCGACGTGCTCGCCCAGCGAGAAGCGGCGCGGCACCAGCAGCGGGCACTTGCCGACCTCGAAGGCGGCGAGCGCGGTGCCGACCCCGGCGTGCGCCACGACGACGTCCGCCTCGCGCATCGCCTCGCTCAGCTCGCGTTCGGGAATTGCCTCGTGGCCGCTGACGCCGAGGCCGCTGACATCGGTATCGCCGGTCTGCCAGAGCACCTCGGCCTCGGGCGGGAGGATCTCCAAGAGGCGCCGCACCAATCGCGTGAACGGATAGCCGCGATAGGTGCCGAGCGTGACGACGA
>JAJKHV010000008.1 GCA_021154855.1 Solirubrobacterales bacterium
ACAACTACCGACGAAAGCACGGCTCCCTCGGCCATCGCCCGCCTGCGGCTCGACTCAGTGAGCTACAGGGGAACAACCTGGCTGGGAACTACAGCTAGCGCGTGAAGCGCAGGGCGCTGTAGAGGCCGGCGTGATCTGAGTCCCAGAAGCCGTTGACCGGTTGGCGGCCGGTGACGGCTGAGGTTTTCAGCTTGATTTCTTTCGGATCGCGGGTCATCACGTGGTCGACCTGGTGGTTGAAGTCGGCGACGCTGCCGCCAGCGCCAACCGCAAGCAGACTCGAGTTGAGGCAGCAACCGAGCGGCGTGTTCGTGCTGCGCTCCCGCATCCCAGCGCCGAGCAGGGTCCGGTAGGCCTGCTGATCGCCCGATTCGACCGTATCGTCGTCTGAGTTGAGATCGCCGACGAGGATCACGGGCAGGCTCGTCGTCGCCGGCCCACCCGGGGCAACCAGCTCGCCGGCCTGCAGGGCACGAATGCTCGGCACCTGCGTCGCCGGATCGAATGCCTCGAGGTGGGTGTTGACGAAGCGGAAGGTGTGACTGCCGCGAACCTTGGCGTCGATCGCCGTCCAGCCCCTGGTCACCGCGAGTTTCACGCCGGAGACGGTGACGACCAGCAGGTTGGCGAAGTGCCCGGCCTGTGCGCGTTTGAAGGCAACGCCGGCGCCCACCCGAACCAAAATCACATCCCGCATCGTCAACCGGCCGTTGATCTCGGCGTTGGGTATCGCCCCATTGGGCCCATCGCCCGGAACGCCGTTCTCGTTGGCCGGCGCTTCGAAGTCGAACTCGTCCTGGGAAACGGCGACCCGGTACTGCGGCTTCCCCTTGCCACCCTTCCCTTTGCCCTTGTTGAGCTGGGCCATCAGTTCATTGAGGTAGTCGTAGCGGACCGCGGTCGCGGTCGGTTTTGCGCCCGAATTGAGAAAGACTTCGAGGCTGGGCGGGCCGGTGCGCCACAGCGCCACCTCCTGGAGGCCGACCAGGTCGGGTTTCTTCTTGAGGATCTCCTGGGCGAGCCCCTTGGCGCGCGTCGGAAAGCTGTTGGCCGTCACTTCGCGCAGTATCTGCCCCGTCGCTTCGGTGAAGGCGCCCAAGCCTGAGGCCGAGATGGCTGGAGCAAGGTCAGCGCCGAGGTAGAGATTGCGGGTCATCACGTTGACTTCCTTGCCACGACCGCTGCTGTCGTCGCCCTTAGCGTGGTTAGCCTCGTGGCCCTTGTGGTGGCCGTGGTCCTCGCGGCCCTTGGCCCCCGCGAGGCTCGGCAGCAGAGCAAAGAGAAGCGCGCTGACGAGAGCGAATAGGGCGAGTGTTCGCCGGGTAGCTGCGTGCGGATGAATCAAAGTTGTCTCCTCTTTGGTCGGCGACCCACGCGGACGGGGCCGATTGCGTCCGAGGCACCTCTACCCGCAAACCCGCTACACGTGCAAAAGATTTGCATCTTGTAGCGATCTGCAATACTGCCGCTTAGATTTCTTAAGTAGACACGAACCAGAGCTGGAGGTACTTGATAGTGGGTAAAACGATCGGCATCGACCTTGGCACGACCAATTCCTGCGTCGCCGTGTTGGAGGGCGGCGAGCCGAGCGTCCTCGAGAACGCCGAGGGTGGGCGCACCACTCCGTCGGTGGTTGCTTTCACCGAGTCTGGCGATCGCCTCGTCGGCACGGTGGCCAAGCGCCAGGCGGTGATGAACCCCGAGAACACGATCTTCTCGATCAAGCGCTTCATGGGTCGCAAGGAGGCCGAGGTCAAAGAGGAGGAGACGATCGTTCCCTACAAAGTCGTCGCCGGCCCCAATGGCGACGTCCGGGTCGACGCGCGTGGCAAGCAGTACAGCCCGCCGGAGATCAGCGCGATGATCCTGCAGAAGCTCAAGACCGACGCCGAAGCGAAGCTGGGCGAGACGGTCGACAGCGCCGTGATCACGGTTCCGGCCTACTTCAACGACGACCAGCGCCAGGCGACGACCGACGCCGGCAAGATCGCTGGGCTCGACGTCAAGCGGATCATCAATGAGCCGACCGCGGCCTCGCTCGCCTACGGGCTCGACAAGGAGAAAGCGGACCACACGATCCTCGTCTTCGACCTCGGTGGAGGTACGTTCGACGTCTCGGTGCTCGACATCGGCGACGGCGTCTTCGAAGTCAAAGCGACGGCCGGTGATAACCACCTGGGCGGCGATAACTGGGACAAGGCGATCGTCGAGTGGCTGGTCGCCGAGTTCAAACGCGACCAGGGCGTCGACCTCGCGGCCGACAAGAACTCGCTGCAGCGCCTCTACGAGGCGGCGGAGAAAGCGAAGATCGAGCTCTCCTCTGCGCAGGAGACACAGATAAACCTGCCCTTCATCACCGCGGTCGAGGGGCAGCCAAAGCATCTCGATCTGAAGCTCTCACGCTCAAAGCTGAACGAGCTGACCAGCGATCTACTCGAGCGGGTCGTGGGCCCGGTACAGCGGGCGCTCGACGACGCCGGCACCGAGATCAACCACGTCGTCTTGGTCGGCGGCATGACGCGGATGCCGGCGGTGCGTGAGCGGGTCGAGAAACTGACCGGCAAGGAGCCTCACCAAGGGGTCAATCCGGACGAGGTCGTCGCCGTCGGTGCAGCGATCCAGGCGGGAGTGCTGGCCGGCGACGTCAAGGACGTGCTGCTGCTCGACGTCACCCCGCTGACCCTGGGGATTGAGACGAAAGGCGGCGTGATGACGAAGCTGATCGAGCGCAACACGACGATCCCCACCAAGAAGTCGGAGACCTTCTCCACTGCCGATGACAACCAGCCCTCGGTAGAGATCCACGTGCTGCAAGGCGAGCGCGAGATGGCGAGCGGCAATAAGAGCCTCGGCAAGTTCCAGCTGACCGGCATCCCGCCGGCGCCGCGTGGCCTGCCGCAGATCGAGGTCACCTTCGACATCGATCCGAACGGGATCATCCACGTCACGGCGAAAGACCTCGGTACCGGCAAGGAGCAGAAAATCGAGATCAAGTCCGGGTCCGGCCTCTCCGACGAGGAGATCCAGAGCATGGTCTCCGACGCCGAGGCGCACGCCGAGGAGGACGCCAAGCAGCGCGAGCTGGCCGAGGCCCGCAACCTCGCCGAGAACGCCGCTTACCAGTCCGAGAAACAGCTCGAGGAGCTGGGCGACAAAATCGACTCCGGCGACAAGGAGGCGATCGAGACCGCGATCAAAGACGTTCGCGAGGCACTTGCGTCCGACAGCGTCGAGGAGATCAACTCCAAGACGGAGGCGCTTACGGCGGCTTTCCAGAAAGTGTCTGAGCAGATCTACGCTGCGGCGCAGGAGCAACAGGCGGCGGCTTCAGCCGACGGCGCTTCCGAGGAGGGTTCGACTGCCGACGAGGAGGAGGTTGTCGACGCCGAGGTTGTCGATGAGGGTGACGGAGCGGACAAATGAGGCCTCACGAGGGCGATTCCCAGGAGGGCTCGGCCGCGGGTCCTGTCGCGGGGGAAGGGGGGGCGCTGCGGGCGGATGCACAGCGTCCGTCCTCGGCCCCCCAAACCCCCACGCCACCCCCGGAAGATGCGGGAAACGCCGAGGGCTCGGGCGACAAAGTCGAAAACCCGGATACGGGGCAGCAGGTCGAGGCGGACTTCGATCAGCTTCTAGCTGACACGCAGCGTGAGCGAGACCAGTACCTGGAGCTTGCCAAGAGGACGAAGGCCGACTTCGAGAACTACCGCAAGCGGATGGCGGCCGAGGTTCAGGCTGCGACCGCTCGCGGACGAGGTGAGCTGATTCGGGATGTGGTGCCTGTGCTTGACGATTTGGAGCGGGCCATTCAGGCGGCGGGTTTGGACCCTCAGGGAGATTCCGACGAGGGGCTGGCGCATGGGGTGCTGCTTGTGTTCCGGAGCTTGCGGGACTCGCTGGCGCGCAATGGCGTCGAGGCGGTTGATCCGAAGGGGGAGAAGTTCGATCCGACCGCGCATGAAGCGCTCTCCACTCAGTCGGTCGAGGGGACCGAGTCGGGCGTGGTCGTTGAGGTGCTGCAGAAGGGCTACCGGCTTGGGGATCAGTTGGTGCGGCCCGCCCGTGTGGTGGTGAGCGAGTAGCGCGTGGCCGACGATCTCTACAAGGTGCTCGGAGTCCCAAAAGGGGCGTCAGAAGAGGAGATCAAGAAGGCGCACCGGAAGCTGGCACGCAAATATCACCCTGACCGCAACCCTGATGATCCCTCGGCCGAGGAGCGGTTCAAGGAGGTGCAGGGCGCCTACGACACGCTGTCGGATCCCGAGAAGCGCCAGCAATACGATGCGGGCGGAGGCGTGTTCGGCGGCTTCGGCGGTGGCCCAGGTGGCGGGCCGTTCGGGCCCGGTGGCGGTGGCCCGGCCGGCGGCTTCGGCAGCGGCGACCTCGGCGACCTCTTCTCCAACATCTTCAGCCGCGGTGGTGGCGGGGGGCGGGCGCAGCCGCAAGGAGCTCCGGGTCGCGATCTCGAAACCGAAGTCAACCTCAGCTTCGACCAAGCGGTCAATGGCGCTCAGGTCAACGTCACGGTGCCGAAGGCCGAGCGTTGCCCTACCTGCCATGGCAGCGGTGCCAAACCTGGGACGAGCCCGATTACCTGTCCGCGCTGCGAAGGCCGCGGCATCGACGCCCAGAGCCAGGGGTTCTTCTCGATCAGCCAACCCTGCCCGCAGTGCGGCGGCGCCGGTCAGATCATCGAGGAGCCCTGTCCCACCTGCCATGGCTCTGGCCTGACCCAACAGACCAAGCGCTACAAGGTCAACATCCCCGCCGGCGTGAAGAACGGGGCGCGGATCCGCCTTGCCGGCAAGGGTGAGGCCGGGCAGCGCGGCGGTCCGCCTGGTGACCTCTTCGTCGTCACCCGTGTCGCTGCTTCGCCGGTCTTCAAACGGCTCGACGGCGGAAACCTCGAAGTGACGGTGCCGATCACCATCCCCGAGGCGCTTCGCGGGGCGACGATCCAGGTGCCGACCTTGGAGGGAACAAAGAAGATCAAGGTTCGCCCAGGCACGAAGCACGGTTCCGTTCAGCGCCTGCGCGGCGAGGGCGCGCCCAAAGCGAAGGGCCGCGGCCGCGGTGACATCCGCTATCGGGTTGAGATCGAGATTCCCGAGAAGCTGAGCAAGGAGCAAGAGGAGGCGGCGGCGAAGCTGGCGGAGGCATTCAACGGTTCGGATCCGCGCGCCGAGCTGCTGCGAAAGGCGGCGCGGTGAGATGAGATGAGCGCGATGGGCGGATCAAGCGGCAGGCGGCGGGTGAGCCGCCACCGGGTCGAAGCGACGGTCGACGAGGAGCGCGGCGTCTTCATGATCTCGGTCGCAGCCGAGCTCGCCGAGATGCATCCGCAGACGCTGCGGATCTATGAGGCGCGTGGGCTCATCCAGCCCAAGCGCTCCCCCAAGAACACCCGCCTCTACTCGCAGCGCGACGTCGAGCGGCTGCGCCGGATCCAGCAGATGACCTCCGAACAGGGGCTCAACCTTGCCGGGGTGGAGACAGTGCTCGAGATGGAGGAACGGGTCGAACGAATGCGCATCGAGCTCGAGCGGATGCGGCGACGGACCGAGCAGCTCGAACGGCGCTGGAACCAGGGAGAGGCCGATGCAGCCGGATAGGTTCACGGTCAAGTCACAGGAAGCCGTCGTCGACGCGCTCAAACTCGCCTCACGGCTCGGCAACTCCGAGGCGGCACCGGTCCACCTGCTGATCGCCCTGCTGGCCCAAGACGAAGGCCTGACCGTGCCGATCCTGCAGAAGCTTGGCGCCGACGCCCCGTCGATTCGCT
>JAJKHV010000009.1 GCA_021154855.1 Solirubrobacterales bacterium
GTTCGATTATCGCCGGACGAGGGGGTGTCTGAGTGAAGCCCACCCGTAAAGGGGGTTTTAACTCGGGTGCGGGTCCTGTGGGCTCGTGGGTGCGGAGGGGTAGCATCGGTGGAGCACGGGAGCCCACGGCAATGGCGATGCCAAGGCTGAGAGGGTGGCAACGAGGCCACCGACCGTTTGGACCTGATCCGGGTAATGCCGGCGGAGGCAAATTTGAGCGAGAGACGTAGCTATGACGTGATGGTCGTCGGGGCCGGAGCAATCGGCCTCTGCTGCGCCTGGCGTGCTTCCCAGCGCGGCGCCAGCGTCGTCGTCCTCGACCGCGCTCATCCACCCGCCGGTGCGACTCGAGTTGCGGCTGGGATGCTGGCGCCGATCGGCGAGCTCGCTTTCGGCGAGCCCGACCTGCTGCGAATGACGCTTGACGCCGGCGAGATGTACCCCGGCTTCGTGGCCGAGCTCGAGACGGCGAGCGAGCTTGGAACGGGCTACGTCCAGTGCGGCGCCCTGCACATCGCCCTCGATCGCGATGAGGCGGCGGAGCTGCGCCGCGTTCACGACCTGCAGCGCGCCCTCGGCCTCGGTGCCGAATGGTTGCCACCGCGCCGTTGCCGTGAGCTGGAGCCGGGCCTGACCCCCTCCTTCAACGGCGGCGTCCACGCGCCGGCGGAGGCGGCGGTCGATCCGCGCCGGATGACCGCGGCGTTGCTTGCCGTCCTTGCCGCCGAAGGCGTCGAGCTCCGGGGCGGGGTCGAGGTCACCGAGGCCCTGATCGACGGCGAGCGCATCACCGGCGTTCGCACCAACGCCGACGAGGAGCTCGCGGCGGGGGCGGTCGTCCTCGCCAGCGGCGCCTGGTCCGGGTCGGCGAGCTGGCTACCGGAGAGCGCCCAGCCGCCCGTTCGGCCGGTCAAGGGCCAGATCCTCGAGCTGCGCGCGCCCGATGGCCAAGCACCCTGCGAGCGCATCGTCGCTTCCGAGCGCGTCTACCTCGTGCCGCGTCCCGACGGCCGGCTGATCGCCGGCGCGACCACGGAGGAGCGGGGCTTCGACTCCACCGTCACCGCGGGCGGGGTCCACGAGCTGCTCCGCGAGGCTTACCGCCTGTTGCCCGACGTCGCCGAGATGGAGTTGCTCGAGTCGATGGCGGGGTTGCGCCCGGGCACGCCCGACAACCTGCCGCTGATCGGTCGAGGGGCGCTCGACGGCCTCATCCTCGCCTGTGGCCATTACCGCAATGGCATCCTGCTGGCGCCCCTGAGCGGCGAAGCAGTGGCGGAGCTGCTCGACCACGGCGAGCTGCCCGAGTCAGTGGCGGCGGCTGACCCTGAGCGGCTCTCGCTTACGGCAGGGGTGGCGCGATGAGAATTGAGCTCAACGGAACGCCGCGCGAGCTGATCGAGGGCGCCAGCCTCGCCGACGCGGTTGCGGCGAGCGGCGCGGAGGCGGACGCTCGCGGCCTTGCGGTCGCCCTCGACGGCGAGGTCGCCCCACGCACAGAGTGGGCCTCGACGGCACTGGCCGAGGGCAGCAAGGTCGAGGTCCTGGCGGCGATCCAGGGCGGCGCCGAAGGTTGGGAGCTGGGCGGCCGTGCCTGGAGCTCGCGTTTGATCGCCGGCACCGGCGGCTTCCGGTCGCTGGAGCAGATGGAACAGGCCCTGGCGGCTTCGGGCGCCGAGATCGTCACCGTGGCCCTGCGCCGCATCGATCCCGACGCCAAGGGCTCCGTCCTCGACGTCCTCGACAAGCTCGGCCTGCTCGCCCTGCCAAACACCGCCGGTTGTTACACCGCCCGCGACGCGGTCCGCACCGCCCAGCTCGCCCGCGAGGCCTTCGAAACGGACTGGATCAAGCTCGAGGTGATCGGCGACGATCGCACCCTCTTCCCCGACGCGGTCGAGCTTCTCGACGCAGCGGAGACCCTCATCGCCGACGGCTTCACCGTCCTTCCCTACAGCAACGACGACCCGATCCTCGCCCGCCGCCTCGAGGAGGCCGGCTGCGCCGCTGTGATGCCGCTGGGCTCGCCGATCGGCTCCGGCGCCGGCATTCGCAACCCGTACAACATCGCGATCATCGCCGAGCGCGCCGCGGTCCCCGTCATCCTCGATGCTGGAATCGGAACCGCCTCCGATGCTGTCCTCGCGATGGAGCTCGGCTGCGACGCGGTGATGGCCGCCAGCTCGATCTTCGGTGCCGCCGATCCGGTCGCGATGGCAACCGCGCTGCGCCTTGGCGTCGAAGCCGGCCACGCAGCCGCCGGCGCCGGCCGCATCCCCCTCCGCACCCACGCCGAGGCCTCGACTCCGGAGCAGGGCATCCCTGAGCTTTCCTGACCCCCGGCGTCATAGTCAACGCCGAATGCCGGAAAGAAATACGACCGCAAGCGCAGGCCGGCGAGCGCCCCTCTACCATTGATCGCCTTGCCCCTGTAGCTCAGCTGGTTAGAGCGGCGGCCTTTTAAGCCGCGCGGCGCCGGTTCGAATCCGGTCGGGGGCATTGTTGGTCTACCGCCATGGTGGGCCGTCTTGGCCGAAGAAGCTCACGGCTGAAAGCCGATCCTGGAATGAGCCGCTCACTCAGAGTCCGGCCAGTTGTTACCGGTGTAGAAGCCCCAATACCAGACGGCGGCGAAAGCGACAACGAGTACAACGAAGGAAACTGCGCCGATACGTAGAGCCCAGGTCGGCTTTCCGATCAGGGTCACGATGAACGCGGCCGTGGCAATAGCGATGGCGAAAGCGCCGCCCAGCGCCTTCCAAAGCGATGGCTTGTGGCGGTTCATATCGCTGACTCCTCAGCGTTCACTGGTCTCTTTCCCTCCTCGACAGCGACCGCGTGGCGCCTCGCCTCGACGCCGGGGCTGATCTCACCGATACGCCTCTGCTGGCATTTGATTCCCGCCTCGCGGAGGGCGCCGACGAGCTGATCGGCGCTCCGCTTCGGTACGTCATGGACCATTCCGACGAGCAATTCACCGTCGCCGCCCCACTCGGCGACCCAGGCAATCAGTCCGCTGAGGTCGCCTCGACCCAGCACCGGGTACGGATCGGCGTCCTCTGGAGCGTCGATTGCGAGCGCCCGTTGCTCGCGTCTGAGCTGGCCGGCCGGGATCGCCTCTGCGAGCGCCGCGTCGAGCGTCTCAGCGTGCTCCTCGTTGAACCAGAATAGGGTGCCCCGAACCGGTTTCGCCTCGCTCGCTTGGAGTAGTCCCTCCGCGTGCATCTGGCGTAGGGCGCGCTGTATATCTCCCGGACGGCGCCCCATTGCCTTGCTCGTCTCATACAGGGTCCGCTTGCGCCCCCGCAGGGCAACGGCGATGTCTCGCCTAAGACCCCGGAAGTTCCCAGCCACCGCCATATCAAGGCAGTATGCCTGATTGGTTACAACGTTGCTATCAATATGTCCGGACGGAACGGTCCTTCGTCGCGCCAGGCCCGATTCCTCCGCCACTCCAACCCCGGTAGCGGGATGGTTGCAATCAACCTGAGTGCGGCGCATTGCAGCCGATGTCAACCATCTGGGCTCATGGTTGCTGAGCTGTTACCTCCGCTGAAGATCAAGACTGCCGCCAATGTCCCTACTCAGAGCGCAAGGATCCTTTGGGAGGGTCGTGCGCCTTGCGATCTTTTGCCCTTCCCGTACAATGTCCGGCTCATGGAGCCGACCGCAAGTCCGAAGACCCGCCGGATCGAAGTTCGGCTGAGTGATGAGGAGCGCCAGCTCGATGCCGCAGCCGCATCGGCGTTGGGCGAGAGCCTGAGTGACTTCTTCCGCCGTGCCGCCCAGGCCCGGGCCCAGGAGGTGCTCGCCGACCGGCGGACGATCTCACTCAGCGAGGGGGAGGCGACACGCTTTCTCGAGGCGCTCGAGCGGCCTGACGACGGCACGGTAGGCCGGCTCGAAGGTCTGCACCGCCGCGTGTGAGCAAAGTGGCTGCGCTCACCGAGCGCTATGACTCCGCGGCTCACGAGGTGGCAGATTTTGCCTGCGGCGAGGAGTCGCTCGACCTTTGGCTCCGCCGCTACGCGGGCCAGGGCGACCGACGCGATGCGACTCGCACCTTTGTGGCCGCCGACGAACAAGGCACGGTGTGCGGCTACTACACGCTCATAGCCGGCCAGCTCGAGCACGTCCAGGCGACCGAGGCGGTGCGCGGGGGCCTCTCGCGGCACTTCCCAATTCCGGTGGCAATCCTTGCCCGCCTCGCCGTCGATGAGCGCAGTCAGGGGCAGGGGCTTGGCGCGTCCCTGCTCAATGATGCCCTCGAGCGGATATGCCGAGCTGCACAGGAGGTCGCCGTGCGGGCGGTTGTTGTTCACGCCATCAGCGAAGCAGCTGTGGGCTTCTATGAGCGCTTTGGCTTCCGCGGCCTCAGTGAGGCGCCGAGAAGCCTGATGGTCACACTGGCCGAGCTCAACGAGGCCGGTTATGGGCAATAGGAGCCCTTTTAAGCCGCGCGGCCGGTTCGAATCCGGTCGGGGGCACTCACTTGGCGCAGAGCGGGTAGGAGAGACGAATGGCGGCCGGCGCGAAACGCGATCAGGACCTTCTCTGCTCACCCTGCGATCTCGAGGAGCAGGACGAGCTGCGGCTGGATCGGATCAAAGCCGAGATCGACCGCGGCTTCGATGCGCTGCGCGACATCGATGACGGCGTGACGATCTTCGGGTCTGCCCGCATCGGCGAGGACCACTCGTGGTACGCCCTATGCCGCGAGACCGCGGCTTGCCTCTCCCGCAACGGCTTCACGGTGATCACCGGCGGCGGGCCCGGTCTGATGGAGGCAGCCAACCGCGGCGCCGCCGAGGCGGGCGGCCTCTCGGTCGGACTCAATATTCAGCTGCCGATGGAGCAGCAGACCAACCCCTACGTCAACCGCAGCCTCGACTTCCACTACTTCTTCGCCCGCAAGCTGATGTTCGTCCGCTACGCGAGGGCGTTCGTGATCATGCCCGGCGGCTTCGGCACGCTCGATGAGATGTTCGAGAGCCTCACCTTGATCCAAACCCACCGGATCAAGCATTTCCCGACGATCCTCGTCGACTCCGAGCATTGGGCGCCGCTACTCGAGTGGATCGACCACGGCCTCGAGGACGACGGCATGATCGCCCCGGCCGACAAGGAGCTGCTGGTCACCGCTGACAGCGCCGGGGAGGTTTGCGACCACGTGAGGCGGGCCAGCTCGAAGCAGAAAGAGCTGGCCCCCGCCTGACGGACTGGCTCTAGCAGCCGCTTGGCGCGGCCGCAACGGCCGGCGCCTGCCGCGCCAGCCATTGCGCGATGCTCGTTGCCATCGCCTCTGCCGTTTCGAACTGGCCGTCCGCGGGGATGGCGGCAAGCGTTACCACCGCCTGGCGGTTGCCGACGTAGAGGATTCCCATCTGGCGAGCGAGGTAGGCGCCGTCGACCCCCGGTCCCCAGCCGCCCTTCCAGCGGGCCGGCAGCCCGGCGGATCCCAGGCCCCAGGTGTCTGAGGAGACTTCTCCCATCAGGCCGAGCACGTACCGGCGCGACGCCGGGGTGCTGATGCAGCCTGCCGCGAGGCGACTCATGAAGAGCTCCTGGTTGGCCAACGACCAGTCGGTTTGCCCGTAGGTGGAGAACCCGTCGCGTCCCTCGGTCGAGATCTGCGTCGTGCTGTCGCCCGCTTCACGCAGGACCCCGCCGACGGCTTCAGAGGCGCCGCCGATGCCGCCGTGGGAGCGTTCCAGATCGGCAAACAGCGCCGCCGCCGCCTCGTTGTCGGAGAGGGTGAGGGCGCGGCGCATCTCGTCGACTTGTGCCGAGCTGAGCCCCGACGGGCCACCAACGTCCTCGAGCAGGCGAAGCGAAATCGGCACCTTGCTGGTCGACCAGGCCGAGCCCGATTCGAGGCTGCCGAAAGTTTGTGCCGGTGCCGCGCCGGGTGGGCCGATCGCCGCCCCGATCTCGCCACCGAGTTCTGCTTCGAGCGTCGCGAAGCCGTTCGCCTGTGCCACGGGTTCAACGGCAGTGGCAGCGGCACGCTGATGTTGGGCTTGTCGCTCTTCCCGCCTCCGCCTCGTCTTCAGCGCGGCGCGCCGTGCCTGGAGCTTCCCCCGCAGCCGGCGCAGCTTGCGATCCAGCGCTCGCTGCCTAGCGGCGCTTGCGGTTGTCGCCGAGGGCCCTTTGTCGGCGGAGCCGCCACAACCCGCGATCGGGACGAGCAGAACGAGGACGAGCAGCGTGATCGGCAGCAGCGGCGATTTCACGCGGCTCCCCGGCGAAGCCCGGCCGCTTCAGGGGAAGTACACGGACGCGTTGTTGCCGCCCGTGCATTCGTGCGGCTCGCCCGCCGTGCAGTACATCGTGTAGAGCTTGCCGGTGACCGGGCTGTAGGAGACGACGGAGCCCGAACCCGAGCCGATGTCAGAGAAGTAATCGTTCTCGACGTTTTCGGCGAAGGCGCAAGTGGTGTTGGCGCCGACCGAGAGTTCACCGCCGCAGCTGCTGCCACCGCTCCCGCCCGTAGTGCCGGGGGCTGTCGTGCCGGGGGGATAGGTGTTCGATCGATTTGACGCATGTCCACCGTGCTTCAAAGACTGCAGTTCTTTTTCGATCCCCTCGATCTTGGCCTGCTGCTTGGCCTGTGTCGCCCCTTCAGTTCGCGCTTGGTCGAGTTCATCCTGGCTTGCACCCGAGCTCCCACAGGCGCTCAACGCGGCGGCGAGGGCCAGAGCACTGAATATGCAGAACGCGCGGCGAGGCATGAATGCTCAGCCTATGTCGCTGCAACGCCGGCCGTCAATAGGCCGGTAGGACGAAAAACGTCTGAGCCGATCAGTGTCGGAAGTGGCGGTGCTTGGTGAAGACCATCGTGACGTCGGCGGCGTCGCAGGCCTCGATCACGTCGGCGTCGCGCTTTGAGCCGCCGGGCTGAATCACCGCGGTGGAGCCGGCTCGGATCGCCAGCTCGGGGCCGTCGGCGAAGGGGAAGAAGGCATCGGAGGCGACGGCGGAGCCGGCCAGCAGGGCGGTGGCGTCCTCGCCGCGCGCGTCGCGGCACTTCTCAACCGCCAGCCGCACCGAGTCGACGCGGCTCATCTGGCCGGCGCCGATGCCGAGGGTGGCCCCGTCCTTGGCGATCACGATCGCGTTGGAGCGGACATGGCGGACGACCGTCCAGGCGAAGCACATGTCGTCCCACTGCCCCTCGCTCGCCTCGGTCTTGGTCACCACCTCCATGATCTCGCGCGGCTCAGGGTCGCCGTCGCGGTCCTGGATCAGCAGCCCGCCCAGCACCCGTTTGACGTCGCGTTCATGCGGATCGCGCTGGCGGCGCTCCTCCTCGCAGAGGATGCGGATCGCCTCCTTTTGCTGCAGCACTTCGAGCGCGCCATGTTCGTAGTCGGGCGCGATCAGGACCTCGACGAAGTTCTCGTGCAGGGCCTCGGCAAGCTCCTTGCTGACCGGCCGGTTGAAGGCGATCACGCCGCCAAAGGCCGACATCGGGTCGCAGGCGAGCGCCTTGGCGTAGGCCTCGGCAGCGTCGGCGCCGATCGCCACCCCGCAGGGGTTGTTGTGCTTGACGATCGCGCAGGCCGCCTGCTCGAAATCCTCGACCAGGCGGCGGGCCGAGTCGAGGTCGAGCACGTTGTTGAAGGAGAGGGCGCGGCCGTGCAGCTTGGCGACGCGCGAGAGCACGTGGCTGCGCACGCCGGCTTCCGAGTAGAGCGCCGCCCGTTGGTGCGGGTTCTCGCCGTAGGCGAGGTCGAGCACCTTCTCGTAGGCGACCGCGAGGTGTTCGGGGAAGTCCTCGTACTCGGCCGAGAACCAACCGCTGATCGCCGCGTCATAGCGGGCGGTCTGGGCGAAGGCCTCGTTGGCGAGCCAGTGGCGGGTCGAGGCCGATACCTCGCCGCCCGTCTCCTCCAGCTCGGCGAGCACGGCGTCGTAGGCCTCGGGCTTGACCACGACGGCGACACCGTCGTGGTTCTTGGCGGCGGCGCGGATCATCGTCGGGCCTCCGATGTCGATGTTCTCGACCGCCACCTCGGCCTCGACGTCGTGACCGGCGACGGTCTCCTCGAAGGGGTAGAGGTTGACGCAGACGAGATCGATCGGCGCGATCCCTTCGCGCTCCAGCGTCGCCATGTGCTCGGGGTCGTCGCGACGCGCCAGCAGCGCTGCGTGCAGGCGCGGATGCAGCGTCTTCACCCTGCCGCCGAGGATCTCTTCCTGACCGGTGAACTCGGCGACGTCGGTGACCTCGAGCCCGGCCTCGCGAAGCGCCGCCGCCGTGCCGCCGGTGGAGAGGATCTCGACACCGAGGCCCGCGAGCCCTTTGGCGAAGTCGCCGACCCCCGTCTTGTCGGAGACCGAAACCAGCGCCCGGCGCACCCTGACCGCGCCGTCGCTCACGGTCTCTTTCGGGGTGTCTGCGGTGGCCTCACTCATCGGTCACGACCACGCAATGGCCGTTCGCCTCGATCCTAACCCTGCCCGCTGCGATCATGCGGATCGCCTCCGGATAGAGCTCGTGCTCGGTCGCGTGTATTGCCCGCTCGAGCCGCGCCCGGTCCCCGCCCGCCGGCACGGCGACCTCGCGTTGCAGCAGCACCGGACCAGTGTCGACTCCCTCGTCGACGAAGTGGACGCTGACGCCGGTGGTCTCGACGCCGGCGGCCAGCGCCTGCCCGATCGCGTCTAGCCCGGGAAAGGCCGGCAGCAGGGCCGGGTGGATGTTGACGATGCGGTTCCGAAAGCGGCCGACGAAGGCGGCGCTGAGCAGCTGCATGTAGCCGGCCAGGACGACGAGGTCGGCGCCGCGGGCCTCGATCCAGTCGCCCATCGCCGCGTCGCGCGCCTCGCGGTCGGCGTATTCGTCACGGGGGAATGCCGCCGTCTCGACTTCTGCCTCCAGCGCCCGCGCAAGCGCCCGCGCTCCAGCCTTGTCGGAGCCGACCCCGACCACCTCGACCCCATCGCGCCCGTGCAACCGGTCGAGGATCGCCTGCAGGTTCGTCCCCGTCCCAGAGGCAAGGACCACCAGTCTGAAATTGCTCATAGGAGTGTTGTGGCCAAGCAGATCAGGACGCAGGGAGCGCAGCGTGCTTCAGCACGTAAGCGACCGAGGACGTGGATATGCGCCGCGCCACAACACTCCTATACGTGCTCGAGGGCGAACTTGCCATTGGCCTCTTCGGGATCGCCGAGCGGGTAATGGCCGCTGAAGCAGGCGTCGCAGTGATCTTCGGGCGCGGTACCGATCGCCTCGTAAACGCCGTCGATCGAGAGATAGGCCAGCGAGTCGGCGTCGAGCTCGTCGGCGATCTCCTGCACGGTCCGCTTGTGGGCGATCATCTCCTCGCGAGTCGACATGTCGACCCCGTAATGGCAGGGGTTGCGAATCGGCGGCGCCGAGATCCGCAGGTGGACCTCGCGGGCGCCGGCGTCGCGCAGCATGCCGACGATCTGCCGCGTCGTATTGCCGCGCACGATCGAGTCGTCGACGACGACGATCCGTTGGCCGGAGACGATCTCGGGCAGCGGGTTGAACTTGAGCCGCAGGCCGTGCTTGCGCAGCTCCTGGCCAGGCTGGATAAAGGTTCGGGCGACGTAGCGGTTCTTGATCAGGCCATCGTCGCGGGGCAGCCCTGAGGCGCGGGCGAAGCCGGCCGCGGCGGGGTTGCCGGAGTCCGGCACCGAGATCACCAGGTCGGCTTCGACCGGCGACTCGCGCCAGAGGATCTCGCCCATCCGCCCCCGGACCTGCTGCAGGACTTTGCCCTCGAGTCGGCTGTCGGGACGGGAGAAGTAGATGTGCTCGAAAACGCACATCGCCGGCCGCTCGGCCTTTACCACCTGCCGCGTCTCCAGGCCGCGCTCGGTCAGCGAAACCATCTCGCCCGGGTGGACTTCGCGCATCAGCTCGGCGCCGATGATGTCGAAGGCACAGCTCTCGGAGGCGACGACGAAGCGGTCGTCGAGGCGCCCGAGCGAGAGCGGCCGGATCCCGTGCGGGTCGCGGAAGGCGACGATCGCGCGCTTGGTCATCACCACGGTCGAGTAGGCGCCCTCGAGGCGCGGCATCACGTCGCAGACCGCGTCCTCGATCAGCTTGCCGTCGTGGGAGGAGAGCAGCGCCGCGATGATCTCCGAGTCCGAGGTGCCGCGGAAGGCGATCCCCTTCTCCTTCAGCTTGCCCCAGAGCTCGACCGCATTGGTCAAGTTGCCGTTGTGGGCGAGCGCCAGCTCGCGGCCGTCGTCGCGCCAGACCGGCTGCGCGTTCTCCCAGGAGCCGCCGCCGGTGGTCGAGTAGCGGGTGTGGCCGATCGCCATGTCGCCCTCGAGCGCCCGCAGCTTCTCCTCGTCGAAGACCTGGGAGACGAGGCCGGAGTCGCGAAGGGTGGTGATGTGGCCGCCCTCGCAGGTGGCGATCCCGGCCGACTCCTGGCCGCGATGCTGCAGCGCGTAGAGCGCGAAGTAAGCGAGTCGGGCGACGTCGTGCCCGGGTCCGTATACGCCAAAGACCCCGCACTCGTCGCGCGGGCCGTCGCGGTCGCTGAGAACCGTCTCGGTCAAGTGAAGGGGCGCGCTTTCCTCGCGTTTGAAAGGACGTGACGCGCAGGCGGACTGCCTACCCGCGCAGGGTACCAGCGCCACCCGACTGGCATGGCAGCAGCGGGTCTCCGCAACTTGCGCGGCTAGCGACGCTCCTGTGGTTTCGCGCGGCCTGGCAGCCGGATCTTCAGCTCGTGCGTTCCGGTGTAGGGGACCCGGTTCGTGCCGACGACGTCGATCCTGGCCTGCAGCGCTTGTCGGGGCAGGCGCCGGTCGAGCTGCGCCAGCACCGATTTGGGGAGCGGTACTCTGAGCACGGCGGTTACGCCCGGCGTTACCGTCTTGGGGGCCACGGTTCCGAGGCCCACCCTCACCTGGCGTCCCTTCGACAAATGCGCCGTCCGGTCGCCGGCTTGCGGCGGCACCCGCCAGCGCACCTCACCGCGCGCGGTAAGCGATGCCTCGGTGTTGTTGCCGGCCTCGATCAGGATCGCGTTGCGCTTTACCGTGACCTCCCCGATGCTGAGCGCCACGAGCGGGCAGGTGGTCTGGAAGACGGCGCTCTCGGGGCAGCGGTCCTGGCTCGCATCGCCGTAGCCGTCTCCGTCCGCGTCGAGCTCGACGATCGCGGCGCCGGGAGACCTGACCCCGCTTTCGGCTTTGAAGGCCTTGGTTTCGCCGAGGGCGATGCCGCCTTCGAAGAGGGCCGAGCTGCCGCTTCCTTCCCCGTCGCAGACGAACGTTTCGAGTGGGCCGTGCAGGCCGATGAAGTCACCGGCCTGCACCGGGATGCGAGTCGGCAGCTGTTCCGATCCGACGCCGAACGTTTCGATCGCGCTCTCGGCAACCTTCGTGTATTCGGCGCCGCCGTTCACCGCTCGGAACACGCCGAGCTGCTGCGCAAGGGGGCTGAGCCCAGAGCCGACCCTGACGTTCCAGCTCGTAATCACTCCGTGAGATTGCTTTACGAGGGGTGAGTAGGGCGAACCGGCCTGAGGCAAGGCCAGCAGGGTCCAGCCGGCTCTGCTGGCATCGGCAGTGCAGTGCCATCCCGCTTCGTCCGAGAGGGCCTCGCCCGAGAAGGGCGCGGCTGAGCAACTCGGTCCGCTGACGAGCATGACCGCGAAAACGGCCACGATTGGAAGACTAAAACGCTTGAGCATTCGCGCACCCTAACCCGCCGGAAGCGGTGATGTTGCTCAATCGCGCAGCAGCCCGTCGAGCGCTTGGCCAAGCCCCGCGATCGCCGAGTCGAGCGGCTCCTGGCTGCCTGCGGCGCGGGCGCGCAGCAAGGCTCCCTCGACCGTCGATACGACGAGGCCGGCGAAGGCCTCGGCGTCCTTGGCCCTGACGCCTTCGTCGCGCAGCGCCGCCGCGATCGGCCCTTCCCAACTTTGGAACGCCGTGGTCGCGACGGCCGCGAGCTCGGGGTCCTCAGGGCGGGCCAGGGCCGCGGCCGCGACTGGGCAGCCGATCCGCTCGGGGTGGTTCTTGACGCGGCGACGGAAGATCTCGCCGAACATGAAGAGGGTCTCGCGCACGCCGCGCTCCTCCAGTGAGCGCTCGATCAGGTCGCGGATCGTCGTGCCCTCCAGCTCGGCTGCCTCGCGGGCGAGCTGTACCTTGCCACCGGGGAAGTGGTGGTAGATCGAGCCGCGTGGGGCCTTGCCGCGCTCGGCCACGTCACGCAGCTCCATCCCGGCGTAGCCCTTCTCCGCGAGCAGCTGCCTGGCGCCGTTGAGCAGCAGCGCGCGGCCGTCGCGTCGCTTTGCCTCCACCGGCTGCCCGTCTGCGATTCGCACTATGCCCATGGACATAGTCTATAGTCCGCTTCGATGTATGACCGTGGGCATAAAAGTGCGGTGGCGATCGCTTGCGCTGGTGCTTTCCTCGCATTCCTCGACGCGACGATCGTCAACATCGCCTTCCCCGATATCTCGTCCTCGTTTTCGGGATCGGGACGCGATGCGCTCTCCTGGGTCCTCGACGGCTACTTCGTCGTTATCGCCGCCCTGCTCGTGCCCGCGGGCGGCCTCGCCGATCGCTTTGGCCACAAGCGGGTCTTTCTGCTCGGCGTCAGCGGCTTCACCGCCGCCAGCCTGCTCTGCGCCGTCGCGCCGTCGCTCGGCTTGCTGATCGCCTTCCGCGTCGTCCAGGGCGTCGGCGCGGCGCTGATCGCGCCGACCTCGCTGGCCCTCGTCCTCGACGCCTTTCCGCCCGAGCGGCGAGCCGCCGGTGTCGGTCTCTGGGGCGCCGCCGCGGCGGCTGCCGCCGCGATCGGCCCCACCCTGGGCGGCGCTCTGGTCGAGGTCTATGACTGGCGCCTCGTCTTCCTCGTCAACTTGCCGCTCGGCGCCGCGGTCGTCTTCGCCGGCAGCCGTCGCTTGCGCGAGCGCCCCCAGCGAGACAGCCGCCTGCCGGATCTCCCCGGCGCGCTGATGCTTGCGGGCAGCCTGGCGCTGATCACCCTCGCGATCGTCGAGGGCAACGACTGGGGCTGGTCCTCGTCCTCGACCCTCGCTTGCTTCGCCGCCGCCTCGCTGTTGCTCGCGGGCGTGGTCTGGCGCAGCACCCACCACCCGCGCCCGATCGTCGAGCCGGAGCTGTTCCGCCACCGCTCTTTCCGCCTCGGCAACCTCGGCACCCTGCTCTTCGCCGCCGCCTTCTTCTCGCTGATCCTCGGCAACGTCGTCTTCCTCACCTCGATCTGGGGCTACACCGTGCTGCAAGCGGGCGCCGCCACCCTGCCCGGGCCGACCCTCTCGACGATCGTCGCCGGTCCCGCGGGCAAGCTCGCCGACCGCTTCGGCCACCGTGCCGTGATCGCCCCCGGCACCCTGTTCTTTGCCGCCGGGGTGATGGTGCTCCGCTCCGCCGGCGCCACTCCCGACTGGCTCGGCCTCTGGCTTCCCGGCGCCTGCCTGACCGGCATCGGCATCGGCCTCGCCTTTCCGACCCTCGGCTCGGCCGCCGTCCGCGATGTGCGAGATGACCGGTTCGCCACGGCCAGCGCCGTCAACGCCGCCTTCCGCCAGATCGGCGCCGTGCTCGGTACCGCGATCCTCGTCGCCATGGTCGGCGAACCGGCAACTCTGCAAGCGGCCCTCGACGTCTCCAACGACGCCTACCTCTTCTCGGTCTTCGCTGCGCTGGTCTCAGGCGCCGTCGTGCTCGGCCTGCGTCCGCAAGGAGCGCCAGGCGCTCTCGACAGCGACGAGTCCGACGGTGAGGCTGCGATCGCCGGCGGCGATTTCGATCGTCGTGCCGCCGACCCTGCCTAGCGGTGTCGCGCCCAGCTTCTCGAGCACCTCGCGGTCGCCGCTGAGCAGGAAGCCGCCCGTGCCCTCGCCGAAGAGGGTCTCCTCGGGAGAGCAGCCGCGTTCGCGCAGCGGTTGGACGTCGATGCTGCAGCCGATCCCACCCGCGATCGCCGACTCGGCCAGGGCGCAGCCGAGGCCGCCGTCGCTGACGTCGTGGACCGAGGAGAGCTTGCCGGCCCGGACCGCCTCGCGGACCGTCGCGCAGGCCGCTGCGATCACCTCGACCTCGGGCTGGGGGAGACCCATCTCGAGCTCGCCCCGCAACTTCGCCAGCTCGCTGCCGGCCAGGGTCGGGGCGAAGGGCCCGAGCAGGGCAATTGCGTCCCCTTCCTTGGTGAAGGCGCTGCCGCAGGCCTGGGCGGGATCGGGCAACTCGCCAACCATGGCGACGACCGGGGTCGGGTAGATCGGCCCTTCCGGGCCCTCGTTGTAGAGGGAGACGTTGCCGCCGACGACTGGCACGCCGAGCGCCCTGCAGACTTCGGCGAGGCCGGCGACGGCGCGGTCGAGCTGCCAGGCGGGCACCGGTTTCTCGGGGTTGCCGAAATTGAGGCAGTTGGTCAGGCCGAGTGGCTCCGCGCCGACGCAGGCGAGGTTCTGGGCGCACTCGAGCACCGCCTCGATCGTGCCGGCGTGAGGGTCACAGGCGACGCGGCGGCCGTTGCCGTCGATCGAGACGGCGATCGCATTGCTCGCCTCCGGCACCTGCAGGACGGCGGCGTCGGCCGACTCCGGCCGCCGCACCGTGCGCGAGCCGACCAGCGAGTCGTACTGCTCGAAGACCCAGCGCTTGGAGGCGACGCTGGGGGAGCCGAGCAGCGCCAGCAGTGTGTCCTCGCTCGATGCCCCCGGGGCAAGCGTGGCCCGGTTGCCGTAGATCCAGCCCTCGGGCTCGGCGGGCTCGAGGTCGTAGAGCGGGCAGCTGTCGACCAGCGCCTCGACCGGCATCTCGCCGACGACTTCGCCGCCGCGCAGGATTCGCACCTGGCCGCTATCGGTGACGATGCCGATCTCGGCCGAGCCGGTCTGCCATTTCTCGCAGACCGCCAGCACCTCGACGACCCTGGCCGGTTCGACCACACCGAGCATCCGCTCCTGGGACTCGGAGACCATGATCTCGAAGGGCTCCATATCGGCCTCACGCAGCGGCACCCGCGCCACGTCGATGTCGATGCCGACGCCGCCGGCCGAGGCCATCTCGCCGGCCGAGGAGGTCAGGCCCGCCGCACCGAGGTCCTGCAGCGAGACCAGCAGTCCTCTCTCCAGCAGCTCCAGACAGCACTCGAGCACCTTCGACTCCTCGAAGGGATCGCCGACTTGGACCGTCGGTCGCTTCGCCTCGTCGCCCTCACCGAGCTCGGCCGAGGCGAGGACCGAGGCGCCGCCGATCCCGTCGCGTCCGGTTGTGGCCCCCATCAGGACGACCGCGTTGCCGACCCCGGCGGCCGCGGCGCGGACCATGTCCTTCGTCCGCGCGATCCCCAGGCACATCGCGTTGACCAGGCAGTTGTGCTCGTAGGGCGCCTCGAAGTAGACCTCGCCGCCGACCGTCGCCACCCCGATTGAGTTGCCGTAGTGGCCGATCCCCCGCACCGCCCCGTCGAGGAGGTGACGGGAGCGGACCGAGTCGAGCTCACCGAAGCGCAGCGAGTCGAGGATCGCGATCGGGCGGGCGCCGATCGCGAAGACGTCGCGGAGAATCCCCCCGACCCCGGTCGCCGCCCCCTGGAACGGTTCGACCGCGCTCGGGTGGTTGTGGGACTCGACCTTGAAGGCGATCGCGTAGCCGTTGCCGATGTCGACCGCCCCGGCGTTCTCACCCGGCCCCATCACCACCCGCTCACCCTCGGTGGGCAGCTGGCCGAGCAGCTTGCGCGAGTGCTTGTAGGAGCAGTGCTCGGACCAGAGCAGGCTGAACATCGCCAGCTCGACGTCGTTCGGCTCGCGGCCGAGCTTCTCGACGATCAGCTCGAGCTCGGAGTCGGTCAGCCCCAGCTCGCGGTGCTTGGCAACCTCGACCGTCACGCCGGCACTCCCGCCGCGGCGACGGCTTCGAAGACGCGCAGGCCGTCGGTCGAGCCGGTGAGCGGATCGACCGCGTGCTCGGGATGCGGCATCAGCCCGACCACGTTGCCGGCCTCATTGCGAATCCCGGCGATGTCCCGCGCCGACCCGTTCGGATTCTGCCCCGGCGCATAGCAGTAAGCGATCTGCCCCTTTGCCTCGAGCGCATCGAGCACCTCCTCCGCCGCGAAGTACCGCCCTTCCCCGTGCTTAGCCGGGATCGACAACGTGGGCCGACGGGCCTCAAACGTGTCGATATGTCCCGTTTCAGGCCCGTCGACCGCGATTAGGTCGAGTTGGCGGCACACGAAACGGAGCGATTCGTTGAGGAGCAGGGCGCCGGGTAGGAGGCCGGCCTCGCAGAGGACCTGGAAGCCGTTGCAGATGCCGAGTACTGGGCCTCCCGCAGTGGCGAACTCTGCCACCGCCTCCATCGCCGGCGAGAAGCGGGCGATCGCGCCGGCGCGCAGGTAGTCACCGTAGGAGAAGCCGCCCGGAATAACTACAGCGTCGACCCCCTCCAGATCACGCTCTTCGTGCCAGACCAGGCGCGCCTCGGCGCCGGTCCGCTCGCAGGCGTGAAGGGCGTCCCGCTCGTCGCAGGAGCCCGGGAACTGGAGCACCCCCCAGCGCATCAGGCGGCGCCGTCGAGGCGCTCTATCTCGTAGTCCTCGATCAGAGGGTTGGCGAGCAGCTTCTCGCAGAGCTCACCGAGCCGCTCCGGATCATCGGCCTCCAGCTCGACCATGCGTCCGACCCGCACCTGCTCGATTCCCTCGAAGCCGAGCGCCGGCAAGGCCCGCTCGACCGCCTTGCCCTGAGGATCGAGGATTCCCTCCTTCGGCCGAATCAGCACTCGGGCCTTCGCCACTAGAAGCTGCGCTCCGTGATCCGCTCGTAGGCCTCGACGTACTTGGCCCGCGTCTGCTCGATCACGTCCGGCGGCAACTCAGGCGCCGGCGGCTTGTGGTCCCAGCCGGCCTCGTCAGCCCAGTCGCGCACGTACTGCTTGTCGAATGAGGGTTGGCCGCGGCCGGGCTGGTAGCGGTCGGCCGGCCAGAAGCGCGATGAGTCCGGGGTAAGCACCTCGTCGGCAAGGACGATCTCGGCGCCGGCGTGGCGGCCGAACTCGAACTTGGTATCCGCGAGGATGATTCCGCGCGCCGCCGCATGCTCGGCGCCGCGGGTGTAGACGTCGATCGAGATCCGCCGCAGCTCCTCCATCAGGGCTCGGTCGCCGACGATCTCGGCGGCGCGCTCGAAGTCGACGTTCTCGTCGTGGTCGCCGATCTCGGCCTTGGTCGAGGGGGTGAAGATCGGCTCCGGCAGCTGGTCGGACTCGA
>JAJKHV010000010.1 GCA_021154855.1 Solirubrobacterales bacterium
CCGAACCGCATCGGCCAGGGCATCGAGTTCGACTACTGCTGCGTGCACGCCGCGATGACTGCGCGCGAGCTCGGCCGCGACGCAGTGATGATCAACTGCAACCCGGAGACCGTCTCCACTGACTACGACACCTCCGACCGCCTCTACTTCGAGCCGCTGACGAAGGATGACGTGCTCGCGGTCTGCGAGCAGGAGAACCCCGAGGGAGTGATCGTCCAGTTCGGCGGCCAGACCCCGCTGAAGCTGGCCCGCGCCCTGGAGGAGGCGGGCGTGCCGCTGCTCGGCACTCCGGTCGATGCGATCGACCTGGCCGAGGACCGCGGGCGTTTCGGCGCCCTGCTGCGCCGGCTCGGGATCAAGCACCCGCCCTACGGCACGGCCCTTTCGGCTGAGGAGGCGACGGTGATCGCCGAGGAGGTGGGGTTCCCCCTCTTGGTGCGCCCGTCCTACGTGCTCGGCGGTCGGGCGATGGAGATCTGTTACTCGACCGCGGATCTCAACGCATACCTGCAGGCACACGTCAAGGCGGATCAGGAGCACCCGCTGCTGCTCGACCGCTTTCTCGAGAACGCGATCGAGGTCGACGTCGACGCGCTCGCCGACGGCACCGACGTCCACGTCGCCGGGATCATGCAGCACGTCGAGGAGGCGGGTGTGCACTCCGGCGATTCGGCCTGCGTGCTGCCGCCGATGAGCCTGGGCGAGGAGATGCTGGAGGAGATCCGCGCGACGACGAAGCGAATCGCCCTGGAGCTTGGCGTGATCGGCCTGATCAACATCCAGTACGGGGTTGCCGCTGGGGAGCTCTACGTCATAGAGGCCAACCCGCGCGCCTCGCGCACGGTCCCCTTCGTCTCCAAGGCGACGGGCGTGCCTTTGGCGAAGGTTGCCGCACGGCTGATGCTGGGCGAGAAGCTCGCCGACCAGGAGCTGCGCGAGCCGCCAGCGGGAATGGTCAGCGTCAAGGAGGCGGTGCTGCCCTTCGCGCGCTTCGCCGGCGCCGACTCCGTCCTCGGCCCGGAGATGAAGAGCACCGGCGAGGTGATGGGGATCGCCGCCGATTTCCCGACCGCCTTCGGCAAAGCGCAGGCGGCCGCCGGCGTTTCGCTGCCGACCGAGGGAGCCGTCTTCATCACCGTCACCGACACCGACAAGCCCGCCGCAACCCAGATCGCCGCCCGCTTCCACGACCTCGGCTTCGAGCTCGTCGCCACCGGCGGCACCGCCCAGGCGATCTCGGCGATGGGCGTGCCGGTGACGACGATCAACAAGATCGCCGAGGGCTCACCGCATGTCGTCGACCTGATTCGGGACCGCCGCTGCGCTTTGGTGATCAATACTCCGACCGGCTCAGGGGCCCGCGCCGACGGCTACGAGATCCGCACCGCCGCGGTCCGTCACGGGATTCCCTGCGTGACCACGACGACCGGCGCCACGGCCGCTGTTCGCGCGATCGCGGCGAAGATCGAGGGCGGCTCCGAGGTTCGCTCCCTGCAGGAGATACACGCCCTCGAGAGGGCGAAGCAGCCGCGATGACCGCCCCCTTCGGGCGCCGCCTCTGCAAGGTCGGCGAGAGCCGCGATTCGGGCGGCTACAGGTTCTTCTCGCTGATCGACACCGGTGGCCCGGAGCCGCTTCCGGGCCAGTTCTACATGCTCGCCACCGAGAGCCATTGGGAGCAGAGCGCCCAACGCCCGTTCCTACCGCGAGCCCTCTCAGTAGCCGACACCGCCCAAACGCTGAGTTCGCGTTTGGTTCCGGATAGCGGAACAAAACGCGAACTCAGCGGCGTGCGGCTCGACTTTCTGATCGAGGGGATCGGCCCGGGGACCGACAGGCTCTGCGAGCTCGAGCCGGGGGAGAGCGTCTGGGTCAACGGGCCGCTTGGCAACTCCTTTTCGCCTCCGCGAGAGCTCTCACCGGGCGCCGCGGGCGCGATCCTCATCGGGGGCGGCATCGGCATCGCGCCGCTGGCCCTGCTGCGACGCACCTTCGCGACGCGGAACGTCCCCACCCGGGTCCTGCTCGGCTTTCGCGACAGAGCCCACTCGGGCGGCCTCGACGATCTCTTCTCCTGCTGCGAGGTGCGTCTCGCCAGCGACGACGGCCACATCGGCCACCACGGCTACGTAACCGACCTGCTGGCAGCGATTCTCGAAGGTGACGACGCGGCCAGCGCCGCCGTCTACGCCTGCGGCCCGCCTCCAATGCTCGACGCTGTCGCGGCACTCTGCACAGCCGCGGGCGTTCCCTGTGAGCTTGCCATGGAGTCGCCGATGGCCTGTGGTTACGGCGCTTGCTTCGGCTGCGCGGTGCCGAAGCCGGGCGGCGGGTACCTGCGCCTCTGCGTGGACGGCCCGGTGTTGCGTGGCGGGCCGGCGGGTCCTGTCGCCGATTTGGCACCACCACCCGCTGCGGGGGTGGCTGGCGCCGCCTCCTCGGGGTGGTCGCCCAAATCGACGCCACCCCCCGGCAACCACGAGTCAAAGGGACGGGATGCAGAGGTCGATTTCTGCGGGCTGGAGCTCGTGCACCCGGTCGTCAATGCGTCTGGAACCTTCGATGCGATTGCGGCCTGTCGTGTCTACGGTGAGGCGCTGTTGGACAGCTTTCCATTCTCCGCCTTCGTCTCGAAGACGATCACCCCGCAGCCGCGGACCGGCAACGAGCCGCAGCGGATCTGGGAGACCCCGGCCGGGATGATCAACTCGATCGGGCTGCCCAACAAGGGTCTGGACGGGTTCCTCCGTGAGGATCTATCGCAACTGGCTGAGCTGCCCGTGCCGCTGATCGTGTCGGTGATGGCAACGGCGCACGAAGAGTTCGCGCGGATGATCTCGGCATTGGCCACGAGGGATGAGGTGGCGGGCATAGAGCTCAACGTCTCGTGCCCCAACGTCCATTCCGGGCTTATCGTCGGCGAGCAGCCCGCCGAGGCGGAGGCGCTGCTCGAAGTGCTGCGACCGCTCACCGAGAAGCCTTTGATCGCGAAGCTGACGCCCAACCTGGCGGACCCGGCGGCAGTGGCCGTTGCCGTAGAACAGGGGGGAGCCGATGCCGTCTCGTTGATCAACACGCTGAAGGCGAGCGCGATCGATCCGGCGACCGGGGAGCCTGGCATCGCGGCGGGCCACGGCGGTCTCTCGGGACCAGCGGTGCGCCCGGTCGCGATCGCCCAGGTGCGAGCGGTGGCGGCGGCTGTGTCGATTCCGATCGTCGGCATGGGGGGCGTTGCCGCTGGCGCCGACGCACTGGAATTCATCGCCGCGGGAGCGACCTTGGTCGCCGTCGGCACGGAGAATTTCCGCGATCCGCACGCGGGCCGGCGAATTGCGAGCGAGATTGCCGGAGCGCTTGAAAACGATCGAAGTGGCGCTCTCTCGCGACCTGCTGCCTAAACCTCGACTAGAGGTTCAGGTGAATTTCAGCGGAAATGGCCTGGATGGCCTTGCACGTATGCAAGCCGCGGCTATACTCGCCGCCGATGCCTGCCCCAGTCAAGACCTCTGCCGCGGCCCCAGAGAGATCGCTGGACCAGCGGATGGATGCGCTCAAACGGGCCAACGACATCCGCACTGCGCGGGCGAAACTCAAGAAGGACCTGAAAGCGAGCAAGGCGAACATCCACACGTTGCTGCTCGATCCGCCCGAGTACGTGCTCACGGCGAAGGTCTTCGACATGCTCTTGGCCGTGCCCAAGTACGGTCGGGTGAAGGCCAACCGGATCCTCAACCAATGCAGGATCTCGCCGTCGAAGACGATTGGCGGGCTCTCGGAGCGACAGCGCGCCGAGCTCGTAAGTCAGCTGCGCCGCTAGCGCGTCCGCTGCAAACCCGCGCATGTCGCCGTCCCCGGTCGCTCGCGCGCCGAGCACGCCACGCTCCCTGCGTCCGGTCGATCTGCTTGGTTTTCGCGGCCGTTCTATGTCCAAGGTATTCGTAATTACAGGCCCATCAGGCGTCGGCAAGGGGACGCTGATAGCTCGCCTGCTCGAAAGGGTTCCTGGTCTCGAGTTGTCGATTTCGGCCACCACGCGGGAGCCCCGCGAGGGCGAGGTCGACGGACGCGATTACCACTTCCTCGCCCCGGATGAGTTCGATCGTAGGATCGCTGCCGAAGATTTCATCGAGTTCGCCACCTACAGCGGTCATCGCTACGGCACGCTGCGGTCCGAGGTCCGCAACCGGCTCGAGGAGGGCCACTCCGTGGTGCTGGAGATCGAGGTGCAGGGCGCCCGTCAGGTGCGCGCTGCGATGCGGGAGTCGGTACAGGTCTTCATCGCTCCGCCAGACCCAGCCTCGCTACGGCGCCGACTCGAGTCGCGCGGCACCGACAGCCTGGAGGCGATCGATGCCAGGCTCGAAGTCGCGGAGCAGGAGATGGCCGCCCAGGGAGAGTTCGCCCACACCGTCGTCAACGACGATCTGGACCGCGCCGCCGATGAGCTGGAGGGGATCGTGCGCGCGGAGATCGGCATACCACTAGACTCCGGAGCCAATGATCAAACCACGCGTTGACAAGCTTCTGGATCACACCGACTCCCACTACGCGGCCGTAGTCGTCTCCGCCAAGCGGGCCCGGCAGATAAACAGCTACTTCCACAACCTCGGCGAGGGAAGTTTTGGCGAGTACCCGCCGCCGATGGTGGACATCCCCGGCGATAGGAACTACCTCTCGATCGCGCTCGAAGAGGTTGCCGCGGGCAAGCTCAAGTACGAGTACCGCTCGTAAACCTCGCCGCCGACTGGCGGACCAAGGAAAAGCAATGGCCAGAATCCTGGTGGGCGTAAGCGGAGGAATCGCCGCCTACAAGGCGCTTGAGCTGGTGCGCCTGGCGACCAAGGCCGGACACGGCGTTCGCGTGCTGATGACCGAGGGCGCCACTCGCTTCGTCGGCGCCGCCTCCTTCGAGGGCATCGCCGGCGCCCCGGTGCTGGTCTCGGAGTTCGAGCGCGATCCGCTGCGCGGCGCTTTCCCCGGCGATCCCACCCCCGAGCACGATCCGATCGGCCACCTCGAGCTGGCCGCCAACTGCGACGCCTACATCGTCGCTCCAGCTTCGGCCAACACACTGGCCAAGCTGGCCAGCGGAATCGCCGACTCGATGCTCACCACCTCTTTCCTCGCCTGCACGGCACCGCGCCTGGTCGCGCCGGCGATGAACGACCGCATGTACGCAGATGCGGCAACCCAGGCCAACCTCGCAACCTTGCGCGAGCGCGGCGTAAAGGTGATCGAGCCCGACGAGGGCGCCCTCGCCTCGCGCGGCGAGTTCGGCAAGGGCAGGCTCCCCGATCCGGCCCGGCTCCTGGCCCTGGTCGAAGCCGAGCTGCCGATAGGCCACCGGCCCTGGGACGGCCTCCGGGTCCTCGTCACCGCCGGCGGCACCAGGGAGCCGATCGACTCCGTCCGTTACCTGGGCAACCGCTCCAGCGGCCGCATGGGCATAGCTCTCGCAGCCGCCGCCGCCCGGAAGGGCGCCGACGTAACCCTGATCGCGGCAAACGTCTCCCTGCCGGAGCCCGCCGGCGTCCACCGCATCGACGTGGAGAACGGCGAAGAACTGGCCAAGGCCGCCCACACCGAGTTCCCCAGCGCCCACGTCCTGCTCATGGCCGCAGCTCCAGCCGACTTCCGAGCAAGCGACGTCACCGGGGGCAAGCTCAGCCGGGGCGGCTCCCTGGACCTCCACCTGGAGCCCACAGAGGACATCCTCGCCAGCCTCACCGCCACCAGGACCGATCAGCAAACAGTCGTGGCTTTCGCCGCCGAAGCCGGGGAGAACGTAGATCGGGCCAGGGAGAAGCTCGTCCGCAAGAACGCCGACCTAATCGTCCTAAATGACATTTCAAACCCCCGGATCGGCTTCGAGAGCCAGGAAAACGCAGTAATCCTGATCGACTCAGCGAGCCACGACCCCGTCCCACAAGCTTCCAAGGACGTCATCGCCGACGCCATCCTCGAGAGAGTCGACCAGCTCAGAAGCAAGCAAAGCTCACGGGCGAGCTAGGTGTAGTTCCCAGCCAGGTTGTTCCCCTGTAGCTCACTGAGTCGAGCCGCAGGCGGGCGATGGCCGAGGGAGCCGTGCTTTCGTCGGTAGTTGTA
>JAJKHV010000011.1 GCA_021154855.1 Solirubrobacterales bacterium
CCCTCCTTGTAGATCACGTGCGCGGCGATGCCGTACTCGGCCAGCTCGTGCATCTCCGGCGTGCGGATCTGGATCTCCAGCGGGCGGCCCTCGGGGCCGATCACGGTTGTGTGCAGGGCCTGGTACATGTTCGCCTTCGGCATCGCGACGAAGTCCTTGAAGCGGCCGGGTAGCGGCTTCCAGAGCGAGTGGATGACGCCGATCGCGCCGTAGCAGTCCTTGACCGAGCCGACGATCACCCGCATCGCGGTCAGGTCGA
This sequence comes from Solirubrobacterales bacterium, assembly GCA_021154855.1. GTDB lineage: Bacteria > Actinomycetota > Thermoleophilia > Solirubrobacterales > 70-9 > VRUE01. The sequence continues at coordinate 260 of JAJKHV010000011.1, forward strand.
AGATCTCGTTGAACTCCCGGCCCTTCTTGGTCATCTTCGTGTAGATCGAATAGAAATGCTTGGCGCGGCCGGAGATCTCGGCCTCGATCCCGACCTGGCTCAGCTCGCCGGCGAGGAACTCGCCCGCCTCGGTGACGTAGACCTCGCGCTCGTTGCGCTGCTGGGCGACGAGCTGCTTGATCTCGGCGTACTTGCGCGGGTGCAGGGTCGCGAAGGCAAGGTCCTCGAGCTCCCACTTGATTGCGTGAATTCCCAGCCGGTGGGCAAGGGGCGCGTAGATTTCCAGCGTCTCCCGCGCCTTCGCCGTCTGCTTCTGCTTGGGCAGGGCGCCGAGGGTGCGCATGTTGTGCAGCCGGTCGGCCAGCTTGATCAGGATCACCCTGACGTCGGTGGCCATCGCGACCATCATCTTGCGGTAGTTCTCGGCCTGGCGCTCGTCGCGACTCTCGAAGGTGATCCCGGTCAGCTTGGTCACCCCGTCGACGAGCTGGGCAATCTCCTCGCCGAACTCAGCCTGAACCTCCTCGAGGCTGGCGCTGGTGTCCTCGACCGTGTCGTGCAGCAGCGCCGCGCAAAGCGTCGCGGTGTCGAGCCGCATGCCGGCGCATATCTGCGCCACCCCGACCGGGTGGGTGATGAACTCATCGCCCGAGTGACGCAGCTGGTCGGCATGGCGATCGCAGGCGAAGTCGAAGGCGCGCTCGAGCGCAGCGCGGTCGATATCCCCCGCGGAGACCGCAACACTGCCGGCTGACCCATCGCCGCCATTGGCGCCGGTCGGACTTCCGTTGGCTGCGCGATCAGAGCTCGACGAGGAGTCGAACTCCTCGACCACGGCAAAGAGGTCGGCCAAGAGCCCCTGGTTCGCTACGGATGTTTGTGTGATTCGAGGTATTGCCGTGCCTCCTCGTGGCGGGCGCTGTAGGCCTGAAATGCTGCCGAGCGCTGCAGATCGGTTCCATCTGAGGATACGACCCCGACCACACCGTCGCCGCCGTCGGGCCTTCCACGCACGAGGTCGAGCTCAACCAAGACCCGAAAGCACCGGGCCGCCGTCTCCGCGCTGCGCGGGTGCCGGCCGCTGCCGAGCAGCGCTTGGCGCAGCTCCTCGCCGCTCGCATCGCCGGCGTCGCGGAGGTCGCGGAACGTTGCGATCAGCGTCGGCCGCTGCGCCAGCTGCGCTGCCACGACGCTTTGTGAGAGGCGCCACTCCGCCTCTCCCCAGACCCGATGTAGATAGCCACCCTGCTCGTGCGAGCGAGAGGCGAGCCGCTCGAGGTCCGCCGAGGGCGGCGGATCGACGAGGACGACGTGCTCAAAGCAAAGGGCGAGGTCGGGCGAGCGTTCGAGCTCCGCGTAGTCGGCCACCCGCACGCCTTCGCCGGCCATTCCGGCACGCAGCTCCGCATCAGCCGTAAGCGCAAGCACGCTCCCACCACAGGAGGCCAACTCGCCGACGACGGCCGCTGGCGCGTTGGAGCTGGTCTGGACGCTGCGCTCGTGGCCCGCGGTCCGTCCCTGCTCGAGCTCGGGTCGATCGGCGGGATCCCGCGCCAGCTCAGCCTCGAAGCGCTGCCACCATGCCACCGCCTCGAGGGCCGCCTCTCCGCCGTTGCGCCGGTACAGCTCGCGCAATATCACCTGCGGCTCAACCGCCCCGTTCCAGTGGTTGACCTCGAGCCGAACGGCGACGTCGACGAAGTCGTCCTCGGCGACTCCCAGACTCGGCCGCCCAAAGGCAACTCCAAGCGCCCGATGGGCTCCACTGTGCAAGCTGAAGCGAGCGTGCTTGCCCTCCCCCATCGTCCGAACATCGCGGACCTGCGCCGACGGCACGAGCAGCCGCACCCCAGGATTGCCCATCCCAAACGGAGCCAGCTGTCGCAGCTCCTCTGCCAGGTCGAGCCCCAGCGAGGCCCCACCAACCATCGCATCGATTCGCTCCGTCCGCTTCAGATCATCGGGCCCAAGCACGCTGGCCGCATGAGTCGCAAAGGCCTCGCGGAACGCATCGACGCTCGCCTCCTCGAGCTCCAGCCCAGCGGCCGCCCGATGCCCCCCGAAGCTGCCCAAATGCTCCGCGCAAGCCTCGAGCCCAGCAAGCAGATCGAAGCCGCTGATGCTGCGCCCCGATCCCCGCCCTGAGCCCTCCCCATCGAGCGAGATGACAACCACCGGACGGTGGTAGCGCTCGACCATCCGCGAAGCAACGATCCCAACCACTCCGGGATGCCAGTCGTGCCCAGCGACAACCAGCCCGGGAGCTTCGCGCAAGCGCTCGGGCAAATCCCGCAACGCCGCCTCGGCCGCATTGGCCACCTCCCGCTCAGTAGCCCGCCGCTCACCATTGGCCCGGTTCAGCTCCACAGCTATCTCTCCCGGTCGCCCCTCGTCCTCGGTCAGAAAAAGCTCAACCCCCGCATCGGCCCGATACAGCCTTCCCGCAGCATTGATCCGCGGCCCAAGCCTGAACCCCAGATCGCTCTCATCAAGCCGACTCGGATCGCATTTCGCCGCTGCCAGCAACGCCCGCATCCCGGGTCGCTGAGCCCGCCGCACCTCCTCGAGCCCCTTCTTGACCAACGACCGGTTCTCCCCGATCAGCGGAACCACATCGGCCACCGTCGCAAGAGCAACCAAATCGAGATCGGCGTGGGAGGAGGCATCCGGGGAGGGGTCCCCAAAACACTCAAGCGCGGCTCCTGCCGCGCGTTTTGGGGACCCCTCCCCGGATGCCTCACGCAACGCAGAGGCAAGCTTCCAGGCAACACCGGTACCGCAGAGCTCCTTAAATGGATAGCCGTCGAGTGCCGGATGCAAGATCGGGCAATCAGGCAGCTCGGCCCCAGCCTGATGGTGATCGGTGACGATGACCTCCATCCCGAGCTCCTTGGCCAGCGCGACCTCGGCGACAGCGGTGATCCCGCAGTCAACGGTGATGATCATCGAGGTGCCCCGGTCTGCCAGGCGCCGCACGTTGTCCCCGCTCAACCCATAGCCATCCGCCATCCGATCGGGGATCAGCCAATCGCAGTCAGCGCCGAGCTCACGCAGCGCGCCGACCAGCAGGGCCGTGGCGCTGACGCCGTCGACGTCGAAGTCGCCGTGGACGGTGATCCGCCGGCGGGCCTCGATCGCGGCAAGGACCCGCTCGACCACCGTCGCCATCGAGCGGAACTCGCCCGGGTCGTGTGACTCATCCGCCTCGAGGAATGCACGAGCCGCATCCGGCGTCCGATACCCACGCCGCACCAGGGCGATAGCGACCGGATCGCTCAGTCCCAGCTCCGCCGAGAGCTCCCTCGCCTCGGCGTAAGAGTAGGGCTCTGCCTCGTAGGCATGAAGGGTCTCAGCCACTCCAGCAGGCTAAGAAGCGTGCCGGCTGGATTTCCGCCCTCAATTCCTCGCGAACTGCATCAACTTCTCCACCCGACCGGGCTAGAGGTTGATGCAGTTCGGCTTGGCTCAGTCTGCCGGGGCTTGCTCTGCGCGGATGCCGATGGCGTAGACCACCGCCAGCCCGATCGCAACGCCTGGGATTGCCGTCAGCGCAGTCGCCAGATCGGTGTTGCCGAGGCCTTTGTCGCTGATGATCTCGACGATCGCCCCAAAGACGACCGCGCCGATCACCGAGCCCAGAAAGGCGCCAACGATGCCCTGCCAGAAGTGGTCGGGCAGGAAGACCGTGAAGTGCCAGAGCGCAATCCCCATCGTGAACCAGACGAGCAGTGCCATCTAACGACTCCTCCCGTGTTTGCGCCTCTGTTTACGGCGTTCACGACGGCGCTCGTCGCGCTCACGGCGTGCCGCGGCGGCAGGATCGACCGTGGGTGGCTCACCGTTGCTCGACGGCTCTCCGCCGTCCCCGGAGACCGGCGGCTCGACCGTTGCGACAGCGCCGGCCTTCGGCTGCGCTTCCCGTTGCGAGGCAATCTCGGCCTCGATCTCGGCATCGCTCTCCTCCTCGCCACCGATCCTCGCCAGCTCGACGTCATCGGCAAAGGCCGGGACCGTGCCGTCGATCGCGGCTATCCGCTCGCGCCGACGGATGAAGCCCGGCTCACGTTCCTTCCAGGCGGTCAGCACCGGCGAGGCGATGAAGATCGACGAGTAGGTACCCGAGATGATCCCGACCAGCATCGCGAAGGCGAAGTCCTGCAGCGTCGCGCCACCGAATACCAGCAGCGAGGTCACCGCGAGCAGGGTCGTGAAGCTGGTCGCCAGCGATCGGGTCAGCACCTCGCTCATCGAGCGGTTGACGATCTGCGAGAAGGCGGCACGCGGCATCCGCGGCATGTTCTCGCGTATCCGGTCGAAGACGATGATCGTGTCGTAGAGCGAGTAGCCAAGGATGGTGAGGAAGGCGGCGACCGTACCGCTCGTCACCTCCCTGCCGGTCAGGGAGTAGACGCCCGCGGTGATCAGGATGTCGTGGAAGATCGCGATCAGCACCGGCACGGCAAACTTCGGGTCGAAGCGGAAGGCGATGTAGGCGCAGATCACCAGCAGCGAGAAGATCAGCGCCTTGAGCGCGCTGTTGGCAACCTGCTGGCCGAAGGTCGGCCCGACGCTGGTGCTGTCGAACCCGTCTTCGGCGATCCCGAATTCCGAGGCGAGCGCCGCCTGCGCCTCCCGAACTTCGCCCGGCTCGAGCTGGTGCGACTGGATCTGGAAGACGTTGTCCCCGAAGTTCGGGTCGTTAGTGACCTGCTGGATCTCCTCGCCCTTGATCCCCGCTTCGTCGAGGGCGTCGCGCACCGCTTCCTCGTCGGTGGGCTGCACCAGCGCCACTTTGATCCGGGTGCCCGACTCGAAGTCGATGCCGAAGTTGAGCTGCTTGGTCGCCAGGGCCAGGCCGCCGACGATCAGGATCACGCCGGAGATCGAGAAGAACCAGCGGCTTGCGCCCATGAAGTCGAAGTGCCAGCGTTTGCCCTCGCCGCCGGCGCCGAGCGCC
>JAJKHV010000012.1 GCA_021154855.1 Solirubrobacterales bacterium
CCTTCTCGCCGAGCTGGTCGTGGGTCACCGAGAGGCGGCAGGAGTCGCCGACCGGCTCGATCTCCCAGGTCACCCTCGACTCGCCTTCGCGCTGTACGTCCTCGCTCCACAGGGCGGTGAAGCTCTGCACGAGCCGGCGCGGCGGGTCCACCTCGACGTTCTTGCCGCTGGCGATGTCGATTACGCCGGGCACCGAGGACCTGTACTCCGATCCCGGCTTCCAATCCGAGTCCGTCGCCACGCCGAAGCTGTACTTCTTGCGCATCTCGCCATCGGTGATTGCCTCCCAGAGGCGCTCCGGCGTCGTCTTGATGTAGATCTCGAAGACGGTCATCGTGCCGCGGCCGCCGACTACGGCGTAGAGCTCTTCCTGGTTCATCTGCCTTCCTCCTCGATTTCGGTCTTGAGCTCGCTGAGCGCCGAGGCCCAGGGCTCCGCGTACTTGCTGACCCAGCGCTCGTAGACGAGCCGGATCGGGACGGGGTTGAGGAAGTGGAGCTTCTCGCGACCACGCCTCCGCGTGGTCAGCAGCCCCGCCCCCTCCAGCACCTTCAGGTGCTTCATCACGCCGAAGCGGGTCATCGAGAGGCCCTGCTCGAGCTCGCCGAGCGTCTGTCCGTCGCGCTCGAACAAGCGGTCGAGTAGTCCCCGTCGAGTTGGGTCCGCCAGCGCCTTGAACACCTCGTCCATGGGCGTGACTATAGGTGACCTATCGGTCACATGTCAAGTCTGAGCGGACTAGCGGTTAGCGACGTGCAGTTCGAACGCGTGGATCTGGCTCTGCCCGTAAGAGCCGGTTTGGACGGGGCCGGCGGCGCTGATCAGCTCGCCGGGCCCTGGCAACGGGTGGGGGCGCAAGCCCCTGCGGACGTCGATCGCGGTCAGGCCGGGAAGCGTGATGCCCTGCGCGTCGATGACCACGAAGTGAGCGTCGCCATCGCCGTCGGGGTCGACCCGCTCGACGTAGACGATCCTCCCTTGGGTCGTGCGACAGCTGGGCAGGGCCGGCTGGCAGTGTGACGGCGCAACCTTGTCGCCCGCAGGCTTTTCAGGATGTTCGCTGGGCACCGATTGCTTCGGCGGCGCGGGACGCCGCGGCGTGCCCTCAGTCGTTGGGCGGCTATCGCCACAGCCCGAGGTTCCTACGAGAAATACCACGCAGCTCAATCCGGCCAGCCGGGCCCGCCTGATCCATGTCGCGCAGGTCAACGCTGCCGGTGAGACCCGCTTGATTCGGGCCACCCTCGCGCCCCCGACCTAGGACAGCGGCTTCAGCCGAGTCTTCTCGACCCGTGCCAGTTTTGCCTTGAGGCGCTTGAACTCTTCCTCTTGCTTCGGCGTGCGTTTGTGCCCGCTGTAGGCGAGGTTTTTCTTCTCCAGCGGATCCGTCTCGAGATCGTACATCTCCCACTGCGGCGGCTTGCGGTTCTTGATGTCGTAGTACTTGGCCAGCTTCCAGCGCCCTTCGCGGATGCTGACGATGTGGTTGGGCGGTTTCGGGTAGGGCCCGTGCGACTGGCCCGACTGGTAGTCGTCGTAGGTGAAGACGACGTAGTCCTGGCTGGATTTCTTCGCGGACGGGTGCAGGACCAGCTTCGAGTAGTCGACCCCCTGCCAGTTGGCGCGGGCGCTTTTCGGCGCCGCTGCCAGGCTCGCCAGGGTCGGCAGGAAGTCGACGTGGGAGACCAGCGCTTCGGTCTGGGCCGGCTTCGGGAAGAGCTTCGGATTGGAGTAGACGAGCGGCACCCGCGTCGCCTCCTCGTAGAAATTGAAGTTCTTCTGCCGCAGGCCGCCGTGGGTCAGGCCCATCTCACCGTGATCCGCCGTGCGCACGATCAGGGTGTTGTCGAAGAGCCCGGTCTCTTCGAGCTTGTCGAGGACGTTGACCAGATAGCTGTCGGAAGAGCGCATCAGGTTGCCGTAGAAGTTCAGGTAATTGCGCATCTGTTCTTTGTTTTTCGGCTTCCCCGTCAGGTTGAAGATGTTGAGGAATTCTTCCTGGACGGTGGGCTTGGTCGAGAGGTCTTCTTCGGCCGTCTCCGGGGCGTGGATGTTGCCCTCCAGCCAGGACTGGTCATAGCCGGCTTCGCCGAAGGATTTGCTCGGATAGAAGAGGACGTCATGCGGGTTGACCACCGAGATCACCATGAAGAAAGGCTGCTGCTGTGCTGCGCTCGAGCCGAGGTACTGCAGAGCGCCCTCGGTGCCATCGGCGACCGTGCCCACCTGGTCGATGAAGCGACCGTCGTTGTCGATCAAGCCGCCGCCGGCCTCGGGAACGCTCTGGTTGGCGCCGGCGTCGGGTGGGTTCCAGCGCTGGAAACCGTACTTTTCGAGGTCGGCCGGCACGGCATCTTCCTTTTTGGCCGGCTTCGAACAGTGCCACTTGCCCTTGTAGACGACGTTGTAGCCCGCCGCCTTCATCACCGTGGCGAGGTTCTTCAGTTCCACCGGCAGTTCGACCTGGGGGTATTCGCCGGCCGGCATGTCTTCCTCGAGCGTGTACTTGACCCCGTGCTGGGCGGGGAAGTAGCCACTCATCAGGGTCGAGCGAGCCGGCGAGCACATGCAGGCATTGGTGAAGGCCCGTTCGAAGCTGAGGCCGTGCTGGCGCAGCCGCCTCATTCCGGGCAGGTTCTGGCGCAGCCAGTTGGGCGGGAAGTGCTGGATCGCCCGCTCCTGGTCGGTGAGGAAGAGGACGATGTTCATCCCGGCGACGTCACGCCGCTTGCCTTTGGCAGCGGCGAGGGCCTGCTCGACGCCGGCGCCCTGGGCCAGCAGCAGCGCCGAGGCGGCAGTCGCGCCGCTGCCGAGCAGCTGCTTGCGGGTGAGGCCGTCCTTGCGCTCGTCCGACGGGCTCATCTGTTTCTCCGGAAGATGTCGACGGCGTTGCTGCCGAACGAGGTCGAGTAGAGATAGCGGCCGTCGGGGCTGAGCGCGATCGAGCTGACCCCATGCAGAGCGCGGGCGCGCGTGCAACCTGGGACCGAGCGGGGAGCGAGGCAGCCGGCGAGGCCGGGCAGCTGGCTCACCGCCCCGGACTTCTTGCCGCGATCGAGCACGTCGATCGCTCCTGTCGCGAACGCGGCCACGTAGACGTTGGCTCCATCCGGAGAAATCGTGAGCCCCTCGGGCGCTACGAGCGCACGGCCGAACGAGCAACCGGTGGCGCGCAGGTAGACCAGGCAGCCGGCGGTGCCTTTCTTCTGCGTCAGGCCCCCGGACGGCGAGCGGCCAAACGAGCTGACGCTGTTGCTAGACAGCGAGGTCACGTAGACGTCGCCACCCGGGTTGAAGGCGATTGCGTTGGCGCCGCTCAGCTGGGCCCCGGTGGCGCAGCCGGTCAGGGCGCTGTTGACGATGCAGCCGCTGCCGTCCGTCGCCTGGGTGAGCGTGCCGGTCGACTGATCGCGCGCCAGCACCGCCACCGCGCTGGAGAGGGCGCTCGCAACATAGACGTTGGCCCCGTCGGCGCTGATCGCCATCCCCTCTGGGGCGCCCAATGCGACGCCGGTGGTGCAGCCGCTGATCGCTTCGGCGATGCAGCCGGTGCTGTCGCCGGGCTGGGTCAGCGCGCCGCTGGCCCGGTCGCGATCGAAGACTGCGACGGCATTGCCGAAGAAGGAGCCGACGTAAACATTGGTCCCGCTGGGACTGACGACGAGGACGTCCGGGCCGACCAGCGCCCGGCCGCTTGCACAGACCGGGACGGGCAGGCCCGAGGTGCAGCCCGCGGCGCCGGGAAGCTGGCTCAGCGCCCCGGTCGAGCGGGTGCGATGGAAGACGCTGATCGTGTTGCTCGCCCGCGAGGTCGCGTAGACGTTGAGGCCGTCGGGACTGATCGCGATCGAGTTCGGACCGTCGAGCCCCACGGCGGTTGCGCAACCGCCGCCTTTGGCGGCGACGCAGCCACCCGTACCCGGCGGCTGCGTCAACCTGCCGGTACGAGGATCGCGTTTGAAGATCGCGATCGCGTCGCTTTTCGAGGCGGCGACGTAGACGTTCTTGCCGTCCGGGCTGACGCCGATCGCGCGGGAGCCCATGAACGGGCCGGGGCCGGCGAGGGCGCGGGCGATCCCGCAGCCACCGGGACGGACCGAGCGATCGACCAGGCAGCCGTGCGCTCCCGCGAGCTGCGACAGCGTGCCGCTTTGCGGCGCTTGCTGGGGATGGCGCTGCGCGTTCGGGGCGCCGAACGCGTTCGCCGGCAGCATCACGGCAGCGACCATCGCCAGGGTGGCGGGCCCGCGCGTCGCGAGGTGAAAGTGCCGGTGCGGGGCGAAGAAGCGCATGCGCCGCGAGCGTATTCGGGCCCGCGGACGCCGCTCGCTCGGCGCTTGCCCCCATGGCAATCTCATCAACCGGGTACTCAAAGCTCGAGCACAACACCACCGAAAGGACTGCAAGCACAGATGGTCACCTCACTTGATGGAACGGTCGCCCTTGTAACCGGCGCAAGCAGCGGCATCGGCGAGGCCACGGCGCGGGCGCTGGCGGCCCAGGGAGCCAAGGTTGCCGTGGTCGCGCGCCGCCTCGAGCGGCTCGAGCGGCTGGCCGTGGAGATCGGTGGCGATGGCCACACAGCCCTGACAATCCAATCCGACATCACCGACCAGGAGCAGGCGGTCGGGGCGGTGAACCGCACCGTCGAGGAGCTCGGCCGCCTCGACATCGTCGTCAACAACGCCGGCCAGATGCTGCTCGGGCCGATCGAGGATGCCCCCACCGAGGAGTGGGATCGGATGATCGACCTCAACCTCGAGGGCTTGCTCTACACGACTCACGCCGCGCTTCCACACCTGCTCTCAGCCGCCAAAGACTCCGAGCGCGGCTGTGCCGACGTGGTCAACGTCAGCTCCGTCGCCGGCCGCATCGCCCGCGCCGGCTCGGGCGTCTACAACCTGACCAAGCACGGCGTCGGCGCCTTCAGCGAGTCCTTCCGCCAGGAGTTCGCCAGGCGCAAGGTGCGCTCCACGATCATCGAGCCCGGCGCCGTCGACACCGAGCTCACCGATCACCTCCGCGAGGGGATCAAGGAGCAGACCCGCGAACGCTTCGCCGACATCCAAACACTCGACGCCGCCGACGTCGCCGACGCGATCTCCTACGCGGTGACCCGCCCCTGGCACGTCTGCCTCAACGAGATCCTGATCCGGCCGACCGAGCAGACGGGCTGAGCGGCCCCGGCCGGCTGATCGATGAGCTCGATCGCGACGATCGGCGTCTACGGCTTCGATCGCGACTCCTTTCTCCAAGCCCTGACTGATGCGGACATCGGTCTCCTGCTTGACGTGCGCCAGCGACGGGGCGTTCGCGGCAGCCAGTATGCATGGGCGAACGCCCGTCGCCTGCAAGCGGCGCTGGCCGACGCCGGGATTGGCTACACACATCTGAAGGAGCTTGCCCCAACCACCGAGCTTCGCCAGCTGCAATACCGCGAGGACGAGAGGCTCGGCGAGGGCAAGCGCGCCCGAACGGTCCTGGCACCCGAATACGCGCGTCGATACACGGAGGAGATCCTCGACCGCGCGGACCTCGGCTCGGTCGTGCAGTGGATAGGGAAGAGCTCGGCGGCACTGCTCTGCGTCGAGCGGGACCCTGAGGCCTGCCACCGCTCGCTGATCGCAGCGCGCCTACGGCGCGACTGGGACTTCACCGTCGAGCACCTACGGCCTGGGTGATGCCAGCAGCGGGTTCCGAAGGCTAGAAAGCCTGCTTCTCCCGCGCCCAACCGAAACTAATGCGTGCCTAAATAGTTATCGGCTGATGTTTAAAAAAAGAGACAGACGGCAATCGCCAGGGTACGCAGTGGAACGCTGAGACGGCACAAAGGCAGGGGCCCAATTCACTTGCTAGACGACACACACTCTGGGGGGCCGGCATGAGGGTTCCAGGCAGCCAGGCAATGCGGCTGATCGCCGACGGGCGGCTCGTCTGGATCATGCGCGAGCTCGCCGACGGCCCACTGCGGCCGGTCGAACTGCGCGATCGGATCGGCCGCATTCCCCACACGACACTGCTCGAGAAGCTCGACCTGCTGGTGCGCTCCGGGGTGATCGTCCGGGAGGAGCGCGGCGGCCGGGCCGCGGGAGTCCTCCAGCATCTCAGTGGGGCCGGAACCGCCCTGCTCGATCTGGCCGACAGCGTGCTCGAAAGCCTGCGGTCCGATCCCACCGCTCCCCAGCTCGTCTTCGGCTCCTCCTCCGGCCCGCCCGCTCTGCGGGTCCTCGCCGACGACGCAACCCCCGACCTGCTCCTCGCCCTCGCCGGACGGCCGCAGCGAGCGGCGAACCTCGAGCGGTCACTGCACCTCAGCCGCAGCCAGCTCGATACCCGGCTCAAGGCCCTCGAGCTGGCGAAGTACGTCAGTCGCGAAAGCGATCGCTACTTCCTCAACGACGCCGGACGGGAAACGACGGCGTTCCTGGTCAGCGCGGCGCGCCTCGAGGAGAAGTTCAGCCTGCCCGGGGCGACCAAGACCTGCCCGCGACACATCGCCGCCCTGCTGACCGTTGCGGTCCCGCTGGTTCCGCTACCGACGGCCGGCGCCGATCTTTTCGAGCTGACCGTCGAGTGTGGACCAGGCGAAGGCGACGAAAGCGAGGCCATCTGCCTGCTGCGCAGCGGCCCGGGAAACGTTCTCAGCGCCGAGCTCGCACCGACCCGGAACGGCACGGCAAGCGCCCGTGCAGGTGGACCGGTGAAAGACTGGTGCGCGGCGCTGATCGATGGCCAGATCGAGGCGCTTCGGTTCGGCGGCGAACCGGAGTTGATGACCCAACTGATCAGTGATCTCCACGAACGTCTCTTCGACGATGGGCCCGAGAAACTCCTGGTTTCTCAGTCGGTCTCGTCTGTGGATCAATCCGACTAAGTCCAATTGCAGCAAAAAGGCGGGACCCTAAAACCAGTTTGATAGACGCCGTCAAAGTGGTCCTTGTAAATCCATCTAAATTCCTTTAACCGGTGTAGGGGAGGGGCAGGGACCGTCGGTCTGGAGCCCCCCCATGCAACCGACAGGAAGGGTAGATAGAACATGAGGCACCTGAAGATGCTTGGCCTCGTCGCCATAGCGGCGCTGGCCGCGATGGCGCTGGTGGGAGCCAGCTCCGCTTCGGCAACCGGCCTATTCAAAAACTCAGGCCACACAGAAGCGTATGCAAAAGGGCAGACCTACACCGCAACGTCCTCCAGCGCTGTCCTGGACACCAACGAAGAAGACGTCACCTGCGTCACCTCCGGTTCCGTTCCAGGATCGAAAACGGTCATCGAACAGTCGGAAAGCAACACCGGCTCGGGCGTGGCGCTGAAAGGGAAAGTGCTGGCCCTGGAATTTAAAAATTGCACCAGCTCCAGCGGCGCCAGCTGCACGGTGAGTTCGGTGAACACTCCGTACAACGCCAGCGTCAGCTTCACCTCGGGATCGAACGGCACGATCGCCGTCACAGGCGCCAGTGGAGAACCGGGTGCCCGCGTCTCCTGCGGATTCGGTTTCCTGCAGTGCCGCTTCGGGGCGGAACCGAAACTCGGCATCACCGGGGGAAACCCGGCCAAAGTTACCGCTACCGCGGTGCCGATGAAACTGACCTCCGAAGAAGGCTTCGCGAAATGCCCCGCGGAAGCCAAATGGACCGCCACCTACACGGCGACCAGCCCGACGGCGATCTTCGTCGGGGCCTAGCAATCACTCAGAACACAACCGCTCCCTTTTGGGGGCG
>JAJKHV010000013.1 GCA_021154855.1 Solirubrobacterales bacterium
GCAGCTGATGAAATATTCCGAGCAGGTCGCCCGCTACGAGGAGTGGTTCTCGACGGCGCTGGCGATGGACGAGAACGGCGAGTGCTGCGGGGTCGTCACCCGCAACGTCGCCGACGGGCAGATGGAGCTCTTCACTGCGAAGTCGGTGATCCTCTGCACCGGCGGCAACGGCCAGGTCTGGCGGCCGACCACCAACGCCCTGATCTGCACCGGCGACGGCATCGCGATGGCCTACCGGGCCGGCGCCAAGCTGATGGACATGGAGATGATCCAGTACCACCCGACGACGCTGGCGGGCAAGGGCTTCCTGATCACCGAGGGCGCCCGCGGCGAGGGCGCCCACCTGCTCAACGCCAACGGCGAACGGTTCATGGAGCGCTACGCGCCGAACAAGATGGAGCTGGCCTCGCGCGACGTCGTCTCGCGTGCCGAGCAGACCGAGATCAACGAGGGCCGCGGCTTCCCCGACGGGACGGTCGCGCTCGACGTCACCGTGGTGCCGAAGAAGCGCGTCCACGAGGCACTGCGCGAGATCGTCCTCGTCGGCAAGGACTTCGCCGGCGTCGACATCACCAAGGAACCGATCCGGATCAAGCCCGGCAACCACTACACGATGGGCGGCGTCAAGACGGACGTCGACGGCCGCACCGACATCCCCGGCCTCTACGCGGCGGGCGAGGTCGCCTGCGTCTCAGTCCACGGCGGCAACCGTCTGGGCGCGAACTCGCTGCTCGACACGCTGATCTTCGGCCGTCGCTCCGGCGTCGACGCAGCCGCCCGGGCCAAGCGCACGGAGGGCGCGCGGCCCTCGAAAGCGGTGCTCGAGGCCGAGCAGGCGACGATCGCGGCGATCTCCGCCCGCGAGAAGGGCTCCGGGCGGCGCATCTCCGAGATCAAGCTGGACCTCGGCACGGTGATGGACGCCAAGGTGGCGGTCTTCCGCGACGAGGCCGGAATCCAGGAAGCACTGGAGACCGTGCAACGGCTCAAGGGAGAGGCCGAGACGGCTTACATCGACGACCGCAGCAGCGTCTTCAACCAAGACATCCTCGGCGCGATCGAGCTCGGCTACATGCTCGACAACGCCGAGTGCACCTGCCTTGCCGCGCTGGAGCGCAAGGAGAGCCGCGGCGCCCAGTACAGGACGGACTTCCCCGAGCGCAACGACGACGAGTGGCTCAAACACATCGACCTGCAGCTGGGAGCCGACGGACCGGACATCTCATACTCAGAGGTGACGATCACCCAATGGGAACCGGAAGTGAGGAGCTACTGATGGCCGAGTACACGCTGAAGGTCCGCCGGTACCAGCCCGAGAGCGGCACGGGGCCCTACTGGGAGGAGTTCAAGGTCGAGCTCGATCCCTCACTCTCCGTGCTCGACGGACTTCTGCAGGCCAAGGACCGCGACGACGGCTCGCTTTCGGTGCGCTGCTCCTGCCGCGCGGCGATCTGCGGCTCCTGTGGAATGAAGGTGAACGGCTCCTCGACGCTGGGCTGCAAGACCCAGATCGGCGAGGCCCACGACCAGGCCAACAGGCGCAAGGCCAACGACGTGCCGCCGCCTATGGGCGCCGATGAGCAGCCGCCCCCCGGTTCGGCGAACGGCTCGGCCGACAACCCGATCGTGATCGAGCCGATGGGGAACATGCCCGTGATCAAGGACCTGATCACCGACATGGAGTCGACGCACTGGACCAAGATCCGCCGTGTCACCCCTTGGCTGCTGCCCCACGGCGAGGCGCCCGAGCGCGAGTACGTGGTCGAGCCCGAGTCGATGATCGACATCACCCAGTCGATGGCCTGCATCCAGTGCGGCGCCTGCGTCTCCTCCTGCCTATCGATGGAGGCGGATCCGAACTTCATCGGCCCGGCCGCGCTGGCCAAGGCCTACCGCTTCGTCGGCGACCCGCGCGACGCCGAGACCAAGGAGCGCCTCCACGACCTCGCCCATGATCCGCACGGGATCTACGACTGCACCCACTGCTTCAGCTGCATCGACGCCTGCCCGAAGGGTGTCGCGCCAATGGACCAGATCATGCGCCTGCGCCGCAAAGCCGGTGAGGCAGGGATCGACGATCCCAACCATGGCCACAATCACGAGGCAGCCTTCGTCAAGATCATCGAGAAGAAGGGGACGCTGGACGAGGGGCTGCTGCTGCAGGAGTCCTTCGCGCCCGGCGTCAAAGGCAAGCTGAAACCGAGCAAGGCGGCGATCAAGGAACTGCTCGGCTCGATCCCGACGGTGCTGCGCGCGATCAAGACCGGCAAGGGGCGCTCCCTCTCAAAGCTGGTCCCCGGAATCCACCCGAAGCTGCCCGGCGACGCCCAGGACGAGGTCAAGGCGATCTACAAGCACGCCGAGGAACACCGCGAGGAATTCAACCTGTACATCAGCGGCGATGAGGAGGCCACCCTGGAGGACGGGCTCGATCCCGAACGATCGGGTGGGACCGGCGCAGCGCAGCCGCACGGCGGAGGAGCCGGGGAAACGCTTGGCGCCGGCGAGGAGACAACCGAGGAGAAGCCCCAATGACGGATCCGATCAAGGTCGCCTACTGGCCCGGCTGCGTTTCGCGCGGCTTCACTAGCGAGCTGCACGGCTCGATGGCGTTCGTCGCCGAGAAGCTCGGCATCGAGCTGGTCGAGCTCGACCGCGCCAACTGCTGCGGCGCCGGCGTGATCGCCGAGCACAACCAGGAGCTCGCCGACACACTCAACGCCCGCACTTTCGCCCTCGCTCAGCAGACCGGCCTGGCGATGATGAACATCTGCTCGACCTGCCAGGGCGCCCAGTCGGAGTGCCAGCAGCGCCTCGATGCGGACTCCTCCTACCGCGCCCACATCAACGAGGTGCTGAGCGGCCAGGGACTTGCCTACGAGAAGGGCAAGGACGGCTTCACCAACAAGAACTTCCTCTGGCTGCTGGTCGAGGACTATGGCCTCGAGCGCCTCGCCGGACTCGTCAAGCGGCCGCTCTCCGGCCTCCGCGTCGGCCCCTTCTACGGCTGCTATGTCGTGCGCCCGAAGGAGCGGCTCGGCTATGACGAGTTCCCCGAGCGCGATCTCTACCTGGAGAAGGTGATCGAGGCGCTCGGCGGCGAGGTGGTCGAGTACGACGGCGCCCGTAAGTGCTGCGGCTTCCCGGTGATCACGATGAACCGCGACACCTCCCTGCGCCAGGCCGGCACTCACGTCGGCGACGCGATCGACGCCGGCGCCGACTGCCTGGTCACGCCCTGTCCGCTCTGCCACCTCAACCTCGACATGCAGCAGCCCGAGGCGGCAAAGGTCGTCAACCGCGACCTCGGCCTCGCCGTCCTGCACCTCCCCCAGCTGGTCGGACTGGCGCTCGGCGCGGAGCCCAAGCAGCTGGGGATGAGCAAGCACATCGCTTCGACCAAGTGGGTCGAAGAGCGGCTTGCTGCGGTTCCTGCCTGATCCCGTTTTGAGTCGAGCGTGGTGGGCGTGTGCCGCTGGGTCGGCGGACGCGCTGCGCGCTGAGTGTCCGGCGACCCAGCGGCACACGCCCCTCGAGATTCGAAGGGTCGATCAGGCCGAAGGGCAGGATCCGCGCTTGCACGCGCTCGCGAAGCTCCAGCTTCGGGGTGGGCGAGCTCGGGGGGAATCACCGCGAGCGCCTCTCACCCGGATCGCCCTGGAGTCCGGTTGAGGGCCGGGTCAGTGGGTGGCGCGGAGGATGCTCAGGATGATTGAGGCGATGCTCACCGCGACCATGACCGCGGTGAGGCCGTGCATGGTCAGGCGGAGGATGAAGTCCCGGCGTTCCCATTCCTTGCGCTCGATCCGGTCGACGCGGTCCTCGAGGCGGTTGATTCTGGCTTCCTCCCAGGTCTCCATGCGACATTTAGTCTAGCAGACAAAACGATCCATCCAAAAGGCGGGAGCGCCTTCGCTCAGCTGGACCGGTCGAGACCGACGCGGCGGGCAAGCCATCGGGCGCCGACGGTGTCGGTGAGGCCGTGAGCGACGATCGAGCAGATGATCGCTATCGCGGCGATGTCGAAGATCAGGTTGCTGTCGGCGACTTCTGACTTGAGAACGAAGAGGGCGAAGAGCATCGAGGCCACGCCCTTGGGGCCGAACCAGGCCATGAAGAGCTTCTGCGGGCGCGGGATGCCGGTCTTGACGAAGGAGACCATCACGGCCAGCGGCCTCGCGACGATCAGGACAAAGAGGACGAAGAGGACCAGCGGCGGGATGCTGTGGTGGAAGCCGGTCGCGACGATCAGGGCGCCGAAGACGAAGAAGGTCAGCACCTGCAGGATCGCGCTGGCGTTCTCGGCGAACTCGACGAAGCCCTCCGGCACGTCGCGCTCCGTTGCCGCCATCGCGATGCCGCAGACGAAGGCGGCGATCAGGCCGTTGCCGATCGTAACTTCGGCGAGGCCGAAGGCGAAGAGGGCGATCCCAACCGAGTAGATCCCCTCGTAGCGGGCGGTGATGCCGCCGCCGGGCAGGCGGCGATGGAGGCGGCCGCCGAGCGTGCCGAGAGCGACGCCAACGGCGGCACCGAAGAGCGCCTCGCCGACCAGCTTCGCGGCTTCGCCGCCCGGATCGCCGCCGGGAGCGGCGAGGACGAGGAAGAAAAGGACGAAGGGCAGAGCGAGGCCGTCGTTGAGGCCGGACTCGAGGTTGAGCGTGTGGCGGACCGAGGCCGGCACGATGCGGGAGGTGACCACAGCGGAGGTGACGACCGGATCCGTGGGCGCGAGCACCGCCGCGAGCAGCAGCGCCTCGGCCCAGCTCAGGTCCGGGAAAAGCGCCTTCGCCGCCAGCCCCAGCAGCGCCATCGTGATCGGCATCGCGATCACAAGCGCCCGCGCAACCGGTCCCCAGTGCTTACGCAGCAGCTCCCTCTCGACGAACATCCCATCGGAGAAGAGGGTGAGGACCAGCGCCAGCTCGACCAGCTCGACGATCGACTCGGATTTCGGGTCGATGTCGACGACGCCGACGGCGGCCAGCAGGACCCCCACCGCCACCGAGAGCACCGAAGCCGAGAGGACGGTGCCCTTCATCACCCCCGAGAGCGCCGCGACCACGGTCAGCAGCCCACCGAAGATCAGCACTCCGTTGCCGAAGCTGAGTCCCATCAGAGCTGGAACCTAAACCAGGCCGATCGGCCAAGCGGCGAGCCGCTCACCAAAAGTCACCGCCCGCTCGCCCATGTAGAGAACAACCCCACGGACGAATCGCTCTCCAAGGCTTTGCTCGAGGTGCTCGAATCTCCGAAAGTCATGCGCATCGACGCTGCGCGCGCCCTTTACCTCGATTCCGACCACCCGACCGTCGGCAGCTTCGACCAAGAAGTCGACCTCCGTGCCCTTGGTGGTCCGGTAGTGCATGACATCACTCCCACCGCCTGCCACTCCAGCCGCCTTGACCAGCTCCATCCCCACATAGCTCTCCAGCACCAAGCCGCGCAATGCGTCGTCCTGGAGCAACCGTCCACGGTCAATACGGAGCGATTGGCAAAGCAACCCGGCATCGCTGACCAGCAACTTCGGGCCCTTGACCAACCGGGCGCCAAGACGGCTGTGCCAGGCCCCAAACCGACGAAGTAGGAAGACGCGAGCGAGCAGCGTCACGTATCGATCGATCGAGCTATTCGGGATGCCGAGATCCTGGCTCAAGCCACTCTTGTTGAGCGGCCCCCGGGCGCGCAACGCGATTGCGGCCAAGAGGGCGGGCAGCTGCTCCAGGCGTTCAATGTCTGCCATCGCTCGAATGTCGCGCTCGAGAATCGTGTTCAGGTAGTTCGAGAACCATTGTCGCCGCCGCTCGCTGTCTTTCCGTGCGACTGCCTCGGGGTAGCCACCGGCGACGAGATTGGAAACCAATCCCTCTGTGCTCAGCTCTGCAACTGGTGGTTGTGGCTCGTCAGCAAAAAGTAGGTCGACAATTCCACCCCCAGGCCTTTCCTCGATCTCGGCGGTCGAGAATGGCCAGAGCGTCAGGACCTCCATTCGTCCGGCCAGAGCCTCGGCAACTGAAGGCACGAAGAGCACGTTCGCCGAGCCGGTGAGGAGGAAGCGTCCCGGGCGCCGGTCTCGATCTACGGCGGCCTTGATCGGCAGGAGGAGCTCGGGGGCTCGTTGGATCTCGTCGAAGACCACCGGGCCGGAGAAACGCTCGACGAAGGCGACCGGATCATTGCGAGCCCCCGCCAGCTCGGTGGGATCGTCCAGGGTGACGTACTCCCCTGAATAGCCCCGCCCGGCAAGACTCGTCACGAGCGTGCTCTTTCCGGTCTGGCGTCCCCCGATCAAAGCCACGACCGGAGTATCAGCGAGGGCCCTGAGCAATCGGCCGGTTAGAGCACGCTCAACCATCGAGCAAATTTACCACGGCATGGGGAAATTTTCCCCATGCCGTGGGGAATTTATCCAAGCAAGTTCCGCTCGATGAGGAGTTCGGCTACCTGCACGGCGTTGGTCGCGGCGCCCTTGCGCAGGTTGTCGCCAGCGATCCAGAGGTTCAGGGTGCGCTCCTGGCCGGGGTCGCGGCGTATGCGGCCGACCAGGACGTCGTCTTGGCCCGCGGCGTCGATCGCCATCGGGTAGGTGGCGGCGGCCGGGTAGTCGACGACGATCACTCCCGGGGCCCCGGCGAGCAGGGCGCGGCAGTCATCGGGCGAGAGATCCTCGCGGGTTCGAACGTTGACCGACTCCGAGTGGCCGCTGACCACCGGTACCCGAGCGCAGGTGGCGGAGATCGACACCTCCTCGCCGATAGCGAGGATCTTGCGCGTCTCGGCCATCACCTTGCGCTCCTCGGTGGTGTAGTCGTCGCCCTCCTTGAAGACCTCCACCTGGGGCAGCACGTTGAAGGCGATTCGGTGCGGGTAGATCGCCGGCGGCGGCACGTCCTCGCCGGCGAGGACCGCCCGTGATTGCGCCTGCAGCTCCTCGATCGCCCGCTGGCCGGTGCCGGAGACCGCCTGGTAGGTGGAGACGACGAGGCGCTCGATGCCGACCGCACGGTGGATCGGCGCCAGCGCCATCATCGCCACCATCGTCGTGCAGTTGGGGTTGGCGACGATTCCCCTGTGCGTAGCGGCCGCATCCGGATTGACCCCGGCGACGACCAGCGGCACGTCCTCGTGCATGCGCCAGTAGCTGGTGTTGTCAACGACCACGGCCCCTGCCTCGACCAGCTGCGGCGCCCACTCGGCACTGACCGCGCCGCCGGCCGAGGAGAGCACGACGTCGAGGCCCTGGATCGTCTCCGGGCTCAGTGGCCGGCACTCGATCGTCGCGCCATTCCAGCTCAGCTTGCGGCCGGCCGACCGCTCAGAGGCGAAGGGAACGACCTCAGCGGCGGGGAAGTCACGTTCGGCCAGCACCTCGAGGATGGTCGAGCCGACGGCGCCGGTGGCGCCCAGTACCCCTACCCGGTAGCCGCTCATGAGGGAATCGTCGGGCGGTGTTCGGCGCCGGCCGGATCCTCGGGGCGGACAGCGTCGGCGCCCAGCCCAAAGGCTTCGTGCAGCGCCTGCACCGCCCCCGGGACCCGATCCGCTGAGATGACGCAGGAGATCTTGATCGGCGAGGTGGAGATCATCTCGATGTTGATCTCCTCGGCGCCGAGGACCTCGAAGACCTTCGCGGCGACCCCCGGGTGAGAGCGCATCCCGGCGCCGATGATCGAGACCTTTCCGATCCGATCATCGGTTCGCACCCCCTGGCTGACGCCGCCGAGGGCGGCGATCGCGTCCGTCGCCGTCAGCAGCTCGGAGCGGTCGATCGTGAAGGAGAGGTCGGCGAGCTCGTCGTCGCCGACCGGCTCGTTCTGGATGATCACGTCGACGTTGATGCCAGCCTCGGCCAGCGCGGTGAAGATTTCACCGGCGACGCCGGGCTCGTCGCGGATACCGGTCAGCGTCACGCGCGCCTCGTCGTCGGTGTGGGTCACTGCTGTTACGAAAGGTTGCTCCACTTTCTCCTGCTCCGCCTCTTCTTCGCTGACCACGAGGGTACCGGGGCCATCCTCGAAGCTGCTTCGGCAGTGGATGCGAACGCCGTGGTTGCGCGCGTACTCGACCGAGCGCAGTTGCAGGACGCGGGCGCCCGAGGCCGCCATCTCGAGGGTCTCCTCATAGGAGGCGACGGAGAGCTTGCGGGCATCGGGGACGATCCGGGGGTCGGCGCTGAAGACGCCGGCGACATCGGTGTAGATCTCGCAGACGTCGGCGCCCAGGGCGGCTGCGAGTGCGACCGCCGTGGTGTCGGAGCCGCCGCGGCCGAGCGTGGTCACGTCGTGACTCTCGGTGGAGACCCCTTGAAAGCCGGCGACGAGGACGATCCGGTCCTCGTCGAGGGCTTCGCGGATGCGGTCGGCGCGGACGTCGATGATCCGCGCCTTGGTGTGGGAGGAGTCGGTGACGATTCCCGCCTGGGAACCGGTCAGCGAGATCGCCTTGTGGCCCATGTCGTGGATCGCCATCGCGCAGAGCGCGCAGGAGATCCGCTCGCCGGTGGAGAGCAGCATGTCCATCTCGCGCGAATCGGGGCGATCGGAGATCTCGAGCGCCTGGGCGACCAGCTCGTCGGTGGTCTTGCCCCGCGCCGAAAGCACCGCGACGGCGCGGTTGCCCGCATCGCGCGCGGCGACGATCCGTCGCGCGGCGCGCTTGATCTGCTCGGCGCCGGCAACCGATGTGCCGCCGAACTTCATCACCACGGTCTTGGACTCGCCCGGGGACATAGAAATCTGAGGATAGTCGGCCCTAAAGGCCAAGCACAGCTGGATCAGGTCTGAGAGCTACTCAGAGCCGCCGAGGTTGCCGAGCATCGCGTGCTCGGCCATGCGAATCAGGCCGAGCGCCATGTGGGGGCGCATGTCGCTGGTCCGCACGCGGACGTGAGAGCCGTGCGGCCCGACGACCTCGACGATCGTGCAGACATCGCCGATCTGGCAGTCCTCTCCGTAATCGGCTTCCAGCGCCTCCATCTGCGCGGTCACCACCTGGCCCATCTTGCTCTGGTCGATCGGCATCTCCTTGCAGACTACATGTGAGTGACATCACATCTCCAGATATATCTGAGCGATATATTCTCGCCGATGGAGCTGAGCCCAACCGCCTATGTCATCCTCGGCATGATCAGCCGTGAGCCGCGCTCCGGCTATGAGATCAAGGCCCTCGTCGACAACACGACGCGCTTCTTCTGGGCAGCCAGCTACGGGCAGATCTATCCGCAGCTGAAGCGCCTTTCGGAGGCAGGATTGGTCGCAGGCAGCGACGCGCCGCGGGGCGAGCGCAAGCGCACGGTCTACGCGATTACCGCGGAGGGCAGGCGCGAGCTCGAGGACTGGCTGCGCCAGCCACCGCAGACCGTGGAGATGCGCGAAGAAGGCCTACTGAAACTGTTCTTTGCCGGTGTGCTGCCGCCTGAGGAGGCGGCCGAGACGCTGCGCTCGATGCACGCGTACCGGCGCGACATCGCCGCGCGGCTCCGCTCAATGGAGCCGGACGCGGAGGAAAAGCTGGCGCAGGACGACCCCTTCCCGCTGATCGTGCTGCAGGGCGGGATCGAGTTCAACGAGTGGTTTGCAGACTGGTGCGAGCGGATGGAGGCCCGCCTCCTCGACCCCGCTCGCCGCGAAAGGAGCAGCTGATGTTCGATGCCCTAGCCCGCCTCGCCGACGGCAATGCCCGCCGAATCGGCTTTCTCGCGATCGCCTTCTTCCTCCTTGCCGGTGCCCTCGGCGGCTCGGTCGCGAGCCGCCTCGACCCCTACGGCGCCGACGATCCGGCGACTGAGGCGGTGAAGGCAAGCGACCGCCTCTCCGACGCCGGCCTGCGCATCCCCGCGGTGCTGGCGATCGTCGAAAACGCGCCCGTCGCCGCCCCGGCGACTCGGGCCCGCGTCGAGGCGCTCGAGCGCAGCGTGCGCCGCCGCGCCGACGTCAAGTCGGTGACCGGCTACTACGAGACCCACTCCCCCGTCTTCGTCTCCAAAGACGGGGGCTCGACCTATTTCGCGATCGCCCTCGAGCCGACCGAGGACAAGGCGTGGCAGGAAGCAGGTGCCGCGATCGCCGACCAGCTCTCCAGCCAGCCTGGCGTCCTCGTCGGCGGCGGCGCGGTCGCCCAGGAGCAGGTCAACAAGCAGGTCGAGAAGGACCTGCGAATGGCCGAGATGCTCGCCTTCCCGCTGCTCTTCCTGCTCTCGCTGCTCTTCTTCCGCAGCCTCGTCGCCTCGGTGCTGCCGCTGATGATCGGCGGCCTGGCAATTGTCGGCACCTTCCTGATCCTCCGCATCGCCAGCGAGGTCGGCTCGATCTCGATCTTCGCCCTCAACCTGACCACCGCGCTCGGACTCGGGTTGTCGATCGACTACAGCCTCTTCGTCGTCTCGCGCTATCGCGAGGAGATCGCCAAGGACGGGCCCGGGCTGGCGGCGATGCGGCGCGTGCTGGCGACGGCTGGACGCACCGTCTTCTTTTCGGCGCTGACCGTCTCCGCGGCGCTTGCCTCGCTGCTCGTCTTCCCGCAGCGATTCCTTTACTCGATGGGCCTCGGCGGAGCTTTGGTGGCCCTCTTCGCGGCGCTGATCTCCCTGACTGTGCTACCGGCGGTGCTGACTCTGCTCGGCCACCGGGTCAACGCCCTCTCGCCCCGCTTCCTGCGCCGACGCGCCGAGGCCGACACACGGCCCGACGAGCACGGCTTCTGGTACCGGCTCTCGCGCTTCGTCATGCGCCGGCCGGTCCCTGTGGCGACGCTCAGCGCCCTGCTGCTGATCGTCATGGGGCTGCCCTTCTTCGGGATCAAGTTCGACACGGTTGACCCGACCGTGCTGCCGAAGTCAGCCAGCGCCCGCCAAGCCTATGACACCGTCAGGGCCGAGTTCCCGCCCTACCACGAGAGTCCGATCTGGGTCGACGTCGAAGGCGGCGGGCCGAAGGCTGCCGCTCAGGTTGCGGCCCAGGTGCGCCGGGTCAAGGGGGTCGCCGAAGTCAACCCGCCGCTGCCGCTGAAAGGCGACGTGACCGCTCTTCAGGTCATTTCCAGCCACCCGTTCGTCTCCGAGGCCAGCCAGACGACCGTGAAGCAGATTCGCGACCTCAATCCACCGCCGGGCACAACCACGCTCGTCGGCGGCGCCACGGCGGACTTCGTCGACCTTCAGAGCAGTCTGGTCAGTCACCTGCCGATCGTGCTGGCGATCATCGTCATCGCCACATTGACGATCCTCTTCCTGATGACCGGCTCGGTGATCCTGCCGATCAAGTCGCTGCTGATGAACTTCCTCAACCTCAGCGCGGTCTTCGGCCTGCTCGTGCTGATCTTCCAGGACGGGCGATTGGAGGGCTTCCTGGACTACAGCAGCCCGGGCGCGATCGAGCAGACGATGCCGATCCTGCTCTTCGCCGTCGCCTTCGGCCTCTCGACGGACTACGCCGTCTTCCTGCTCTCGCGCATCAAGGAGGCACGCGACAACGGCGCCTCGGACTCGGAGTGCGTCGCGATCGGCCTCGAGCGGACCGGCCGCATCGTCACCGCCGCGGCCCTGCTCTTCGCCGTCGCGATGTTCGCCTTCGCCACCTCGCAGATCATCTTCATCAAGGAGAACGGCGTCGGCACCGCCCTGGCGGTCCTGATCGACGCCAGCATCGTCAGAGCGCTGCTGGTTCCCTCGCTGATGGAGCTGCTCGGCAAATGGAACTGGTGGGCGCCGAAACCGCTGAAGCGCCTACACGACCGCTTTGGGATCAGCGAGAAGGGCTCGCCGCAGCCGATGAGCGAGCCGACCTGATCCGCGGCTGGCCGGCCGCTGCGGTCCCGGCCGTACGTTGAAAACGGTGCTGGCGAAGGGCGAGCGCCGCGGCGACCGAGCCGGTGCAGCCTTCGGGCACTGTGCCGGTTCTCTAGGCGAAAGCCTGAGAGGCGCGGCGACGCAGGTCTGCATTGAGCATCCCGGTCACTTCGCTCGGCGTGATGCCCGCGGGGGGGACCGCGTCGCCGATCAGGCCACTGGCGCGGAAGCCATAGAGCGGCGCATCGAAGCCAACCTCGCGGATCTTGCGGACCAGCTTGACGGCGCTGGGGGTATCGGCGCCTGGGCCGCAGAGAACGATCGCAGTTGGGTCGAGAGCGCGCAGGGCCCGCTCGAGCCGCTCGTCGCCGAGCTCGTTGGAGAGCATCAGCACACGGAAGCCTGCCCGCCGTAGGGTCAGGTCGAGCGCCTGCGCGTGGACAGCCTCGGCGTCGGAGCCGCGGCTGGAGTCGAGCAGCAAGATGCCGGCTGGCCGGGAAGCGGCGGAGGCAAGGCGGCGGGCCCCGTGCAGCCAGCCCGTCGCCCAACGTGAGGCGAACTCCAGCTCGGCGGCGCGGTCGGGGTCGGCGGCGAGCTGGTCGATGGCCGGCAGCAGCATCTCCTCAACGGTCCGCTCCAGGGGACGCAGCGCCAGGCTCTCCTCGACGGCGCGGTTTGCAGCCTCCTCATCGAAGCTTTCCAATGCGATGACCAGGCTGCCACCGCTGGCCGGCGCCGACTGGCGCTGGCGAGCAAGTTCGATCGCCGAGGAGATATTGCCGGTCTGGGCGAGGGCGTCGCGCAAAGTCTGCAACTCGACCAACTCGTAATTGCGATGGTTGCCCTCGGTTCGCTTCGGCGTCGGGTAGCCGTAGCGGCGCTCCCAGCTGCGCAGCGTGTTGGGGCTGACCCCCAGCACTTCCGCGGCTGCATTGGTTCGTATTCCTGGCATCTCAGATCATTTCCTTGGCGTTGCCCAGCACTATTCGCTGGACATCGGCATCTTCCCAGGGAAAATCCAGGTTTACGCAAGTTATGGACAGATTTCCAAAATCTGTCAGCGATCTTGCAAGAGTCGCGAGTGAATTAGCGCGAGACCGGGGAGGTCGGTGACCAAGCGTGACGGTTACGACATGGTTCCCGCGTAGCGGCGCTACGCGGGACACCGGGGCGGGGCCGTACCGCGCAGCGTCACTCGGCCTCAGCCGGGCCGCGGTAATTCACTCGCGACTCTCCAAAGCGCCGACGCCCACCGGCTGCCCGACCGCACGGGCTCGCCACATTGCCTCGTCAGCTTTTTTCAGCAGCTCCTCGGCGTCGCTGCCGTGGTCGGGGCAGGCGACGACCCCGGCGGAAACCCCGATTCGAAGACCTCCGGCTGCCTCGAGCTCGTCGAGCAGTCCCAGCAGCCGCTCCGCCATCTGCACCCCCTCGACGGTGGTCAGGTTCGGAGCCAGGACGCAGAGCGCATCCTCCTCGAGGCGAAAGGTCTCGTCGACGATGCGGACGCTCTCGCGCAGTGCCGCGCCGACCACTGTCAGCATCGTCTCCCGGCTTTCGGTCCCGTCCCCCTCGCGGGTACCGGGGCCATCGACGTCGAAGACGACCAGCCCAAACGGGTGCCCGTAGCGCTTGTTGGTCTCGATCAGCTGCTCGAGCCGGCGGCGCATGTGCCCCGGCTGGAAGAGACTCGCGTGCGATTCGGGCGGGGCCATGGGCGCCGGCTGCTCGCAGACCGCGGCCACCGCGGTCGCCGTCACAGAGCCAAACTCCTCGGCCAGTCTCTGCGCCGCATCGGCGAAGGGCTCGGGGTCGGCGCCGCGCATCTGCTCGCGCAGGGTCGCCAGCAGCGCGGCCTGCAGAGAGGACACCTCGCGGGCGACCTGCCCTGCCGAGGATCCGCCCCTCGCACCGTTGCTCGTCGGGCTTTTCGTCACCACCTGAAGGACCATCTCGAAAGCAACGGACGCCAGAACCGCGAAATCTCGCTAATTGCGGCCCGACACTTGTCTAGGCAGTTTGTCCGCGCCGCCAACCCGCCGGTGCAACGCTTTGTCCTCCTGTCAGGGGGACAAAGCGTTGCGGCCTGGCTCAGTCGAGGCTGCGACGGCCGGCGAAGGCCTTGCCGAGTGTGACCTCGTCGGCGTGCTCGAGGTCGGCGCCGACCGGAAGGCCGCTTGCCAGGCGCGTCACGGCGACCTGGCCGCGCAGCCGTTCGGCGATGTGCAGCGCCGTCGCCTCGCCGGTCGTGGTCGGATTGGTGGCGAGTACGACCTCGCTCACCTCACCGTCCGTCACCCGGCGCAGC
>JAJKHV010000014.1 GCA_021154855.1 Solirubrobacterales bacterium
GCAGGGGGATAAGGCGTTGCACCCCGACTGGGGTAAGTGCCTGCAACGTCTTCTTCACCCACGAGGGGGTGAAGACGTTGCACCCACGTCAACGGCGGGGGCCGAAGCGGCGCGGTGGCGGCTTGCGGCGGGCGGCGATGCGCGAGCCGCCGAAGCCGGCGACCGTCGCCAGTACCGTGACGGCGATTGCGACCAGGCGGCGGCCGAGGCGCTCGAAGCGCAGCGTCTGCCAGCCCTCGTCGCGGGCGATCTCCGCGAGCGGCGGGTCCGGATTGACCACAACCGGGTTGCCTACCGCGCGCAGCATCGGCAGGTCGGAGATCGAGTCGGAATAGGCGTAGGAGGCGGCGAGGTCGATCTCATGCTCGGCGGCGAATATCCGCATTGCCTCCACCTTGCCTTTGCCGTAGACGAAGGGGCCGTCGAAGCGCCCAGTCAAGGTCCCATCGCCCCCCACTTCATAGGCAGTGCCGACGCCGCCGTCCATGCCAAGCACATTGGCGAGCTGCTCCACCACGCCGCTGCCCGCGGCGCTGACGATGAAGGTCGGCCGACCGGCGTCCTGGTGGGCATAGACCTCATCCAGCATCTGCGGGTAGACGCGCGGCAAGATCGCCGCCATAACCTCCGGATTCATCCGTTCGAAGCTGCGGGCCGGCACGCCCGCGATCAGCTCGCGGGCGGCTTTCAACACCTCGCGAGTGCGCTCGTCTGTGGTTCCGCGCAAGCGATAGCGCACATGCTCGAACCCCCAGCTGGCCAGCTGGCGACGGCTGACCAGCTTGTGGCGAGCGGCAACGCGGGCGAACTGCATCCCCGACGACCCCGCCATCAGGGTCTTGTCGAGATCGAAGAATGCCGCGGCGCGGCTCACGCCTAAGAGCCGTCGACCTCGATCACGATCGCGTCGCCCTGTCCGCCGCCGGAGCAGATCGCGGCGACGCCGAGACCGCCGCCGCGGCGGGCCAGCTCATGCACCAGCGAGCCGACGATGCGGGCGCCGGAGGCGCCGATCGGGTGACCGAGGGCGATCGCGCCGCCGTTGACGTTGACCTTGTCTTTGTCGACGTCGAGCATCCGCACCGAGTTGATCGCAACCGAAGCGAAGGCCTCGTTGATCTCCCAGAGGTCGACGTCCTCGGGGCTCTTGCCGATCTTCCCCAGCGCCTGTTTGGCTGCGTTGGCCGGGGTTTTCGCCAGGTACGGGAAGTCGTCGGCGACGGTGCCATAGGAGAGGACGCGCGCCAGCGGCGTGCGGCCCTCCCTTTCGGCCCACTCTTCGGAGACGACGACGATCGCGCCGGCACCGTCGTTGACGCCCGGGGCGTTGCCGGCGGTGTGGGTTGCGTCCTCGCCGCCGATCGCGCGCAAGCCGGCGAGTGTCTCCACCGTCGTGTCGGCGCGAATCGCCTCGTCAGCCTCGATCTCGTGCTCGCCCTTGCGCGACTTGACGGTGATGCCGACGATCTCATCGGCGAGCCGGCCGACGTCGGTCGCCTCGGCGGCGAGGCGGTGTGAGCGCTCGGCGAAGCGGTCCATGTCCGCCCGGGTGATCTCCAGCTCATTGGAGACCTCGCTCGCCTCGTTGATCATCTGCTTTTCGGTGAAGGGGTTGGTCAGGCCGTCGTGGACCATCGCGTCGATCGTCTCGACGTGACCCATGCGGTAGCCGAAGCGGGCGCCCGGCAGCAGGTGCGGCGCCTGGCTCATCGACTCCATGCCGCCGGTGACCGCGACGTCGGTGTCGCCGGCACGGATCGCCATGTCGGCGATGCCCAGCGAGCGCATGCCCGAGGCACAGACCTTGTTGATCGTCTCCGAGGGCACCTCCTTGGGGATGCCGCCCTTGATCTGGGCCTGGCGCGAGGGGATCTGTCCCTGACCGGCCTGGAGGACCTGGCCGAAGACGACCTGCTGGACCTGTTCGGGGGCGACGCCGGAGCGCTCCAGGGCGGCCTCGATGGCGTGGCCGCCGAGGTCGGTCGCGTCAAGCGAGGAGAGGGTTCCGCCCATCTTGCCGAAGGGGGTACGCGCGGTCGCGAGGATTACTGAGCTGGGCATGGCTGCCTTTCTCTGAGTGTTTATGCCGGGTCTCGGCTCGATCAGGGCCAGCTGGCCCACACTTGGAACGATAGCGAGGGCCTAGCGCCAGCCGCTGTGCGCAAGGTCATAGACTCGCGAGCTCGATGAAGGTCTCCGTCAGCCAGAACGAGCTCGCCACGGCCGACGCGGACTTCGTCGCGATCGGCCTCTGCGAGGGCGAAGAGCTGCCGGCCGAGCTCGCCTCGGCCCGCGGTGCCGCCGACGCCAAGGGGAGCTTCAAGAAGCTGGCCATGATCCACCCCGAGCAGCCCGTCCGGGTGCTGGTCGCCGGGCTCGGCAAGCGTGAGGACCTCGACGCCGAGCGGCTGCGGGTCGCCGCGGCTCTCGTCGCCAAAGAGGCCGGCAAGCTGAGCGCCGGCTCGCTCGCCTGGGCCCTGCCCGAGGGGGATGACGCCGACGCGCTCGCCGAGGGCATCGTCACCGGCACGATCCTCGGCGCCTACCGCTTCGACCGCTTCAAGAGCAAGGACGCCGAGGACGCCGAGTCGGCCTCGCTTGATTCGCTGACGCTGTTGGGACCGGAGAGCATCTCTGCTGCGAGCGAGGCAGCCCGCGTCTGCGCCGAGGCCCAGAACCGCGCTCGCGACCTGCAGAGCCTGCCCTCCAACGTCGCCACCCCCTCCTACCTGGCAGACCGCGCCGAGGAGATCGCCGCTGCCCACGACTTGCTCAGCGTCGAGCTCTTCGGCCGCGAGGAGATCGCCGCCAAGGAGATGGGCGGCCTGGTCGCGGTCAGCCAGGGAGGTGCCGAGGACCCCCGCCTGATCGTGCTGCGCTATGAAAACGGCGGCTCGGGCGAGACTCTCGGCCTGGTCGGCAAGGGCGTCACCTTCGACACAGGTGGCATCTCACTGAAGCCCTCGGCGGGGATGCAGGAGATGAAGATGGACATGTCGGGCGCCGCCGCGGTGCTCGAGACGGTCGGCGCAATCGCCGAGCTGGGCTTGAAGCTGAACCTGGTCGCCGTCGTCCCCTCGACCGAGAACATGCCTTCCGGAACCGCGATCAAGCCCGGCGACATCATCACCCAGTACACCGGCAAGACGGTCGAGGTCAACAACACCGACGCCGAGGGCCGCCTGATTCTCGCCGACGCCCTCGCCTACGCGATCGAGCAGGGGGCCGATCGCGTCGTCGACATCGCCACCCTGACCGGCGCGGTGATGATCGCCCTGGGCTCGACCTACGCCGCGGTAATCAGCAACGACGACGACCTGGCCGGCCAGGTCGAGGCGGCTGGTCAGGAGACCGGCGAGCTGGTCTGGCGCCTTCCCCTCCACGCCGAGTACAAGGCGCTGATGAAGGGAACGGTCGCCGACCTCACGAACGCCGCGCCCAAGCGCAAGGCCGGGACCATCTCCGCCGCCGGCTTCCTCGAGGAGTTCGTCGGCGACACCCCTTGGGCCCACCTCGACATCGCCGGCACCGCCTGGGACGTCGGCCGCGAGTACACCGGCAGCGACGCCAGCGGCTACGGCGTCCGCCTGCTCACCGGTCTCGCCCGCGCACTCGCCGGCTGACCACGGGGCGGCTGCTCAGTCGCTGAGGATCATGCAGGTGGCCATGCCGTGGGCGAGCAGCTTGCCGCTGTCCGCCGCGGTCAGATTGGCCTCGACCGTCGCCTGGCGGCGGCCCCTGTAGAGGACGTTGGCCTCACAGAGGACGCGGCCGGTGTCGCGGGTGATCGGCCGCACGTACTTCGCCTCCAGGCCGAGTGAGGTGTAGCCGACGCCGGCCGGCAGGGTCGTGTGGACCGCACAGCCGAGCGCCGAGTCGAGCAGGGTAGCGGCGTAGCCGCCATGGACCACCCCGATCGGGTTGTAGTGCTCCTCCCCCGGCTCGCCCTCGAAGACGGCTCGACCCTCGCCCAGCTCAATTGGGCGCATCCGCATCGTCACCGCAATCGGCGGAGGCGGCATCTCACCGGCGACGATGGCTTCCATGTACTCCATGCCGGTCATCGTCGCCCCGGCGGCCGCAGTCGGCACCGGGTCCTGCCAGACCAACGTGCGGCTGCGGGTCGTCTCAGGGCTCGACTCGGCGAAGGCGAGGGCAGCGTCGACTGCAGTGCCGCCGTCAGCGGCGATGCCTTCGGCGCTCACCTGGCGGCTCCGCGAGTGCGCACGCCGGATTGCCCCTGACGAGCCGCGCGGGCGCACGCCGGATAGATCAGATCGGCGGTGATCTCCGCTTGGCTGATCGAGATCCGCGGTGCCTTGGAGCGGTGATGCTGCCTATGTCGTGAAATCAGCCTCATGACGTGCCTCCATTCGCTTCTGGTGACTTTGTGTTTTGTCTCGATATACGGCGACTAAACGCGAAGTCAGCGGTGGGTTGCTTCACGCAACTCCTGTTGAGCGACCCTAGCCGACTGAGTTGCTTGACGCAACCCAGTGTGCAACGATCACGTTGTGCTGCGCAACGACTATCCGGGACAGATCTGCTCCATTGCCCGATCGTTGGAAGTCGTCGGCGAGCGCTGGTCGCTGCTGATCGTCCGCGACGTGATGAACGGGCGACGCCGCTTCGACGAGCTGCAGAAGGGATTGGGGGTCGCGCGCAACGTGCTCTCGGCCCGCCTCGGACGCTTGGTCGAGGAGGACATCCTCGAGCGGCGCGCCTACCAGCGGCGCCCGGATCGCTATGAGTACTTCCTCACCGAGAAGGGCCTCGACCTCTGGCCGGCGCTCGTCGCGCTGCTGGCCTGGGGCGACCGCTACTCCCCCGGCCCCAACGGCCCGCCGATGCTGATCGTCCACAAGGAATGTGGCGGCGCCGTCAGCGACCGTGGTACCTGCGAAGCGTGCGGCAAGGTCCTGCACGCGCGTGACGCTCGGCCGGTCCCCGGTCCCGGCCTCGCGAAAGCAGCCGTTAACGCCCAGGCACTCGCTGCGCGCTAGCTTTGGCTGGGCGGCCAGGACGGCACAAAGCGACAAGGAGGATTTGGAATGGCGACTGCAGCGGAGACTCAGGTTCGCGAGAGGATCTTCATCGGCGGTGAGTGGATCGAGCCCGAGGGCGCTGAGACCCTCGAGGTGATCAACTCGACCAGCGAGGAGGCGATGGGAACGATCCCCGCTTGCTCGGCTGCCGATGCCGACCGCGCTGTGGTTGCGGCTCGCGACGCCTTCGCGTCTTGGTCGCAGACCTCGCGCGAGGAGCGCGCCGGCTATCTCGGCGCGATTGCCGCCGGCCTCGGCGAGCGCGCCGATGAGATCGCCGCGACGATCTCCCAGGAGCTGGGCATGCCGCTGACGTTGAGCAAGATGATCCAGGCAGGCCTACCGATCGCCCAGTTCGGGGCGATGCCGAAGCTGATCGAGGAAGTTCGCTGGGAAGAGGAGATCGGCAACTCGCGGGTCCTGCGCGAGCCGGTCGGCGTGCTCGGCGCGATCACCCCCTGGAACTATCCGCTGAACCAGATCGCCTGCAAGGTCGCCCCCGCCCTCGCCGCCGGCTGCACCGTCGTGCTGAAGCCGAGCGAGGTCGTGCCGCTCAACGCCTTCATCCTCGCCGAGGTGATCGAGGCCGCCGGCCTGCCAGCCGGCGTCTTCAACCTGATCACCGGCACCGGTCCGGTCGTCGGCGAGGCGATCGCCGGTCACCCCGGAGTCGACATGGTCTCCTTCACCGGCTCCACCCGCGCCGGCCGCCGCGTCTCCGAGCTGGCCTCTGCGACGGTCAAGCCGGTCGCGATGGAGCTCGGCGGCAAGTCGCCGAACGTGATCCTCGACGACGCCGACCTGAGCAAGGCCGTGCCCGACGGGGTGGGCAAATGCTTCCTCAACTCGGGCCAGACCTGCAGCGCCCTGACCCGGATGCTGGTGCCGCGGGAGAAGCTGGCCGAAGCCGAGGAGATTGCAGCACAGGCGGCGGAGAGCTTCACTCCGGGCGATCCCTTCGAGGGTTCTACGCGGCTCGGACCGCTGGTCTCGGAGATCCAGCGTGAGCGGGTGCGCGGCTACATCGAGAAGGGCGAGGCGGAAGGAGCGAAGCTGATTACAGGCGGGGCCGCTGCGCCCGAGGGCCTCGATCGTGGCTACTTCGTCCGTCCCACCGTCTTTTCCGACGTGACGCCGGAGATGACGATCGCCCAAGAGGAGATCTTCGGGCCGGTGCTGGCGATTCAGCCCTACGACGGCGAGGACGACGCGGTGCGGATCGCCAACGACACCGCCTATGGCCTGGCCGGCGGCGTTTGGTCAGCCGATCAGGACCGGGCGATCGGGGTCGCCAAGCGGATCAGGACCGGGCAGATCGAGATCAACGGTGGAGCGTTCAATCCGCTGGCGCCTTTCGGCGGCTACAAGCAGTCGGGGCATGGGCGCGAGAACGGGCGCTATGCGATCGAGGAGCTCCTGCAGGTCAAGAGCCTGCAGCTCTGACGGCTCTGGGCCGCGGGTCCTGTCGCGGATTGGTGCCACCACCCCTGGGTAGCCAAAGCTTCCTCGGGGTGGTCCCCCAATCCGCGCCACCCGCCGACCGAAGCGTCTTCGCTGGGAGCTTTGTTACTGCCTTTGCAGGTCCTTGCCCGCTCCGCCGATTAGCTTGTCCTGGCCGGGGCCCCCGAAGAGGTGGTCGACGCCGCTCTCCCCCAGCAGCCGATCCCTGCCTGGCCCGCCCCGGACCGTATCGCTGCCCTTCCCGGCGCAGACCAGGTCGTTGCCGCCCAGCGCCTTGATCGTGTCATCACCGGCGAGGCCGGCGATGACGTCGGCCCGCGGTGTGCCCTGGACGCGGTCCTTGCCGGAGGTGCCGAGGACCGTCGCACGCTTTCCGCCGCAGCGCTCGGTAGGTCTCGCGGAGATCGGTGCGCCGGCCAGGGGCGCGCCCCCACAGGCGCCCTGGGTGGCCGGATCTGTCGCACATGAGTCCTGGCTGATGTCGCCGAAGCCGTCGTGGTCGGCGTCGGGCTCGATGTCAGCGTCGTAGAGCGGTTCGCCGGCCAGCGGAAAGTAGCCTCCCAAGGAGACCTCGCCGCCGTCAGGGGCGTCGTTCGCCGTCAGGTAAGTCGAGCCGGGAAGCGCGGGTTCACGGAAGGTCTGGATCGTGAACGTAGGTGGCAACAGTGCGACATAGCCCCCGGCCGGGATCGGCAGTCGGGTTTGAAATGTGGTGATCGTCCCGAAGGTCGAAGCGGGGACTGACTCGGCAGCGCTCGAGCGGAGGACGGCGTAATCGGATCCGCCCGCGGGGCCGAGGACGCGAACGCGGTAGGAACCGGGTCGAGCAGCCAGCAGGCGCCAGCGAACGACGACCCCGCCGGACTGAGCTGCGGTCGAAGAACCGGCAACCACCGTCTGGATTCGCAGGCATTCGTAGGTGCAGGTGTGGCCGACCGAGAGGTAGGGGCCCTGCAAGGCGCTGCCGAAGAGGGCCCCTGTGCAGGCATCGGTGGCCTTGGGCGAGCCGGGACAGAGGTCCTGTGAGGTGTCCCCATAGCCGTCGCCGTCGTCGTCGGGCTCGAACACGGCGCTCATGTTGACGCGGTGGCTGGAGACTTGGGAGGGGGCGAAGGAGTCGCCGAGGGCCGGGCCGGGGAAAGCCGACACCCCAGCCACGTCTGACGCAGACGCAGTGGTGAAGATGTGCGGGGTACCTTCGATGAACGGGGTGGTGTCGAAACGACCTCCGAGGACGTCTCCGGCGGCAATCGGTATCCGCTCGAAGTAGGAGTGCAGACCGGCCGAGAGCCCGGAGATGAGATGTTTGTCCCCCTCGCCGACCACCGTCGAGCCCGATCCCC
>JAJKHV010000015.1 GCA_021154855.1 Solirubrobacterales bacterium
GCTCTGCTCAGCCCTTCGCACGAACGCGACACCGCGTACATCGCGGTGCACCAATACCGCGGCATGGAGTGGCGGCCCTACTTCGAAGCGGTCGAGTCGATCATGGATGACTACGGCGGGCGGCCCCACTGGGGCAAGCGGCACTTTCAGACCGCGGCGAGCCTGGCTGAGCGCTATCCGCGGTGGGAGGACTTCCAGACCGCGCGGGATGAGCTGGATCCTAAGCGCGTCTTCGCCAACGAGTACGCCGAGCGCGTCCTAGGTCCCTGATCCGAGAGGGTGCAACGTTTTATCCACCCGCTAGGGGGATAAAACGTTGCACCGCACTAAAGGAAGGTCTTCCCTTCGCCGCGGTAGGTCGGGACGGTGTCGACGATCTCCTCGCCTTCGACCAGATGCAGGACGTCGAAGCGCTCGCAGAGCTCGCCGGCCTTGGCGTGGCGCATGTAGACACGGTCGCCGATCTGCAGGTCACGGGCAGCCTCGCCGCTGAGTGGGGTCTGTACCTCGCCGGCCCCCTCCTCCTCGTCGAGCTCCAGACCCGCCGGCAACCAGGGCGAGGGAAGACGAGCAGCGACGCCGCTGCCGGAGGCCAGATAGCCACCGCCGAGCGCCGTTGCCACTGAGGCCGTCGGCTTGCGGACGATGGGCAGGGCGAAGCCGGCGGCCGGCGTAAGCGTGAAACGGCTGTAGCTGTCGAAGAGGGTCGGCGCGTAGAAGCCCGAGCCGGCCGCGATCTCGCTGACTGCGTCCTCCGTCCCGGTCAACTCGAGGCTGCCGGTACCGCCGCCGTTGACGATCGGCAGCTCGGCGAACTCGCGGATTGCAGCGACCACCGCGCCGCGCCGCCCGGCGAGCTCCGCGGCGGAGCGACGCTGCATCGACCTGATCAGAGCGCCGCGCATACGGCGCCCCGGGGGCTTGTCGCCGACGCCTGCGATCTGGCCCTCGTATGACATCAGCGCCGCCAGTTTGATCTGCGGTCGCCGCTCGATCTCGCGAGCCAGGGCGACGGCCTGCTCGACCGTGTGGACGGGTGAGCGCTTCGGCCCGACCTTGATCCGCCCGCCCAGCGCCCACCATCCAGCGTCCAGGTCGATGCAGACGCGCACCGGCGCCGCACCTGCCCCCAGGACCGACTCGATCGCATCGAGGTGCTCGGCGCAGTCGACCATCACGATCGGTGCGTCCTCGGGGTTGGCGACCGAGCGCAGCG
Organism: Solirubrobacterales bacterium; assembly: GCA_021154855.1. Lineage (GTDB taxonomy): Bacteria > Actinomycetota > Thermoleophilia > Solirubrobacterales > 70-9 > VRUE01. The sequence goes on from JAJKHV010000015.1 coordinate 1,217, forward strand.
CCAGCTCCCCTAGTGCTGCGGTGTCCGCGGTCGGGTAGGCGAGCAAGAGGTTCTCGAAACCCGATTCGGCAAGCCAGAGCGTCTCCGGCAGGGTGAAAGTCATCAGTCCCGAAAAGCGCTCGTCGCGACGCAGGATCCGCTCGAGCAGGTCCCGGCAGCGGACCGACTTGCTGGCGACGCGGATCGGCTTGCTTCCCGCCCGCTCCAGCATCGCCTTGGCGTTCGACCACATCGCGTCGAGGTCGACGAAGGCGAAGGGAGCCTCAACCTCATCGAAGATCGCCTCGAACTCTGCATGCGAGCGGCCGGCCACGCCAGGAGACTAGCCACCGGCACGCACGAAACGGAGAGGGAGGGATTCGAACCCTCGAGAGAGCTTGCGCCCCCTACTCGCTTAGCAGGCGAGTGCCTTCAGCCACTCGGCCACCTCTCCGGGCCTTCGGCTCGATTGTAAGAGCTCTATGTCCGGCGTGAGCGCAGCACTACACGGCCGCCGCGGGCGGGGATCATCGTCACGTTGCGGTGCAGGGCGCGCTCGGGCTCCGGCTCGGCGGCCTCGAGGTCGAGGCGGCGGGCCGTCGCCTCGAGGACGACGCGCATCTCGGCCATGGCGAGGGCGGCGCCGAGGCAGCGGCGGATGCCGCCGCCGAAGGGGATCCACTCGTAGGTGCCTGGTTTGCGGCCGAGCCAGCGCTCGGGGCGGAACTCGAAGGGTTCCGGGTAGAGGTCCTCGCGGTGGTGGACGAGGAGGATGCTCATCCCGATCGGTGTGTCGGCGGAGACGCCATAGGGACCGAGGCGCCAGGGCACCGTCACCCGGCGGCCGATGAACGGCACCACGGGGCGGGAGCGCATGCTCTCGACGATCGTCGCCTCGATCTGCTCCTCGGCGTTGCCGCCGTTGCGGGTCGCCTCGCGCAGTGCGTCATGGGCTTCGGGATTGCGCACGAGCCGCTCCCAGGTCCAGGCCAGCGAGTTCGCCGTCGTCTCGTGACCGGCGAGGACCAAAGTAAGAAGCTCGTCGCGAACTTCTTTGTCGTCCATCGCCTCACCGTCCTCCGTCCGCGCCTGCAGGAGCAGGGAGAGGATGTCCCGGCGCTCCGCCAGTCGCTCGTCGGCGCGCCGGGCGCGGATCACCGCGTACGTCGGGCGGTCGAGCAGGGCAACGCCGAGCTTGATCACGCCGGAGGCGTCTTCGCGGCCGATGCTGAGCAGTTCCCCGGCTTGGCCGATCGGCGAGGTTGAGGCGTTGACCAGCCGCTTGACCGTCGTCCGCATTCGGTCCTCCGAAGTTCCCCGCTCTGCCCTGCCCCCGATGCCGAAAATCCCCGCCATGATCACGTCGAGTGTGATCGCCTGCATGCGTGGCGCGATCGCGAATGGCTTGTTCAGCGGCCAGCGATCGAGCTCGCGTTCGGTCGCCGCCGTGATCATCTCGGTGTAGCGCTCGATCGCCTCGCCGTGAAAGGGCGGCAGCAACAGCTTTCGCTGGCGCATGTGTCGCTCGCCAAGCGAGGTGAGCACGGAGCCAGTGCCGAGGATCGGTCGCAGCGGCGACTCGCCGGTCAGCGAGGGCGCCAACTCGGGCTTTGCCGTAAACAGCGAGCGGACGTGGTCGGGGTGGCTGGTCACCACCGGCCCACCGGGCATCGCCGTTTGCATCCGGAAGGTCTCGCCGAGGCGGCGACGGGCGCCGAAGACGTACTGGATCTGGCGCCGGCTGAAGCGCAACATCTGCGCCGCGCGGGGCAGCGGCACGATGGGAGGTTTGGCGAGCTCGGCTGCCTCGGCCTCGTCGACCGGTCCCGCGGGAGACTCTGCCGCCTCTCCGACCAGGTGCGGAAAGGCGGGCTCTTCGGCGCTGGCGGGACGCTCGGCGACGCTGCTCACCGGGTCATTGTCCCAGAGAACACTGCCAGCGTTGGGATCTGCCGGGTGCGATGCGTCACGCTCTACAGTCAAACGATGCAGCCCGGCAGGCGGACAAAGATCATCGCGACGGTCGGGCCGGCGAGCTGGGATGCCGACACGCTGCCGCGGCTGATCGAGGCCGGTGCCGACGTTCTGCGCCTCAACTTCTCCCACGCCGATCGCGACCGGCACGCGCGCACGGTCGAGGCAATTAGGACCGCCGCCGAGCAGGCCGGGCGCGAGGTGGCGGTGCTCGGCGACCTGCCGGGCCCGAAGCTGCGGATCGGCGAGCTGCGTGACGACATCGCCGAGCTCGAGACCGGGATGCACGTGAAGCTGACGCCGCAGGACGTAGAGGGCGACCGCGAGACGATTCCGGTCACCTGGCAGGGCGTGACATCGCTGCGTGAGGACGAACCGGTTTACCTCGCCGACGGCTCGATCCGCCTGCGCGTGCGGGGGCCCGAAGACGGCGGCCTCGATTGCGAGGTCGAGGTCGGTGGCACCCTGTCCTCGCACAAGGGGATGAACGTGCCCGGCATCGTCACGCCGGCCGCGACCGCCGGCGACCTTGGCTGGGTCGAGTTCGCGGTCGAGCAGGGCATCGACCTGCTTGCGGTCTCCTTCGTCTCCACGGCCGCCGACCTCGAGCCGGTCAGCGAGCGGCTGCGTGGACTCGGCTCCGACATCCCGCTGATAGCCAAGATCGAGAAGCAGCAAGCGGCGGAGAACGCCGAGGAGATCGTCGCCGCGGCGACCGGCGGCATCATGGTTGCCCGCGGCGACCTCGGGATCGAGTTGCCGCTGGCGCAGGTGCCGGTCGTGCAGAAGCGGCTGATCCGCGGCGCAGGCCGCCGCTCCAAGCCGGTGATCACGGCGACCCAGATGCTCGCCTCGATGGTGATCGCGCGCCGGCCGACCCGGGCCGAGGTGACCGACGTCGCCAACGCGATCTACGACGGCACCGACGCGGTGATGCTCTCCGAGGAGACCGCGGTGGGGCAGCATCCGATCGAGTCGGTGCGGGTGATGGACCGGATCGCCCGCGCCACCGAGCCGGACCTGCCCTACGGCGAGTGGCTCTTCGGCCGCACCGATCAGGCGACCCAAGACGTCGCCGACTCCGTCGCCCAGGGCGCCGTCGGCGCCGTCTACCGCCTCGGCCTCTCGGCGCTGGTCGTGCCGACGACGAGCGGACGCACCGCGCGGCTCGTCTCCGCCCACCGTCCCAACGTGCCGGTGCTCGCGATCTCACCACGGATCGAGACGGTCCGCCGCCTAGGCCTGCTCTTCGGCGTCAAGGCCGTTCTTCACGACCAGGAGACCGATGTTCGGACGCTGCTTCACGACTGTGCCGCGTTGGCCGGCGAGCAGGGCATCGCCGCGTCCGGTGATCTGATTGCGATCACCGCGGGGCTGCCGGAGCAGGAGTTGGGGACCAACTTGTTCGAGGTTCACCGGGTTCCCTGAGCCGACCGTCCCGGAGCGTCTGAGAGCACGCGGACTCGCATAGGCTCTTTTCCGTGTCCATTCGACTGGAGCGAGATCAAGGACTGGCCGTGGCGACTCTCGACAGTCCGCCACTCAACCTCTTCGACCGGGAGATGTTCGAGGCCCTCCAGGCGACGATCGGGGCCATCGAGGGGGACCTGCCGCGGGCACTGCTGATCCGCGCCGAGGGTCGGGCGGTCTCCGGCGGCGTCAATGTCGCCGAGTTCGACGGGTTGACGCCGCAGCGGGCGAGCGGCCTCTGGGACGAGCTGATCGGCGTGGTCGAGCGGGTCGAAGCGCTGCCGCTCCCGGTCATCTTCGCCGCCCACGCGCTGACCTTGACCGCGGCCTTCGAGCTCGCGCTCGGCTGCGATCTGATCCTCGCCGCGCACTCCGCACAGTTCGGCCTGGTCGAGAAAGTGGTCGGCCTAACGCCATCGATGGGCGGTACGCAACGGCTCGCGGAGCGGGCCGGCAGCGGTCGCGCCCGTGAGTTTGTGATGACCGGCGAGCTGTTCGGCGCGGAGCAGATGGAGCGCTGGAACGTCGTCAACCGCGTCTTCGAGGACGAGGGCTTCGACGAACGGGCGCGTGCCTTCGCCGCCGAGCTGGCCGCGGGTCCGACCAAAGCGCACGCGATGACCAAGCTCGTCCTGCGCCGCTTCCGCGAGGGTGGGATCCCAGCGGCCGACGCGACGATTCGCACCGAGGCGGGGGAGCTGTTCGCGACCGAAGACCTGCAGCGGGCGGTCAAAACCTTTCTCGAGCATGGCGGGCCGGGTCACGCCACCTTTGAAGGTCGCTAACTCTTCCCCGGCTGTCCTCACGGCCGAACACACCACAGAAGCGTCGGTGCGCTTTTGGCACCCTCGCGTCTACGGCCGCAAAAGGGTCGCGTCGGAACGGGATAGGGTTGGCCGCCGATGACCGACTTCGACGCAATCGCCCAAGGCCTGACGCAAGCGGTGCCCTTCGCGAGCTATCTCGGCTTGGAGATCACTAGCGTCAGCGAGGGCGAGGCAGTGGTGCGGCTGCCCGAGCGCCCCGAGCTGACAAACCACGTCGGCTCCCAGCACGCCGGAGCCCTCTTCACCGTGGCGGAGACCGCGTCAGGCGCCGCCTTCGTGGGTGCTTTCGCGGAGCGTATGGGCGAGGTAACCCCACTTGCCCGCAGCGCCGAGATCTCCTACGAGAAGATCGCCAAGGGCCCGATCGACGCGACCGCCAAGCTGGGCGTCCCACCGGCCGAGGCGCTGATCACCCTGGACTCCGAGGGCAAGGTCGTCTTCCCCTGCGAGATCGAGCTGACCGACGCCTCCGGTCAACGCGTAGCCACCGCCACGGTCGATTGGCACGTCCGGCTGAACAAGCCCGCCAAAGCCCAAGCCGCCTAACCAAGCGCCCAAGTCCCTAGAATCGCCGTCCGGGCCTTAAGCCCGGCATCCCGCGCCTGTAGCTCAGTTGGATAGAGCGTCGGTCTACGAAACCGAAGGTCACAGGTTCGAATCCTGTCAGGCGCGTTCCTCGCTGTTCCTCGGAAAGCCGCCGCATGTCCGCAGTGCGGCTTCGGGCCATTGCCATGGGGGTGTCCCAGGTTCCGCCGCCGCGAAGGTCTGGTTCGTTCTCTTGGCCTTGATTGGCTCCATGCGGTATCGCGGTCGAGCCGAAATTCGGTGAGGAGTCGTGCTCCGGCTGTGGAGCTCTCGTATGAACTTTGGACAGTATCCGGTGCTTTCGGGCTTCAAAAACCTATCGGTCTATTTTTAGGTATTGAAGAATATTTTCGATTGATATAGGCATTGCCTTCAATGTCGCGCTCAGGCGCGAGCTGCTTCGACCCAGTCATCTAGCCGAGGGGAACCATGCGTTCGAAAAGTCTCGTCGCCGTGCTCATGGCGCTGGCTGCGCTCACCGTTGCCGCCGCGCCCGCGGGAGCCGTTGTCGTCAATAGCGAAGGCGGTCGGGTCTCCTACCTGCCGCTGAATGAACCGATGGGTGTCGACGGCGGCGCACCGGTCCGCAGCACGCTTCCAAGCGGAGAACCTCCACTCGAATACCACGGCGGTCCAGTTATGCATTCGCAGACCGCCTACGCGATCTTCTGGGCTCCCAGCGGCTATGCGTTCCCAGCCGGCTACGCCAGCGCGATCACTGGCTTCCTTGAAAACGTCGCCGCGGACAGCGGCAAAGCGAGCAACGTCTATTCGGTCAGCGCCCAGTACACCGACGAAACGGGCCACGCCTCATACATCGACTCCTACGGCGGCGCGGTCGATGACACGCACGCTTATCCGACCAGTGGCACCTGCCCCACGTACACCGGGTTTGTCGAAACCTTTACGTCCTGTGTCAGCGACCAGAAGATGGAAGCCGAGGTCGAGCTTGTCGCCGACGCGCAGGGTTGGCCGACCGGGTTGGGTGCCGAGTACTACGTCGTTCTCCCCCCGCACGCCGGCAGTTGTTTCGATGAAGCCGGCACATCGTGCTTCGACGTCGATTTCTGCGCTTACCACAGCTACACCATCGCAACCGAAAGGATCTACTCCAACATCAGCTACTCCCCGGGCGATCCCTTCGGATGTGGAGTACGCGAGTATCCCAACGGCCACGCCAACGGCAATGTAGATGACACGCTGAGCAGTCTTAGCCACGAGGCCAACGAGTCGATCACCGACCCGACGCTGGAAGCCTGGTATGACGAATCCGGCTTTGAGAATGGCGACGAGTGCCGGAACACCCCCTTTGAAGAAGACTATGGAACGGCCCTCGGCGGCTCCTCGGGCAAACTCTTCAACCAGGCGGTCGGCGGCGGTCACTATTACCTCCAGCAGGAGTGGAGCAACGACATCTTCGACTGCGCCCAGCGGGTCGACCCGGCAACGCCCGTAATCGATGGGCCAGGGCGACTCGCCCCCGGCCAGGCCGCCGTTTTCACCGGCGGCTCCTCCTCCTCGGGCTCCGGTGGCATCGCCTCCTACAGCTGGGACTTCGGCGACGGCACCACGGCCAAAGGCTCCAGCGCGAGCCATACCTTCGCGGCGCCAGGGGTCTTCACGGTTACCCTGACGCTCGACGACGATGGCGGCTTCCACTTCTCGGCCACGCGGCAGGTGACGGTCGCTGCGCCCGAGCCGGGGGGCGGCGGAGCCTCAGTCAGTGGCGCGAGCTCTATCCCGGCCCCTGCTCTCCGCGCCGAAGCCCGCCCCGGTAGCAAAGGTCTCAAGTGCAAGAAGGGCCTCAGAAAGGCCAAGAAGCGCGGCAAGACCGTCTGCGTGAAGGTGAGAAAGAAGCATCGTGGACATCGGTAGGTAGAGCGCGACGGCGCGATTTGCTTCAATCGGATCACCAGAGAAAGGAGGTGGTCCTATTTTGAGTCACATGCTTGAGGGGACACTGGAGGTGCAGGGCCGCTAGGCGCCGCACTGTTTTGGCCGCCCGGCGGAATCCAACCCGGGCACCGGCGAGCAAAGGGAGGTCGGGCGTTGTCCCACCCGGTCGCAGCTCCCGCGTTCGTTCCCAAGCACCTGGCAAGGGCCGCCTTCGGGTGGCCCTTGCTCTTGACCCTTGCATTGCGAGCGGTTCGCAGGCTAGGGTGGGCCCAATGGCGGTCAAACTCCATCGCTGCTCGACAATGTGGGTCAAGATCGACGCCCATCCATGCTGGCGGGTGCAGAAGGCGCTCGATGAGCGGGGGGTCGAGTACGAGGTCGTCAAGGGGCCGTTGCGGCCCGGCAAGCGGAACGACCTGGACCGGTTGTCCGGCCAGCGCAAGTACCCCGCGATCGAGTTCGAGGACGGCCGTGTCTATCGCGAGGAATCCGCCGACATGGCGGAGAAGATTCGAGCAGGCGAGCTTTTCGTGGCGCCCGAGCGGTCCGGCCCAGCCGCGTAGTGGCCAGGTTCAGGTTCCAGATTTCGGTCTCGGTCGACGGCTTCGTCGCCGGGCCGAACCCAAGCGAGGATGACCCGCTCGGCGAAGGCGGAATGCAGCTGCATCAGTGGGCCTTCAGGCTGGCCGCGTGGCGCAAGCCGCACGGTCGTGAGGGAGGCGAGGTCAACGCCAGCACCGCAGTGATGGAGGAAGCGCTCGCCAACGTCGGGGCGACAGTTATGGGCCGCAAGATGTTCGGTGGCGGGCCGGGGCCCTGGGGCGACGATCCGTGTGACGGATGGTGGGGCGAGGAGCCGCCCTTCCACAATCCTGTCTTCGTGCTCACCCACCACGAGCGAGAGCCGCTGGAGAAGCAGGGCGGCACGACGTTCACGTTCGTCACCGACGGCATCGAGTCAGCGCTCGAGCAGGCCAAGGAGGCGGCCGCCGGCAAGGACGTCGCGCTGGGTGGCGGCGCCGACGTCGCTCAGCAGTATCTGGCTGCTGGCCTGATCGACGATCTCGAACTCAACGTCGTTCCGGTCCTGCTCGGCGGGGGCACGCGGCTTTTCGACAACCTGGCCGGCGCCGATCTTGCCCTCGAGCAGGTACGGACGATCGAGGCTCCGGGCGTCACCCACATCAAGTACAGCGTTTCCGCCTAGACCTCTATCCAGGTTCCCTTCGGCCCGAGATTGTGGACCGGCGTCTCGCCGATCTGGCTCTCGCATCCCCACGACTCGTGGATGTGGCCGCAGACCGCGAGTTGGGGGCTCTTCTCTTCGATCGCGTGCAAAAGCGCCGGACTGCCGAAGTTCATGCCCGAGCCATTGCTGTCGCAATGGTCGCGAGGCGGAGAGTGGAGGACAAGGATCGCCTGTTCAGGACATGGCGCGAGCATCGCCGCCGCCGCCTCATCGTCGAGGTCGAAGCTCCACTCCCAAGGTGTGACGGGGACGCCGGCGCCGAGCCCGTAGAACTCGAGTCCAGCGATCGTCGCGCCACCGCCGTGCAGGACGGTGGCAGCGCTCCACCGCGCCGCGGCCTCGCGCAGTGCCTGCTCGGTCTCGTTGTTGCCGGGGACCAGCACGGTCGGCGTTGCGATTGCCGCCAGCGCGTCAATCGTCTCCGCCAGTCCCTCATGCACGGAGGCGAAGTCGCCTGCCCCAATCACCACGTCGGCTTCGGCTGACATCGCGACCAGCTCGGCCGCTTGGCCGAGGTCGCGATGCAGATCGCTGAAGGCGAGCAACTTCATGCGCTCAAAGTTAGCTGCTGCTGCCGTCCATGCTCGCTTGGTTTGCCGCCAGTACGTCAAATGCGCTGGGTTCGATAACCTCGCCCGCGCATGCCCGACGTCTTCTGGATCGGCCTCACACTCGCCGTTGCGATCTTCCTGATCGGCGTGATTTCAGGCGCCCGCTCGCGCACGGCCAGCCTCCGCAGCGGCGCCGCGATGGGAGCCTATCTCGGTCTGATGTTTGCCTTCCCGCTGCTGGCAATCGGCGTCGCGACCAGCTAGACGCAGCGCCCCGCCGCTACCGGATCACTTTTCTTGCGCAGTTAAGGCGATCCTCATTTGGAATTAATAGAGTTCGTGGAGGAAACTCTGGATGCCTTCCTCCGCAAAGCTGCTCTTCGCCTTGTCGCTGTTCGCGCTGCCTGTCATGGCCGGCTGTGGCAACGACGGCGAGGCGGTCAGATCGCCGTCGACCGGCCTGCCGAAGGAGATAGTGATCGGGGCCGCGATCGCTCGGACCGGCTACCTCGCCCCCTATGACGGCAACATCGCCGCGATCGAACAGCTCGTCGACGAAACGAACGCCAAGGGCGGCATCGAGGGACACCAGCTGGCGATAGTGAAGGCCGACAATCGCTCCGACCCGCAACAGGCCCCGGCGGCCGCGCAGAAGGTGATCGAAGAGGGCGCGGACGTTCTCTTGCTCAGTTGCGAGGCGCTGACCGCGGCTGCGGCCGCGCCGGTAGCCGAAGAAAACGACGAGCTCAACTTCTCCATGTGCGCTGGCGAACCCGGCTACGGACCGCCATATACGGGCCATCTCTCTTTCAGCGGCAACCCGAACTTTCTCAGC
>JAJKHV010000016.1 GCA_021154855.1 Solirubrobacterales bacterium
CACCGACGGCCCCGAGATGATGCGGACGCACCTGCGCGACGAGCTCGAGCTGCTGGAGCGGATCGGCGCCCTCGACGCGGACGAGCTGGCCGAGGCGAACCAGCGCGGGCACGAGGCGAGCTTCGTGCACCGCGAGCGCGCCGGCGTGCGCCTTTAGGCGTAGACCGAAAAACACGCCGTCCGGCCAATAGTCGCGCCCACAACCGCTTGTTAGCGTCGCCGCATGATCACAGTCCTACATGAGGGGCCGCCGGCAATCACGGATCGGCAGCTTCAGGTGATCGAGCTGATCGCCGCCGGATACTCGAACGAGGAGGTGGCAAAGCGGCTCGGCATCTCGCCGAGAACCGCGAAGGCCCACTCGGACGTGCTCCGGCAAAAGCTCGGTTGCGCGAGGCGGCGGCAGATCCCGAGCGCGTACCGAACGCTCACCGGCCGAGACCCCCTCTCAAAAAGCCTCGGGGCAGGACCCTCCGCCCCGGGAGACTGACGGCACCCACGCCTGCGGCCTTTCGGGCCGCAGGCGTGGCGTCTGTGTGGGACGCCTTGGCGGCGGAGCGCGAGGGGAATAGGCTCTAGCACGCGGGATGCGGCGCCCGCTACGGGATGACCGAGCTTCAAGAGCAGGCAGCCACCGCAGACAACCGCCACATCATCGAGCGGCCTCGACTCACGCGCCTACTCGACGAGACGTCCGCACGGGTGATCTTGCTCGTGGGTCCTGCGGGCTATGGGAAAACGACCCTCGCCCAACAATGGCTTAAAGACAAGCAACATGCTTGGTATTCGGCGCGAGGCACTAATGACGTCGCATCGGTTGGCATAGGAATACTTGAGGCTGCCGTGGAGGCAGGCGTCACCGTTGGTGAACGTTTTCGCCAGTGGTTGCTCGCCCAACGTAAGTTCGACAGCGTTGGCCAAGCCGCGCGGTTCTTGGCCGAGGACATGGCCCCGTTCCCAGCAACCGCATGGTTGGCGATCGATGACTGCCACGAACTCTCCGCTGATGCGGAGCAACTCATTGGCAGCCTCCGTTCCCTTCAAGAGCTACGACTGCTCGTCGCCACTAGGAGGCGTCCGGCGTGGTGCACGGCGCGGGACCTTGTTTACGTCGACGCGCTTGAGATCGAAAGGTCGGCACTCTCGATGAACGACGGTGAGGCAGCCGAGGTTTTACGACACCACGGTGAAGGCGCGACACGCGTGATCGACGCGGCAGATGGGTGGCCGGCCGTAATTGGTCTAGCGGCGTTCACCCAAGAATCTCCCCGTCTCGCCGAGGGGACATTACCGCCCGAGCTCCACGCTTATATCGCCGACGAACTTTATGGGACCCTTGACGCGTCGATTCGCGGGGACCTGGCATCTCTAGGTGTTTTCGTCTCAATTTCTGCCGATCGCGCGAGAGACATCCTTCCCCACACCAGTGAGCAGGTCATCGCTGAAGGGCTTCGCGTGGGGTTCCTTACCGATGACGGTTCAGGCTCGTTCCGTCTGCACCCGCTACTTCGAAACTTCTTGCTGACCAAGCTGCGTCGCGCGGATGCGGCTCAGTTCGAGGAAAGTGTGTCGCGAGGGGTTGAGGCGATGCTCGCTGACAAGCAGTGGGATGCGGCTTTCGAGGTTTCCGTTTCGTTGGGTTCCAACGACCTCCTAGTGGACCTCATTGAAGCCGGCCTGTACGACCTTTTGGACCGCGGTTTGGTGTCGACTATCGTGCGGATTGTCTCCGCCGCCCGATCCGCTGGCGTCTCCGGACCAAGCCTTACTCTCGCTGAGGCCGAGGTGGCCTTTCGCGAAGGAATGCACGAACGATCAAAGACATTGGCCGAAGCTGCGGGTCCCGAGCTCCTATCAAAGCCATCTCTGGCCACAAAAGCCTTTTGCCGAGCAGGCCAGGGCGCGTATTTCTTAGATGACACCTCAAGGGCTGTTGCAAACTTCGTCAAAGCGCGCGAGTTGGCAACTACACGACTTGACAAGCGTGACGCACAGTGGGGGTTGTTCTTGGCAGCAGTCGACCAGGAGGACGATACCGCTGAAACGCTGCTGGCCGAGTTTGAAGCTCTTTGCAGGTCGGATCCGGAAGACGTTCTCCGGCTGCAGAATGGTCGCCTTCATTTCGGGATGCGGATTGGATCAAATTGCCGCGGACTGTCGGGCGCAGAGGGCGCAGCAGCACTGGCGGACGCCGCGACAGACCCGGTCATCCGCATATCCTTTTGGCACGTCTATGCCGGCGCACTCCGGTTGTCCGCGGCATATGAAGATGCGTTGGCTGCCTCGGACATCGCGCTGAAAGAGGCTGATGCTTTCGACCTCATCTTCGCGCGCGCGCACGTCAACTTGACGCGTTCGGCGATCTATACAGGCCTGGGCCGCTACGCAGACGCACTCAGATCGCTCAGTGAGGTCGCGGCGGTGGGCCGTCAAACAGGCGACGCGTATCTGCAATTGAATGAACGAGCTCTACGCTGCTGGGCGCACTTGTTGGATCGCAATCTCGAAGCCGCCTCCGACGCCGTCGAGGGCACGGCCACGCAAAAGATATCGAGCGGGCAGTACGCCGAGATCCTGGCGCTACGCGCGCTCACCTGTGGCATGAGAGGAGACCCTGTCGAAGCCAAGGCGCTTCTCGAAGAAGCAGGTAACGTGAGCAGAGAAAACGAGGCGCTTGCCTTGAGCGCCTGCGTTGAGGCGCTCTTTGAATTAGAGCAAAAGGCTCCTTCGATTTCTCGTTTCGCTTCGGCCTTTTCAAAGTACGCTTTGAAGGGTGTCTTAGACCCGTTTGTACTCGCGTTCAGATTGGAGCCTCGTCTCACGCAAGCCATAGGCCGCGTGCCGAAGGCGCGGCCTCATCTGCGGGAACTACTCGCCCGGCTAGAGATGCACCCCGATGCCAACTATCGCGTCGTCTCGCCGTTGGGGTCGATGCCGCTCACGCCCCGGGAACACGAGGTGTTCGCCTTCATTGGTCAAGGCAAGACGAATCGCGAGATTGCTCAGGCCCTATTTGTGGCCGAGACAACCGTGAAGGTTCATGTTGGCCACATCTTGAGGAAGCTCGGTGTGAGGACTCGGACCGAAGCCGCGATTCAAGCAGTCAAGAGACGATGACGCGCAATCGGGCAGATCCCGGAGGATTCAACGGGGTCGATCCTGGGGCGTGCTGTGCCTGGGGGTGGGTCTGCGGGCCATTCGCAAGAATTGCCTCAAAAGCGGCCACCACGGTGGTGTCGAACTGAGTCCCTACCCCCTGAGCTAGACGCAGACGTGCCACGTCCGATGACATCGCATCTCGGTACGGCCTATCCGAGGTCATTGCGTCGTAGGCATCGGCGACCGCAAGCACGCGGGCCAGTAGAGGAATCTCACCGGATGAAAGGCCGTCTGGGTAGCCCTGTCCATCTACGCGTTCGTGGTGGTGCCGAACGATTTCCGCGATTTCTTGGTAGCCCTCGACGTTTCTCAGGATTTTTTCGCCGATGGCGGGGTGGGCTTCCATCTGCCGCCTTTCCTCGAGTGTGAGCGGCCCATCTTTCTCGAGGAGCCCTGGAGGAAGGCCGACCTTCCCAATGTCATGAACGAGTCCGGCAAGGTGGGCAAGTTGCCGTTCGTCAGGCGACAGGCCAAGTCGACTCGCGATGTCTCGTGCGTAGGTCGCTACCGCAGCCGAATGGCCGGCCGTATACCTATCGCGGGCATCAAGTGTCGCTACTAGCGCTGCTGCGAACGAAAGGTTTGCTCGTTCCTTGCTCGCCATCGCGCTCTCCAGTTCGCGCGACGTCTGTCGCTGCTCCTGGTAGAGGAGGAAAAGCTTCTGTGCGACTAGCGCGGGGAACAAGAAGAGCGCAACGCTCCACGGCGAAACCACGCGATAGGAGAAAACGAGCATCGCCGTAACCGGCACGTACAAGGGGATTGCGATGAATACCGGGCTGGCGAGGCTTGCCAGCTCACGAAGGGTCAATCCTCGGAGCCTCCCCAGCACACAGCCGAGACCTAGGTTCGCGATGTGCTCCGCGACCGTGGCCGCACAGACCGCCGCCACAACCGTCGCGATCCCGATCGACCGAGAAGGGTCCACCAGGTGAGCCGTTACGCCGGCCGCTGTCGCAGCAAGGGCCCGGGTCGACGTCCAAGTGAGCCAGCGAGCGTAGGGAGGTCGAAGGGTCGGGAGCAGGCTTGCAGCGCTAACGCAAATCGCCGCGAGAGGCCCATACAGAACGGCCGCGAGGACAATCGGGAGTGTCGAAACAGAGACCTCGGCCTGGGGGCTCAGTCGGACGCTTTGGAGTTCAGCAACAAGGGCGGCAGTTGCCAGCGCGGCCACGCCGCCGACGATCGGTCCGGGAACCCTGCCCGGCGACTCCAGAAGGAGCGCCACCACCACGGCGCTCGCGAGTAGCGCGAGGGCACCCACATACGCGACTAGCCACCAATCGCGAGCCTCTGGATGCGGCCGATCAAAGCCAAAGAAGCGGCTTATGGAACGCCGCGTCCACTCTTGTAAGTCACCCTTTAGGGTGATAGGTTCCCGAATTGCCGTCAGTCCCTCTGAAGGAGGAGAAATGCGATCCCGACTACGGGGTGCGCTGGGAACGCTCGACTCGCGTACTGCAATCGCGGGCGGGCTCAGAATTTGGTAGCGGCTGTTATGACCCACGACGGGTCGTAGCTTCCGTTTTCCCTAGCTTGTCCACATCACCCTGTTGAGGGATTTCCACAGGGGTGTGGAAACCGGCGTCGAAGACGCCCGGTTCTTCTTTTGGCCTTAGACGGCTAGGCGATCAGGTCGCGCCTGAAGCCCACGGCCACTGCGTGGGCCCTCGAGCGGGCCTGGAGCTTTGCCAGCAGGTGGCGGACGTGCGACTTGACCGTCTCCTCCGAGAGGAAGAGGCGGACGCCGATCTCGCGGTTCACGAGGCCGTCGGAGATCAGCTGCAGCACCTCGATCTCACGAGCGGTCGGCTCCTGCTCGAGCTCCTGGAGCGGCCCGGCGAA
>JAJKHV010000017.1 GCA_021154855.1 Solirubrobacterales bacterium
ACGGCCTTTCGGGGACTCGGCGCGACCGGCTTGGCCCGTTTGCCGAGCGATTTGCCGCTGCGGGATTTGCCGCGCTCGTGTTCGACCATCGCGGCTTCGGCGACAGCGGCGGGGAGCCAGATCTCTTTGACCCGGCGCGGCAGCTCGAGGATTGGCGCGCTGCCATCACGTTTGGGCGCTCGCTGCCGGGGATCGATTCCTCCAAAGTCGCGACGTTCGGCTCTTCGATGGGAGGCGGCAACGCGCTCGCCGCCGCCGCGGGAGACCCCGGCGTGGCGGCGGCGGTCAGCCAGGTTCCCTTCCTCGACATCGTTCGCCAGGCGCACCGGTCCTCGCCACTCGTCACCGCCCGGATGCTTGCCGCTGCCGCACGGGGGACGCATCTGCCCGCGGTGGGCCAGCCGGACGAGCCGGCGCTGATCAACGCGCCAGGTGGGGAGGAGGGCTGGCGCCGTGTCGTCTCGATCGGCGAGGACTCGCGCTGGCGCAACCGTGTCTCCTCGCGCTGGCTACTCGGCGCGCCGTACCGTCCCGGCAAATACGCCGCCACGCTGCACTGTCCTTGGCTGGTCTGCGTCGGCGAGGCGGACCGCGTCGCCAAGCCCGGGCCCGCGATCGCCGCGGCGAAACGCGCCCCCAAGGGCGAGCTACGCACTTATTCCGGCGTCGACCACTTCGATATCTACGACGGCCCCGCGCACGAGGCGGTCGTCGCCGATGAGATCGAGTTCCTGCGCCGGCACCTGCTCTAAGCCAGCGCGGCGCGGATCTCCGGGATCGCCTGCTCGTTGTCCTGGAAGTGGACCGCATTGAGCCCGGCCTTGCGGGCGCCTTCGATGTTGACGAGGACGTCGTCGATGAAGAGACAGGTCTCTGCGGGCCGGTCGATCTGCTCCAAGGTCAGCTCGTAGATCCGCGATTCGGGCTTGCGGCAACCGACGAAGCCGGAGTCGACGACGGTCTCGAAGATCTCATCGACGGGCAGCATCGCGCGCCAGAGCGGCTCCCACTCGCGCACGTTGTTGGTCAGCATCGCCATCAGATAGCCCTCATCCTTCAAGGCGCGCATCAGCTCGATCATCTCCGGGTTCGGTTCCAGCGCCTCGAAGTAGATCTCTTTGAAGCGGTGCATCTCGGGCCGGTGGCCTAGCAGCGGCTCGAGGTGGTCGGTGAGCTTCTCGAGGAAGGCGACCTCAGTGATCTCGCCCCGCTCCATTTCGAAGAGTGGGTTGTCGCCGTTGGCCTCGCTTGCCGCCTGCATCGCCTTGCCCAATGTTTCGGTCGTAATGCCGGTCTGATCCTGGAAGGCCATGAAGGATTCGACCAGCGGCGTGGTCAGCACGCCGCCGAAGTCGCAGATGATCGCCTCGATCTTGACCTCAGCCATCGTCGCGCACGACCTCGTAGTGCCCGAGTCCCTCGCGGCCCTCGAGCGACCAACGGAAGAAGGCAATCTCCGCCCGCAGGCCGGGGTACTGGACTGAGCTGGCGCTGATCAGCGTCCCTGCTCCGCGCAGCGGCTGGCCCTCGTCGCCGTCGACCCAGAGCTCGAGGGTTGCCCGGCGCTGTACGCCGTCGGGCCCGTACTCGGTCGAGAGCAACGTCTCGGCAACCTCCGCCGGCGCCCCGTCGGGCCCGCAGAGCACCGCGGCTACGACCTCCTCGCCGTGGCCGGCGGCGGTCTCGGGTCGGACAGCGCTCAGCGCCAGCAGCCCGCCGTCGGAGAACGCGATCCCGATTGATCGCCGCACGATTTGTCCGTCACCGCCCATAGCGAGCCGCGAGCCTAGCCGAGTACCATGGGCCGATGCCCGACAACGACACAGCGGTGCTCACAGAAGACGACGTGATGGAGGCCCTCGAGGAGGTCATCGATCCCGAGCTGGGGCTCGACTTCGTCTCCCTCGGCCTCGTCTACGACGTGGAGATCGAGAAGGAGGAGGTTTTCGTCACCTTCACCCTGACGACCCCAGCCTGCCCGATCGGCCCCCAGGTCTCAGAGCAGATGAAGGAGTTCGTAGGCGACCTCCCCGGAGTCTCGGCCGTCCACCCAAAGATGATCTTCGACCCCCCCTGGTCACCAGAGATGATGACCGAGGACGCCAAGTTCGCACTCGGCTTCTAGGCAGGGACTGCGGGGTCAGTGGAGGAGGGTCATTGGGGGATTTGACCAGGACCCGTCGACGGAGTTCCGCGAAGCCGAGCAAGGCTCGCGGGGCCGCGACGATCTTCCTAATCGGGGACGACGATTTCACCGGCGTCGTCAGTCATCGACCCAACGTTGAGTTCGGGGCGCTGTAGGCGACTGATCCGCTTAGGCCCGGGCTCTGGGCACGCGTGCTGGCCCGATCGCGCTCGGATCCCTGGACGGTGCTCGGCTTGTAGACGTGCCCGCCCTTCTGCCGGGATATGTGTCACGTTGGGGGCGATATACGCCCCCAACGTGGCGAGCGCAGGCACTCATGTGTGGCGGCGCTGACGGATCGAGAGTGCCCAGATTCCATCTAGGCTGGCGGGATGCGAGAGGGGAGCCAAAAGCGGGTTGAGAAGCCCTGGGGCCACGAGATCTGGTGGGCGCAGACGGAGCACTACGCCGCGAAGATCCTTGCTGTCGAGAAAGGCCACGCGCTGTCGCTGCAGTTCCACCGTGAGAAGGATGAGACTTCGTACCTGCTCTCGGGCCGCTTGCGGCTGACCGCCGGCGCGAGCGAGGCAGAGCTCGAGACCCAGGTGATCGAGCCGGGCTCCAGCTGGCGAAACGAGCCCGGCAGGTCCGTTCGATTGAGGCTTTGGAGGACTCCGTCGTCTTTGAGGTTTCGACCCCACAGCTCGATGACGTCGTCCGCCTCGGCGATCGGTATGGCCGCGCTTGATCGGGACTCCGGTCCCTGAGCTTCCTCGACTCAATGGCCAACTTGGAAAGTGACGCCTGACGTTTTCAGCCATGCGCCGTTTGTGGCTCAAATGCTCACGGCCATGGGAGGTTTCTGATGAAGAAGATCGCGATTCTCAGCTTGCTCGGACTGCTGGCGCTGGCTGTGCCTGCACAGGCGACGACCGAATATGTGCCGGCGCCGCCACCACCGCACAAACCTACGCCGCATAACCGAAAGCGCCGCACAGATGCCAGCCCCATGCGGTCGGCTACAACGCCTCCGGCACGCTGGTGAGCGCCGCCATCACGCCGGCCGGAAAAGGCCGCTACGACGGGACGATTGAGGTCAATCTCAGCCGCGCCAACCACCACGCTCCGACTGGCGCCCAGACCTTCACGCTGGCCTCCGCCCGGGTCAAGTTCCACCATGGCGTGGACGCCACGGCACCGGCGATCGGCAGCAGGGTGAAGCTGCACGGGAAGATCACGCAGCTGTCAAAGCACTGCTCGCAGGAGGGCTTCACGCCGACGATCACCGTCAAGAAGGTCGACATCCGTCAGGTCCCCGAGAAAACCAAAAGCTAGTCCTGTCTTGGGCCGGTGCTCAGCCCTGCCGTTGCCGGTCGTCCGGCAGGGCTGGGGCGCCGTCTGAAGGGACCTCTTCGGCGGTTGCGTCGAAGTCATAAGTGCGCCGTCCGGATGCCGTTCCGCCCGTACGCGGCGCACCGATGACGACGAGGCGACGTCCCACGTAGCCGCGCAACAGGCGCCTGACCACCGCCCGTGTCGGCGGAATCAGAAAGACCGCGCCGACGATGTCGGTGACAAAGCCCGGTGTCAGCAGCAGGGTGCCGCCGATTGCGATCAGCAGCCCGTCGGCGACCTCGCGGCCCGGGAAGCGGCGCTCGGCGAGCGCGGCGTTGAAGCGGCGCCAGGCGCCTCGGCCCTCGTGGCGCAAGAGCAACGAGCCGAGCAGCGCGTCGGCAAGCAGCAGGGCGATCGTCGGCCAAACGCCGATCAGGGAGCCGATCTGAATGATCACGTAGAGCTCGACGATCGGGACGACGATGAAGAGGGCGACGAGGATGGCCATCGGCCTAGCCTAGATGGTCGATTCCGCCGGCCATGAGGTTCACTGGTACGTGGGTTCCGGGCGGGTGCAACGCTTTGTCCACCCTGTAGGGGGACAAAGCGTTGCACCCCTGAGTGTCAGGCAGGAGCGGCCGCGGCCGCCGCCTCCTCGAGCTCCTCGAGCGACCGGTTGAGGCCGGCGGCAAACTCTTCGACGTCCTCCATCGAGTCGTAATCGGCCAGCAGCCCGAAGCCGATGCGGCCGTTGTAGCTCATGATCGCCACCGCCATTGTGTGATTCTGGGGCAGGAAGGCGACCGGAAAGACCTCCTGCAGCTCACGGCCGAGCACGTAGAGGGGAAGCTGCGGTCCCGGCACGTTGGTGACGATCAGGTTGAAGAGCCGGGTCGAGAAGTTGACCCGCGATGCCTGGGCCAGCAGCGTGGGTGGGGCGAAGTCGTTGAAGCGGGAAATCACTTCAGCGCCCAGCGCCTGCTTGGAGCGCTTCAAGCCCTCCATCTGCTCGCTGACGACGCGCAGCCGTCGCACTGGGTCCTCGACGTAGACGGGCAGCGGGCCGCGCATCGCCGCGATCCGGTTGCCGAGGTTGCCGCGCTCGTCCTCGCTGCGGATCGAGACCGGCACGAGCGCCCGCAGCTCCAGGCCCTCGGTGCGGATGCCGCGACCGTGCAGCCATTCGCGTAGTGCCCCGGTTACGACGGCCAGCACGACGTCGTTGACGGTGCCGTCCAGCGAGTCCTTGATCCGTTTGAAGGTCGCCAGCTCCGAGCGCGCCCAGGTGAAGCGGCGGTGCGGCCCGATTGGCTGGTTCAGCGGCACGTCTGGCGCCGGGTCGGCAAAGGCGCCGACCACCTCGCCGAGGCCCTCCAGGGCATCGCCGATGCGCTTCGCCGCCGCCTCGGGATGGCGCATGACCTCGACCGCGCGCTCGACCAGCTTCACCGGCGCCGCGGCGGCGTCGACCGCTCCGCGCGCCACCAGCTGCGCGGTGCTCGGTGCCGGCGCAGGCACCCAGCCGTCCTCGCTCGCGACCGGAGCGGGCACCGGCTTGAGGTCGAACAGCACCGTGCCGATGTCAACGCCGGAGATGCCGTCGACCATCGCGTGGTGGGTCTTGGTCAGCAGGGCGAAGCGATCCTGCTCGAGGCCCTGCACCAGCCACAGCTCCCAAAGCGGCTTCGAACGGTCGAGCTGCTGCGAGAAGACGCGCGCGGCGAGGCGCTTCAGCTGCTGCTCGCCACCCGGCTCCGGCAGTGCTGTGTGGCGGATGTGGTAGGTCAGGTTGAAGTTGACGTCATCGGCCCAGAGCGGCCTCCCGGCCTCCAGCGGCGGCACGACGAGCCGCTGACGGAAGCGTGGCACCTGGCTCAGCCGGCCGCGCACGTGCTCGACCAGATCCACGTATTTGGGCGGCGGCCCCTCGAAGATAAGGATCGCGCCGACGTGCATGTGGCTGGCCGAGGTCTCGTTGGTCAGGAACGAGGCGTCGACCGCGGTCAGCCGGTCGAGGTGGTGTCCTTGCGTCGCCATTCCCAAAGGCTAGCCACGCTCGCAGGTCGAGGCCAGCCCGCCCCGCCGCACGCAAGGCCGCCACCGTGGCGCGCGCGGTTGTGGGCCCGCACGTTCACTACCCTGCATGTCATGCCTTCCCTCGCCCCAACCACCCCGAAGCGGGTCCTGCTTGCCGCACCGCGCGGCTATTGCGCCGGCGTCGACCGCGCCGTGCAGACGGTCGAGCGTGCGCTCGAGCTCTACGGCGCCCCTGTTTACGTGCGCAAGGAGATCGTTCACAACAAGCACGTGGTCGAGGAGCTCTCCAAGCGCGGCGCGATCTTCGTCGAGCAGGAGACCGAGGTGCCGGAGGGCGAGATGGTCGTCTTCTCCGCCCACGGCGTTGCCCCGGCCGTCCACGACAACGCCGCCGCTCGCCGGTTGCGCACGATCGACGCCACTTGCCCGCTGGTGACCAAGGTCCACGTCTCCGCCCGCCGCTTCGCCGCCGAGGGCTACACGATCGTGATGATCGGCCACGAGGGTCATGAGGAGGTCGAAGGCACGACCGGTGAGGCGCCCAACTCGATCGTCCTGATCGAAACCGTCGCCGAGGTGGAGGCCCTCGAGGTCTCCGATCCCGAGCGGGTTGCTTTCATCACCCAGACGACCCTCTCCGTCGACGAGACGGCGGAGGTCATCGCCGCCCTGCGCGCCAAGTTCCCCTCGATCGTCAGCTCGAAGTCAGACGACATCTGTTACGCGACGACCAACCGCCAGATCGCGGTCAAGCAGCTCGCCCGCGAGTGCGAGTTGGTTCTGGTGATCGGCTCGACCAACTCCTCCAACTCCAATCGCCTGGTCGAGGTCGCGCGCGAACACGGTGCCGACTCCTACCTGATCGACAACCACACCGAAGTCGACGAGGAGTGGTTGGAGGGAGTCGAGACGGTCGGCATCACCTCTGGCGCCAGCGCTCCGGAGGAGCTGGTCGCGCGCCTAGTCGAGCTGTTTCGGGATCGCGGCGCGGAGGACGTTTCCGAGCTGCGTACGGTCCACGAGGACGTGCGGTTCATGCTGCCGAAGGAGATTCGGGAGGCGTCTGCTGCTGCTGCAACGTCGGCGTAGGGGAGGCGGGAACCTCTCCGCCGGACAAACGCCGGCCTGATTAGGCCGGCGTTTTGAGTATCCGCCCGTCGGAGAGGTCCCCGCCTCGCTTTACGGGATTCCGGCGGCGAAGCTGATCGACCAGATGCGCAGATTGGCCGAAGGCTCGAGCTCGAGTTGGTGAGCTTGGTGGCTCCCGTGTTCGGCGAGCTTGTATAGGCCTGCCCGATCGATTTGAAGCTGATGAGAGTCGCAGCCGTCAATGGTTACCGTGAGCTTTCCCTTGCCCTCGATGGCTGCGTATGCCGCGCCGGCTTCGTACTCGACCTCGAGTTCATTGCCGGTCCATGGCTGCTCCCAGGATCCGCCGGGGAAGAGCTCCGGCGTGGGCGGCATCACCAGGGCGCCGGGGGCGTCGCTGGAGCGCAGCGGTTCCATCGGCTCGGCTAGCGATTGCAGCGCGTCGAGCTCGCGCAGCTCCGCCTGGATCGCTTCCTCGCTGCCGCGGTATTCGCCCTCGCCGAAGTGAAACCAGCTCAGCGCCCCGCCCGTCGTCCAGAGGAAGAGGCTGGGCCAGCCTTCGCAGCCGTAGGCGTGCCAGAGGTCGCGCTCGCTGTCGATCGCGACGGGGAACTCAACCCCGAGCTCACGCAGGCCCGCCGCCACGTTGACCGGGTCGGCGCCGAAGGGAAAGCGCGGCGACTGGACGCCGATCGTTCTCAAGCCGGCTTCGCGGTAGCGGCGGTCCCACTCGATCAGGTAAGGCAGCGTTCGCACGCTGTTGAGCTGCGCATAGTCGAAGAAGTGGACCAGCACTGGTCCCGCCGCGGTCAGCACCGGCATCGATCGTGGCTCCTCGCCGATCCAGGCGAGGCCCGCCGGCAGGTCGGGGGCGGCGATGTTGTCCCGCTCCGGACGCATCCGGCGCAACGTTATTCGCTGGGTGACCGTTCAGCTTTTCCGATAGTTTTTCAGAGCAATGTTCGAGATCGCACTGGCGCTGTTCCGCTGCTGCTGCTTGTCGGCTCATTGCTCCTGGGTCGCTACCCAGGCTTCAACGCGATCGTCAGGCTGGCGGAGCGGATCGGGCCGCGACGGCCTTCACGCGCCGCCAAGAGCCAGCGCCGTCCGCGCGCCCCCCGCTCCTACGCGGCCAGTGGCGGCCTCCTGATCGCCTTCGGCCACGCCCAGCGCCCTCCGCCGCTCGCTCCCTAGACAAACCAGGAATCCCCGGCCGCAGGCCGTGATCAAAGGAACCAGGGCAATCCTCGCCCATAGGGCCGCGATGAAAGGAGCGAAATATGAGTTCTAAAGCCACACGCTTGGTCGGTGGCCTCCTGGTCATCGTCGTCGCGATCGTGCTGCTTGTCGTGTTGAAGAAGGACGACAGCAGCAGTGACGCCACCAGCAATGCCGGCGGAAAGGTTCCCACCATCGTCGTCGAGCACGGCAAACCGGTCGGAGGCATCGCCGATCTGACCTACAACAAGGGCGAACGGATCCACTTCATCGTCGAGTCTGACGTCAGCGATGAGGTCCACATGCACGGCTACGACGTCATGAAGGACGTCAAGGCCGGTGGCTCGGTCAGCTTCGACTTCTCAGCCTCGATCGAAGGGGTCTTCGAGGCCGAGCTGGAGGGTCGCAAGGAACAGATTCTCGAACTCACCGTCAACCCGTGAGCTTTGTACTGCCGGTAGCGCACGCGCTGGTTGCGCGCAAGGACCTGCCGATCCCGGCCTGGCTGTTCGCCTGGGGGGCGTCGATCGTCCTGATCGTCTCTTTCTTCGCCCTCTCCGCTGCCTGGCGCAAGCCAAAGTTCGAGCAGGAACGCTGGCATCCCGTTGGCGCCAGGCTTTCGCGGGCGTTGCTGAGCGTGCCGGTGCAGATTCTCTGTGGCGCAGTCGGGGTCTTGCTGCTCGGGTTTTCGATCTACGCCGCCCTGCACGGCACCGAAGCACCCGACCGTAACTTCGCCCTCACTTTCGTCTTCGTCACCGCCTGGCTCGGCCTGCCGCTGTTCAGCGTGATCATCGGTGACGTCTTCCGCCCGTTCAACCCCTGGCGGGCGATCGGGCGGGCAATCGGCGGTGGCTTCTCGGCAATCGCCGGCCAGCGGCCTGCCCACCTGACCTATCCGGAGAGGCTGGGGCGGTGGCCGGCCGCGATCGGACTGCTCGCCGTGGTCTGGCTGGAGGTCGTCTACGGCTCCAGTGGCGGCGTCGCGGTCGGCCTCTCACCCGACTCGTTGGGCCTGGCGGCCCTCCTCTACAGCCTCTACACGCTGGCGATGATGGCCTTCTTCGGGGTCGAGAAGTGGTGTCAGACGGGGGAGATCTTCTCCGTCTACTTCGGCATGTTTTCCCAGCTCGGCAGCTTCGGCACCAAGGACGGCCGACTGGGCAGGCGCCTGCCGCTCTCGGCGGCAACGCACTGGGCCACGGTGCCGGGATCGGCGGCCGTGGTTATCGCCTCGATCGCCTCGACCAGCTTCGACGGCGCCCAGGAGGGGGCATTTAAGGGCGGCATCAAGCAGGTCTTCGAATGGCTCTCCGAAGCCGGCCTCAGCCTGACCACGTCGCTGCGTGTCACCGACACGATCTTCATGGCGCTCTGCTTCGTCGGCGTTGGGCTCGTCTACCTGATCGGAGTGCGGGGGATGGCGACGGTCCGCGGAGCGCCACCGTTGAGGAAACTCCGCACCGGCTTCGCCCACACCCTTATCCCGATCGCCTTCGCCTACCTGGTCGCCCACTATTTCAGCCTCTTCGTCTTCCAGGAGCAGGCCCAGTTCACCTATCTGCTCTCCGATCCGCTGGGAACGGCGACGACGGATCTGTTCGGCACCGCGTCGAGCGGGATCGACTTCAAGCTGCTCAGCGCCAATGCGATCTGGTACGTACAGGTCGGCGCGCTGGTGATTGGGCACGTCGTAGGCCTGACGCTCGCCCATGATCGGGCCACCGCTTATTGGCCCGACTACCGTCAGGCCGCCCGGTCCCAGTACTGGATGCTGGCGGTGATGGTCGCCTTCACCTGCTTCGGGCTCTACTTGCTCTCCGTGGCAAACGCTTGACGAACCCGCTTTTTGCGAAAAGTGCGGATGAATGCGCGTTAAGCAGCGGTTTATTACCGATGTAAACGCTTTGAAAAGTGGTTTACTTGAGATGAGTCCATTACTTGACTCTCCCTCTCCTTGTTGCACCGGGGCCGTCGCACGCAAGGCCGACGGCCCCGGTGTCTACATGGTCATACTGAGCAGATGGCCCTCCTGGTTCCCGCAGCTCACGTCGGCCACTGGCTCTGGGTGCTCTACTTGCCCCCAATCTTGATCGTCGTTGGCTCGATCGCCCGCGCGAGCTTCCTGGAACGACGCAGGAAACGCGACGACTAGGAGAGGTCTAGCGAACCCCCGCACCGGGTGGCGGCCGTGGCGGCTCTTAGAGGGCTCGCGCCGCGTGGCGCCCTCTCAAGGTTCGCGCCGGGTCGATGGTCTCCGTCCGGCCGGCGGGCGCTAGAGGATCTCGGCGAGGCGTCGCTCGAGCGCCGCGGAGATCTCATCGCGCACCGGACCCTCGGTCAGCCTTTCGACCAGGGACTCGAGGAAGCCTTCGATGATCAGCGACTTCGCCTCGGCCGGGCCGAGGCCGCGCGACGTCAGGTAGAAGAGCTGGTCGCGATCGATCTGGGCGACCGCTGCCGCGTGGGTGCAGCGGACGTCGTCGGCGAGGATCTCGAGGCCGGGAATGGCGTCCGCGTGAGCATCGGTGGAAAGCAGAAGGTTGCGGCTCTCCTGGAAGGCATCGGTCTGCTGGGCGCCGGGATCGACTTTGATCATTCCCCGCCAGACCGCGGTCGAGCCGGCCGCCAGAACCCCGCGGAAGGCGAGATCGGAATTGGTGTTCGGCGC
>JAJKHV010000018.1 GCA_021154855.1 Solirubrobacterales bacterium
CCAGGCCAGCGCGATCCGGATCAGATCGTGGCGGAAATAGAGCAGCACCGCGGCCATCGTCCCGAGCTGGGTCACCGCCGTGAAAGCGGCGCCCGGGTCCTCCCACCCTAGGAACGCCGGCACGATGCGCAGATGACCAGTGCTGGAGATCGGCAGGAACTCGGTCAGCCCCTGGACGAGACCGAGGACGATGGCTTCGAGGTTGCTCATGGCGGCGCATCCTATGGCGCGCAAGCGCTAGATTCCCCGGTGTGAAGATCCCCTCTCGCCCAGCGGCAGCCTTCACAGTATTCGGCACCGCGCTGCTCTCAATGCTGTTGGCGGCGCCGATGGCGCTTGCCGATAACGGCGTCGGCCTGGCTGGGCCGACCACCGACAAGACGGTGACCTTCTTCTGCTTCGGTGTGATCGCCTTCTTCGCGGCCCTGGTGATCGTGCTCTCGATCGTCCAGGGCAAGCTCGAGAAGCGCAAAGAACGACGTCGCTACGACCTGCAGCGCTACGGCTCCTAGTCAGTCCAGCCGGAAGCCGCTGAGCAGTCGTTTCTCGCTCTCGCCCTCGATCTTTGCGACGACTTCGACCTTGCCCTCGAGCGGGGTGTCGCGGATCTTCGTCGCCAGCAGGTCGTCGACCTGGAAGATGCCGGCCGAGTTGTTGAGCTCGATCTCGATCCGCACCGGCCGCTCCTCCCCCGCCTCGATCCGCACCTCGTCGACCGCGGCGGCGGAGATTGAGTGGATGCCCTCCTGCCCCGCTTCAATCGGCAGGCGAGTGCGGCCCTGCGCCATGTCGAGTGCGTCGGCGACCCGGACGACGCCCGCCTCGAGCGTGTACGGCTCGCCACGCCGGCGGTGCCCGATGATCGCGTGCAGGATCTCGGCAGCGACGATGGTCCGCTCGGGCTGCCGGTAGCAGTCGGCGAGCAGACGTTCGAGCGCTCCGCTGGCAAGGAACAGGCTGTAGGCCTCGTGGTCCTGACGATGGATCGACATGCCCACGTCGTGCAGGAGAGCACCGCCGGCGACGACCACCTCGGCGTCTTTCGCTGACATCCCGTGGTCGACTACGACCACTGGCTCTACTCCCGACTTGACCAGCAGGCGCAATAGCCGCAGGGCGATGTTGAGGACGATCTGCATGTGGACCCAGGAGTGGTCCGACATGCCCAGCCGCTCGGCGTGCACCTGAGTCATGTACCACCAGGCCCGCACCTGGTCGTCCTGGTTGATGGCCCCTAGGAAGCTTTCCAGCTTGCGGTTGCCCCGCGTTGGGGCCCGTACCTTCGCCTCGGCTATCGCCTCGCGCGGCGGCTTGCGAGCGGGTCCCTTTGGATCTGGCGTGGGGACTGCCTCACTCATTGACTTGATCGTAGGGGAGCATCGGGGTTCAGCCGCACACAGGCCAGGGGCTGGAGCCCGAAGCGGCGTAGAGCAATGCAGCGCGGTAGTCCTGCTCTGATTCAGAAGCCGCCGCGGGATCTCCCGAGCCGCCCATCGATGCCCAGGTGCCGTAGTCGAACTGGTACTTGCCGCGATAGGCGCCATCCGAGGAGACCGCGGTGGGATCGCCGCCGGACTCGCAGGCTCCTATGGCATCAAGCGTGGCTTGAGAGACGCCGCCGGGCAGAGATGCGTAGAGCTCCCGTCGCTCACTGCGGAGCTTGGCGCGATGGGCCGCTTCGATGCCAGCGACCGTGGTGCGAATTGTTTTATGGAAGCGCATGACCGGCCTCTGCAGGACGCCAATCCGAGCTGGCTTCGCGTTGGCCGCATCGGACTTTCCCGCTGGACCTCCGTCGCCGGCGGCGAGAGCCGCAGCAGGGAAGACGATGCAGACAACAAGAGCAGGGATGAAATATGTGCGTTTTGTGAGCAAGCGCGGAACCGTGGCGGTATCCGCGGCATCGAGACGTGATCGCGCTCACACAAAGGCCGAGGTCGTGGCAAATGGCACCTGCATCAGGCACGGCCTGATTTCTCGCCTCTGACGATGAAGCGGATCGTGCAACCGATCACGTGAGTCAGAGTGCTTAAAAAATAGTTTGTTTCTGCTCTTTTAGGCCATAGGCTGGCGCTCGTCCGCATTGCAAAATGGAGGGGGAGTCAATGAAGTTGAGGATCGTGCTGCTGAGTCTCGTCGCCGTCCTGCTGTTCGGTACGGCAGCAGAGGCATCCCACTTTCTTCCGTTCGGCCAGGCGAGGCGCCTGAGCAAGGTATGGACGCGGGAAGCCTGCGAAGCACGTGGACCTTCATGCGCCTCCTGGAAGGTCGGCCACTGCGCCCGCATTGCTCAGGAGCGCGTCGATTGCGTCGCGGCCGTCGCCTTTCACAGTGGCGAATTCTGCGTGTTCATCCTGGAAAACCGGGCCACGGACAATGGCGACGTCCATCAGCGGAGACGACACCTTCGCTGCGAACACGTCTAGACCGTTTGACTTTGGGCATCGTCCTCGCCGGTCGCGGAGGCGATGCCCGCTACCCCATCGCGCGGGCCGCAGAGGACCGCTGGGAATAGCCGTGACGCCCGTCGGCGGCCTACCGGCGATGATTCGTGAATCGCCGACAAACCGACATCGCGCCTGTTGCTCGCCTGCCCTGATCGTCCCGGCCTAATCGCCTCCGTCAGCGGCTTCCTCGCCGATGCCGGTTTCAACATCGTCGACGCCGACCAGCATTCGAGCAACGAGGGCCGCTTCTTCATGCGGATGGTCTTCGAGGCGGTTCCCGAGAGTGAGCGGGAAGACCTACGGCGGCGCTTCGAAGGGGAGATCGCGACGCGCTTCGAGATGGACTGGCGCTTTGCCGAGTCAAGCGAGCCCAAGCGGGTGG
This sequence comes from Solirubrobacterales bacterium, assembly GCA_021154855.1. GTDB lineage: Bacteria > Actinomycetota > Thermoleophilia > Solirubrobacterales > 70-9 > VRUE01. Next base: position 2,830 of record JAJKHV010000018.1, read on the forward strand.
CGATCATGGTGTCGCGCGAAGACCACTGCCTCTCCGACCTGCTCTGGCGTTGGCGAAGCGGCGAGCTCGGCGCTGAGGTCGTCGCCGTCGTCTCGAACCATCCCGATCATGCCGGGCAGGTGGAATCGCTCGGCCTGCCCTTCCACCATGTGCCGGTCGACCCCGATGCCCGCGAAGAGGCCGAGGCGCAGGTGCTGGGACTGCTCCGCGGAATCGACCTGCTCGTTCTCGCTCGCTACATGCAGGTCCTCTCGCCCGGATTCCTGCAACGGCTCGAGGCCCCGGCGATCAACATCCACCACAGCTTCCTGCCGGCATTCGTCGGTGCCGATCCCTACCGCCGAGCGCACGAGCGCGGGGTGAAGCTGATCGGCGCGACCGCTCACTACGTCACCGAGGAGCTCGACGCCGGGCCGATCATCGATCAGGACGTGACCAGGGTCAGCCACCGCGACGAGGTCGGTGACCTGAAGCGGATCGGTCGCGACATCGAGCGCCTCGTCCTTGCCCGCGCGGTCAGCGCCCATCTCGATGACCGCGTCCTGCTCGACGGCGCCAGAACGATCGTCTTCTGAGGCCACGCGAGCGCGCATCCGACTTTGACCCCACTCCAGGGGGGTCAAAGTCGGATGCGCGCTCGCTGAAGCCTCTTTGGCTAGTCAGCCAGTTTTTGCTCTAGGGTTAGGGCGATGGAGCAGGTAACGATTCCGCGCGGCCCTGCCGCTGCGGTTCCACGCACCGGTCTGCCTCCTGGCTCGAAGGCCCCCTCGCTGCTGCAGGGGCTGCGCTATGCGCGCGACCCGCTCGGCTTCCTGGTCGCGCTGCAGCGTCGCTACGGCGACGTCTTCAGCCTCTCCTTCCCTTTCTTCGGTCGTCTCTTCTACGTCGCCGACCCGGCGCTGGTCAAGACGATGTTCACCGGCTCGCCTGAGCAGTTCCACGCCGGCGAGGCCAACGCCACCGTGCTCGGGCCGGCGCTGGGGCCGAACTCGGTGTTGACCCTCGACGACGCAGCGCACATGCAGCAGCGCAAGCTGCTGTTGCCGCCCTTCCACGGCGAGCGGGTCCGCGGCTACGGCGAGCTGATCCGCGAGATGACCCGCAAGCAGATCGAAACCTGGCCCGTGGGCGAGCCCTTCGCACTGCGCCCTCACACTCAGCGGATCACCCTTGCGGTGATCATGCGCGCCGTCTTCGGCGTCCACGACGAGGATCGGTTGGCCCGCTTCGAGCGCCTGATCAACGACTTCAGCAAGCGGGTCGGCCTGATCACCACCTTTCCAGCCTTGCGCAAGAACTTCGGGCCGGGAAGCCCCTGGCCGCGATTCCTGCGTTCCCGGGCGGCGCTCGACCGGTTCATCTACGAGGAGATCGGCCTGCGGCGCGCCGAGGTCCAGGCCGGCGGGGAAGGCCATGACGACGTGCTCTCGCTGCTGCTCCGTGCCCGCCACGACGACGGCAGTCCGATGAGCGACGAAGAGCTGCGCGACGAGCTCGTCACCGTGCTCGGCGCCGGTCACGAGACGACCGCGACCGGCCTCGCCTGGGCAATGGAGCGGTTGCTGCGTACGCCGCGCGTACTGACAAAGCTGCGCGAGTCACTTGCCGCCGGCGAGGACGACTACCTCGAAGCGACCGTGAAGGAGACGCTGCGGGCGCGGCCGGTGATCGTCGACGTCGCCCGCAAGTTGACTGCGCCGGCCCAGGTCGGTGGCTACGAGCTGCCCAAGGGGAGCTTCGTGATGGCGGCGATCGCCGCCCTGCACTACCGCGAAGACCTCTTCCCGGAACCAGAGGAGTTCCGGCCCGAGCGCTTCCTCGAGGGCAAGGCCGACAACTACGCCTGGATCCCGTTTGGCGGCGGCGTGCGTCGCTGCATCGGCGCCGCCTTCGCCGAATACGAGATGCGGATCATTCTCAAAGAGATCGTCGAGCGCGCCGATCTGAGCGCTCCCGACCCCAGGCCGGAGAAGGCCAAAGTCCGCAACATCACCCTCGCCCCGGGCAAGGGGACCATCGTCAAGCTGGATCGCCCGCTGCGCTGACCGCCCGCTCGGCCTCCTCCCAGCGCTCATAGAGATCGGCCAATTTCGCCTTCGCCGCTTCGTGGCGCAGGTTTGCCTGCTCGACCCTGGTCGGGCTGGACCACGCCGAGGGATCGGCCAGATCCTCCTCGACCTTGGCCAACTCGGCCTCGGCGGTCTCGATCTTCTCTGCGAGGCGACCGGCCTTGCGGGCAGCTTTTTTGGAGATCGTGCCGGGACTGTGGTGCTTGGCCACTTTCTTTTTCTCACGCTTGGCTGCCGCGGCGGATGCCGAGGCAGCTTCGGCGCCCTCGTCGCGATCGCGCTGGTAGGTCGCCCAACCGCTGGAGAAGCTGCGCAGCTCGCCGCCCTCGCAAACGAGGGTGCGGCTGCCCACTGCCTCGAGCAGGGCGCGATCGTGGGAGACGAGGATCACGGCGCCCTCGTAAGCGAGGAGCGCATCCTCCAACGCCTCACGACTCTCGATGTCGAGGTGGTTGGTCGGCTCGTCGAGGATCAGCACGTTGGCGCCCGAGGCGACCAGGATCGCCAGCGAGAGGCGCCGCTGCTCGCCGCCGGAGATGTCGTTGAGCGACTTCTCGGCGTCGGCGCCGGAGAAGAGGAAGTTGCCGAGCAGGCTGCGCGCCTTCTGGCCGCTGAGCCCGGTCTCGCGCTGGGCCGCTTCGAGCACAGAGCCCTCCCCCGCCGCCGTCTCGGCATGCTGTGAGAGATAGCCGACCTTGACGTTGTGACCGGTGCGAACCGAGCCGGCGGTAGGCGCCCGCTGCTCGGCCAGGGTCTCGATCAGCGTCGTCTTGCCGGCGCCATTGGGACCGACGAGCACAACGTGCTCAGCTCGTTCGACTTCGAGGTTGGCGCCGGCGAGAAGGGTCCTCCCCGGCACCTCGATCGTCGCGTTGACGAGTTTCAGCACGACCCGGCCGGGCCGCTCCGGTTTGACGAAGGAGAAGCGCAGGTTGCGACGATCTCGCGCCTCCGCCTTGGCGCCGTCGCGCTTGATCTTGTCGATCTGCTTGAGCCGCGACTGTGCCTGTTTGGCCTTCGTCGCCTTGTAGCGGAAACGCTCGACGAAGCGCTCCATCCGCTCGATCTCGGCCTGCTGTCGCTCGATCGCCTTGCCCAGGGCAATCGCCCGCGCCGCCTGCTCCTTGCGCCAGGCGTGCCAGGGACCGGCGAAGAAGCGACCGCGCTGGGCCTCGAGCTCCAACACAGACGTTCCGACCGCCTCGAGGAACCAGCGGTCGTGAGCGACGAGGACGACGGCTGCGTCGAGATCGACCAGATAGCGCTCCAGCCACTCCAGCGAGGGGATGTCGAGATGGTTCGTCGGCTCGTCGAGCAGCAGCAGGTCGGGGCGAGTGGCGAGGGCACGGGCGAGCGAGGCACGGGTCAGCTCGCCGCCAGAGAAGGTCGAGAGCCGCCGTTTCGCCGCCTCCTCGCCAAAGCCGAGGCCGCCGAGCACGGCGAGCACGTCGTCGCGCCAGCGGTAGCCGCCGCCGGCTTCGAGTCGCTGTTGCGCGGTGGCGTAGGCGCGCATCGTCTCCTCGTCGGGCGTTCCCTTAGACATCGCCTGCTCGAGGCGGGCGAGCTGCGCCTCGGTCTCCTGCATGTCGGTGCGGCCGGAGAAGACGTAGTCGCCGAGCGAGACCTCAGCGTCGCGCGGCGGCCGCTGGTCGTGCAAGGCGACCCGCGCGCCCTTCTGCAGGGCGATGCTGCCCGAGTCGGGCGGCCGTTCCCCGGCAAGCACACGCAGCAAAGTCGACTTGCCGACACCGTTGCGCCCGGAGAGCGTCATCCGCTCGCGCGCCTCGAGCTTGAACGAGACCTCCTCGAAGAGCAGCTTGCCGCCGGCGTAGAGATCGATCGATGTGGCTGTGGCGATTGCCATGGGCAATCCCTGACATTACGCAGCCCGCAACGCAGGCGTAAGTAAGCTCCGCAGCGTGAAACGCGGGGAGCTGCGAACGATCCAGGCACCGCTGAAGCAGCGCTACCGCGACGATCCGGATGCGGCGGTGGTCACGTTGTCAGCCGACGGCAAGCTGGGTGAGGGCATCTCCTGCTCGGTGCAGACCGGCCGGGCGATCGCCGAAGCCGGGTTGCATCCCGCCTCGGGCGGCGACGGCAGCCTGCTCTGCTCGGGCGACATGCTGCTCGAGGCGCTGGTTGCCTGCGCCGGGGTGACCCTGCAGGCGGTGGCAACCTCGCTGGGAATCGAGCTCGAGTCCGGGACCGTGCGTGCCGAGGGCGAGCTCGACTTCCGCGGCACCCTTGCCGTCGACCGCGAGACGCCGGTCGGCTTTTCGGCGATCCGGCTCTCTTTTGAGCTCGAGACCGAGGCCGACCGCGAGCAACTCGACACCCTGCTGAAGCTGACCGAGCGCTACTGCGTGGTCTTCCAGACGATCGCCGATACGCCGCGGCTCTCGGCAACGCTCGAGACCGCGTAAGGCGGCCTTGGTGGCCAGGCCACTGAGACACCTCGGTGATCTGGCCAAGGCGCGGCTGAGGCGGCGCGCGACCGAGCGCGAAGACGAACAGGTGCTGGACGAGCTGCAGGCGAAGCCGCTGGAGCTGCCAGACGGCCTCGAACTCGAATGGCTCGGCGTTTCGGGCTACCGAATGACCTTTGAGGGACAAACGCTCTTCATCGATCCCTATCTCTCGCGGGTGCCCTTCGCCGATCTGCTGCGACGCCGGCCAACCCTGCCCGATCCGGCGGCGCTCGACCGCTTCGTCCACGCGCCCGGAGAGGTGGCGGGGGTCCTGGTCGGGCATACGCACTTCGACCATGCGGTCGACGCGCCTGCGATTGCGCGGCGCTTCGGCTGCAGGGCATACGGCTCCGACTCGCTGCTGACCCTGATGGGGCTGCACGGGCTCAGCACGCAAGCGGTCGAGGTCGAGCCCTACCGCACGTACGAGCTCGGTCCGTTCGAGGTCGGCTTCACACCAAGCGTCCACTCGAAGTTGCTGCTCGGCCTCGCCGTTCCCTACGACGGCGACCTCACCTGCGAGCATCTCGACGCGCTCTCGCCTGGCGCCTATCGCTGCGGCCAGGTCTGGGGCATCTCGATCGAGGTCGCCGGCGTGCGCTTCTACCACCAGGGCAGCGCCAACCTGGTCGACGAGGCGATCCGCGAGCGTGGGGTCGACGTCTTCCTCGCCGGCGTAGCGGGCCGCAGCTTCACCGAGGAGTACTGGCAGCGCATCCTCCCCCGCCTCGACCCCGAGGTCGTGGTGCCTACGCACTACGACAACTTCTTCCGCCCGCTCGGCCAGCGGATGGAGTTCGTCTCCAATGCCCAGCTCGCGGCGCTGCCCGGCGAAATAGCCGCCGTCAGCGCCGACGCTCGCCTGGCCGCGCTGCCCCGCGCAGATCTCTAGGTGAGCTTGGCGGAGACCTGGTCGACCGTGCCCTTGGTGCGCATCGTCCATGGGCCGACTGCCGCCTCGATCGTCTTCAGGTCGAGCTCCGATTCGGAGATCCCGCCGCCGGGCAGCCAGTAGAGCTCGCGGCCGTCGATCGAGAGCCGATCCTCGTCGCTTGCAAGGGCGAGTGCTCGCTTTCGGGCATCGTTTCGCGGTGCCGCGGACAGGAATGCAACCTGCAGCTTTCCCTTCGACGCACTGACTACAGCCGCTTCGAAGGGCGATCGCGCGGCGATTGCCCCAAGCTCAGCGGCGTTGCGAAGGAACACGGGCACGGCGTAGCCAAGCGACTCGCCCAGGCCGGCTTCGATCCGCCGCCTCAGCCTTTCCTCCCCCTTCTCCTCCGTCGCGAAGATCACGTTGCCGCTGGCCCGGAAGCAGGAGACATCGCTTAGTCCGAGCTCCTCGAACTCCCGCTTCAGCTCCTCGTTCTTGATCCGGCGGCCACCGAGATTCATCCCCCGCAGGAAGGCGGCGTAGCGCTGCATCCGCCAACGATACGAATCCCAAGCCGAAGAGCGTGCGACGATGGCGCGATCGAGGCCGACTACAGCCAGCTGCCCGCAGACCTGCCGGTGCCCGAGGACGATGGCGCCGCCGATCACCTCAGCGGGATGGCGCTGCCGGAGCTCCGCCTGCCTTCAACCTCGAACGAAACGGTCAACCTGGCCGAGATTGCCATCGGCTGCCTCGTCGCCTACGTCTATCCCCGCACCGGCACGCCGGGCCAGCCGTCGCCCAGCGGCTGGGACGGCATCCCAAGGAGCTGCGGCTGCCGACCTTCGAGGCCAGCGGCATGTCCCTAGATAAGCGCCTAACCATCGTCGCCGAAGAAGGCAGGATCACCAAGGTCTTCTATCCCGTCTTCCCGCCCGACCGCAACGCCGCCGAGGTGCTTGCCTGGCTGCGTCGCGGTCGAGTTGATGGAGGCGCCGAGAATTGAACTCGGGTCCGAAGCCGTAGTGCGATGGCGTCTACAGGTTTAGCTGGCGCTTGATTCTCGTCTCTCGGGGTCCGCGCCAGCGGGCACTACGGGAGACAAAGCCCTCTGAAATTTCCCCTGGCAGACGGGGCGATCCGCCTGGGTAAGCCCGCGTTCTGAAGCCGGCTGCCCTTCCTGCGGGCGAGGAAGGACCGACTCTCATCGCCTAGGTTCTAGCTAGGCAGCGAGGGCGAACTCATGGTCCGCACGTATTGATTTGTGCCGGGGTTTAACGAGGCCTCCGGCAACCTCGACCTGCAACCGTTCGCACGGACCGACCACGTCGAAGCCTGTCGCCCCCGTGCACTGCCCGACCGATTGTACGGAGTCCGGTAGGAATACCTGCATGAGTGAGCGCAACTTTGACGCGATCGTGCTCGGTGCCGGGGCGCCGGGGGAGGTCTGTGCCGGGCGCCTCGCCGACGCTGGAATGTCGGTCGCGATCGTCGAGCCGCATCTGGTTGGCGGCGAGTGTTCCTACTACGCCTGCATGCCCTCGAAGGCGCTGCTGCGTCCAGGCGACCTGCTCGGCGAGGCGCGCCGGGTGCCCGGCGTGGCCGAGGCGGTAAGTGGCGATCTTGATCCGCGGGCGGTCCTCGACCGTCGCGACGAGGTGATCCACGACCTCGACGACTCGGGCCAGCTTCCCTGGCTGGAAGAACGCGGGATCGAGCTGTTCCGGGGTGAGGGGCAACTCGCCGGCGAGCGGCGCGTGCGCGTCGGCGAGGACCTATTGAGCGCAAGCCGAGTGGTCGTCATCGCCACCGGCAGCGGCGCCCAGATGCCACCGATCGACGGCCTCGGCGCGGTGCGGGCCTGGAACAACCGGGACGGCACGACATCGAAACGGATTCCGCAAAGCATGGTGGTGCTCGGCGGCGGCCCAGTCGGCTGCGAGCTTGCCCAGGCATGGGCCACCTTGGGCACCAGAGTCACCCTGATCGAGGGCGGCGAGCTGCTGCTCTCGCGCGAGGAGCCCTTCGCCGGCAAGCAGCTGGCAGCAGCGCTTCAGGAACGACATCGCGTGGACGTGCGCACCGGCGTGCAGGCCCAGGGCGTCAGCCCCAATCGGGCTGGCGTGGCAGTCGAGCTCGGCGATGGCAGTACGGTCGAAGCCAGCGAGATCCTGATCGCCGTCGGGCGCAAGCCACGCACCGAAGGTGTCGGCCTGGAGTCGGTCGGAATCGAGCTCGGCAAGGACGGCTCGCTCGAGACGGACGATCGCCTGCGTGTCGATGGACGCGACTGGCTCTACGCGGTCGGCGACGTCAACGGCCGCGCCCTCTTCACCCACATGGGCAAGTACCAGGCCTGGGTAGCGGCCGAGAACGCCCTGGGCCGCGAGGTTGAAGCCATAGCCGAAGGCATTGGCTCACCAAGGGTCACCTTC
>JAJKHV010000019.1 GCA_021154855.1 Solirubrobacterales bacterium
GCCGACCAAGGCTTCGCGGCCGCGGTCCTCGATCTCGCCGCGCGGGGCGCCGGTCAGCCGCAGTCCCGCGGTGACGTTGTCGATCACCGACATCGTCGGGAAGGGATTCGGCTTCTGGAAGACCATCCCGACGGCGCGGCGCACCGCGACGACGTCGATCGCGCTGTCGTAGAGGTCGAGTTCGTCGAGCAGAACTTCGCCGCTCGCCCGGGCCCCGGGGATCTCCTCGTGCATGCGGTTGATGCAGCGGACCATCGTCGACTTGCCGCAGCCGGAGGGGCCGATGATCGCGGTGACGCGGTCGGCGTTGAAAGCGAGGCTTATCCCGCGCACCGCGTGGGTCGCCCCGTAATAGGCGTGGAGGTCCTCGAGCTTGACGCTGCCGACCTTGCGACTGCTCTTGGCCGGTCCGGCGGAGGTCGTGCCGGAGAGCGAGATCGCTGGTCCCCTCGGCGCCGTACGCGCCTGCGGCTCGGGGTTGGGCTCGGTCATGACTGGACTCTCAATCGAATCTCTGCTGTCCATCCTAGGACTCCTCGGGTGGCGGGCGGACGCGTGGGGATCATGCCCCCATGCGCTTGCGAGAACGGGCGTAGAAGGCACGGGCGACGACGTTGAGGACGAGCACGAAGGCGATCAGGACCAGTGCCGCCGCCCAGGCTTGGGTATGCGCGTCGGGGCTGGGCGACTCCGAGGACTGGAAGATGAAGATCGGGATCGAGGCCAGCGCTTCACCCGGTTCGGTGAGCACGCCCTGGCCGTAGATGGAGGAGAGCAGGATCAGCGGCGCGGTCTCGCCGGCGACGCGCGCGACTGCCAGCAGGGCGCCGGTGAGCAAGCCTCCCGCCGCGGTCGGGATCGTGATCCGGACGGTCGAACGCCAGTGGGCGATGCCGAGCGCGTGCGCTGCCTCCTTGAGGTTGGCCGGGACCAGGGTGAGCACCTCCTGGGCGGTGCGGGCGACGATCGGCAGCATGATGATCGCCAGGGCGACCGAGGCGGCGAAGCCACTCTGTTTATTCCCCTCCACCATCAGGCCAAAGACGAAGATGCCGGTGATGATCGTCGGCACCCCATTGAGGATGTCGAGCACGAAGCGGACCGCATGGCCGAACCGCGGTGAGGCGAACTCGGTGGTGTAGATCGCGACGAGGAGGCCGACCGGGATCGCCATCACGGCGGCCAGGCCGACCATGATCGCGGAGCCGACGATCGCGTTGGAGATGCCGCCGCTGGTGTCGCCGAAGAGGCCGGTCGGCGTGGTGAGGAAGTGGAGGCTGAGGGCCCCCAGGCCCTTGAGCAGGACCGAGCCGACGACGATCAGCAGCACCGCGACGGCGAGCAGAGCGGCGATCGTCGAGGTGACCTCGATCACCCGGTTGACCCGCTTGCGCCGCTTGAGGTTGCCGCGGTCGAGCAGCAGCGCGTGTCCGCTTGGGGCCTTCACAGGATCACCATGCGTTCACGCGCCAATCGCCACGGCTTCGAGTAACCGGAAGCCACCGTGCCGATTGGGGGCTTCACAGCGCCTCTGCCTCGGTCAGCGTCGTATCGCTGTCCTTGAGCTTTCCGCGCTGCACGATCAGGCGGGCGATCACGTTTACGACGACCGCGAAGACCAGCAGGATCAGGCCGAGATAGGCCAGCGAGGGCTTCTGCAGCGCCCCCGGCGCGCCTTGGAACTGGGAGGCGATCTGGGCCGCCATCGTACCCCCGGTGTGGAAGAGGGAGACGTTGATCGCGGTGGCGCCACCGATTACCTGGGCGACCGCGATCGCCTCGCCGATCGCCCGTCCCAGGCCGAGTATCGAGGCGCCGACGATGCCGGCGCGCGAGTACGGCAGCACGACTTCCCTGACCATCTCCCAGCGCGTGGCGCCGAGCGCGTAGGCGCCCTCCTTGAGGTCACTTGGCACCGTCTCGAATACCTCGCGGGTGACGCTGGTGATGATCGGCGTGATCATGATCGTCAGGATCAACGCCGCGGTCAGGTAACCGAAGGCCGACGGGTCACCGCTGAAGATCGGCAGGAAGCCGAAGGCACTCTGCAGGGCCGGCTCGATCGTGTCGTGCATGACAGGACCGAGGACGAGGATGCCCCAGAGGCCGAGGATCACGGTGGGAATCGCCGCCAGCATGTCGACCAGGGTCGCGACCGGTCGCCGCAGCCGCGCCGGGGCCAGCTCGGTCAGGTAAATCGAGATCGCGATCGAGAGCGGCGCCGCCAAGAGCAGGGCGATTGCCGAGGTGACAGCCGTGCCGTAGAGGAACGGCGCCGCGCCGAAGTTTTCGGTGACCGGGTTCCAGTCATTGGTGGTGACGAAGCCGATTCCGAAGGCCGAGATCGCCGGCGAGGCGATCTGGATGACCTCGTAGACGATCCCGACCATGGCTGCAACGGCGAGCGCTGCCGCGAGGCCGGAGAGGCCCCGCAGCAGCGGGTCGCCGATGCGGTCAGTGAGACTGCGCCGGGCCCGCAGCACTGGGTTGCCGAGGGCGCCGGCCTCCAACTAGCTGCCGATCTGGCCGATCGCCGCTTTGCCAGCGGCGACGACCTGCTTGGGCAATGGCGCGAAGTCGAGATCGGGGCCGAATTCCTGGCCCGCCGGACTGATCGCATAGCTGATGAACTTTTTCAACGCTTCCGCCTTTTCGCTTTCCAGCGGCACGATCACGTAGGTGTAGGTCGAGATCGGATAGGCGCCCTTGGCCGAGGCTGGCAGGTCGGCGAGCGAGATCGAGTTGTCCTTGCCGATCGTCTTCACCGCGTCAGCGGCTGCTTCGACGCTTTTCACGCTCGGCTCCGGGAATTCCCCGGCCGAGTTTTCAACCAGCGGCATGCTGAGTTCGTTGGAAAGCGCGTAGGCGAGGCCGACGTAGCCGATCGCGCCGTCGGTCTGGGAGACCGCCGCCGCGACGCCGTCGTTCTTTTCGGCACCGACGCCGGTCGGGAACTTGACCGTGGTCGAGGTTCCGACCTTCGATTTGAAGTCGGGACTGACCGTCGAGAGGTAATTGGTGAAGGCGTAGGTGTCGCCGCTGCCATCGCTGCGGTAGACCGGCGTGATCTTCGTGCTCGGCAGACTGGCGCCTGAGTTCAGCTTGGCTATCGCCGGATCGTCCCACTGGGTGATTTCGCCAAGATAGATGCTGGCGAGGACTTCCCCGCTCAGTTTCAGGTCACTGGGTGCGCCACTGACGTTGTAGGCGGGCACGGTCCCGCTCAAGGCCCAGGGAATCTGCTCGACGCCATCGGCTTCTTCGAACTGTTCGGGCGTCAGCGGCGCGTCGGAGGCACCGAAGTCGACCGAGCGCGAGGTGATCTGGTCGATCCCGCCGCCGCTGCCGATCGCGCCATAGGTGACCGTTTCTTCTGACTTGCTGGCGTAGTCGGACTGCCACTTCGACATCAGCGGGGCGACGAGGGTGCTGCCGGCGCCGACCAGCGGTGAGCTGGACGAGCCTCCGCTGCTGTCCGAGGACGAGCTGCCGCATGCCGCGACGGCGACGGCAAGAGCCAGCGCCACGCTGACAGTGAGAAGTCTCTTGGTCACGCGTATCTCCTTAACGTTTGGGAACCGATTCGGGGATTCGGCGCCACACTCTCAGCGGCTTGCCAGCAGCTTGTTACCTGCCTGTGTCGCGGATGTGAAAAAGATGTAAAAGGACCAGGCGACAGCGTGAATTTCCCGCATCAACCGTGCGGCGATAAGCGGCAGCCGATGCGTCGGACCGAGCGGTCATCGTAGGATCACCGCTGAGACGAGCAGCCGGTTACCCGGCCGTGAAGCTGCTGTGAACTACCTGTGAATCGGCCTGCGACTCCATGCTCGAGCTCGCCTCCTCCGCCAGCTCCGGGGCTATGCCACCGCCCGGGGGCTCAGGATCGAAGCGATAGCCGACGCCGAAATGAGTATGGATGTAGCGCCAGCGCGATGAGCGCTTCTCGAGCTTCTGGCGCAACTTGCGGATGAAGACATCGACCGAGCGGTCGCCGTGGGCCATCGCGTAGCCCCAGACCCGTTGGTAGATCGCCTCACGCTCGAGCACCTGGCCCTTGCTGTCGGCGAGCAACTGCAGCAGCTCGAACTCGCGCCGGGTCAGATCAAGGCTGCCATCTCCGACGAAGGCCTGGAACTGGTCGGCGCGGATCTCGAGCTCGCCGACGACGACCGGCCCCGCCTCGATCTCCCCGCGGCTGCGGCGGCGACGGCGCGAGACGGCCTCGATCCGCGCCATCACCTCCTCCGGGTGGCAGGGCTTGGCGATCCAATCGTCAACGCCGAGCCGCAGTCCTCGCACCCGCTGGGCGACGGTGGACTGGCCGGTGCAGACGATCACACCGAGGTCCGGCAAGGTCGCGCAGATCCGCTCCAGATAGCCCCAGGCGTCCTCGCCGAGAACCGTCAGATCGAGCAGCAGCGCGTTCAGCTTCATCGCCACAAGCTCCTCGGGCGGGATCGCACTGCTCAGCGCCCGCTGCTGCCAGCCGGCCATTTCGGTTCGCTTCGAGAGCACGGTCACGAAGCCGCTGTCGTCGTCGATTACCGCGAGCCGGATGGTCTGCTGTGTATTCAAGTGTGAACGCCGTGATTGGCGAAGGATGCCTTGCTGAAAGCCGGCACGATTGTATGCGCCGACAACGGCGGGAGCGCCGGAAAAGGGCCTGCGTTCACAGGATTTTCACGGCTCAAAGCACCTAAAGAGCGGCAAAGTCTGTGAGGAACTTTTCCAGATGTTCACCGGGAAGCTCCAAATCAACAGCAGACTTGACCGCACGAGAGACTCCTCTCTCGTCACCGCGAACGGCCCACTGCCCCGGGCCGTTCGCCATTTTCAGGCCGATCAGCTGATTGCGCCACTCGCCGCAAGCGCCAGTACCAGCACGCCCAGGGCAATGCGATAGACGACGAAGATCTCCAGCGTGTGGGTGCTGAGGTAGCGCAGCAGCCAGGCGATCGCCAGATACCCGGTGACGAAGGCCACGAGCGTGGCGATTGCCGTCGCCCCAGCCGAGGGGCCGCCGTCTTCGCCGACCTTGCGCAACTCGAAGAGGCCGCTCAGGACAACGGCCGGCACCGAGAGCAAGAACGAGTAACGGGCGGCGGCGACCCGATCGAAGCCGCGGAAGAGGCCGGCAGAGATCGTCGCTCCGGAGCGGGAAACACCGGGAACGAGGGCGAGCGCCTGGGCGACGCCAATGAACAGTCCGTCGCGCCCGTCCATCTCTGCCAAGTCTCGCTCTCGGGTGCCGAATCGCTCGGCGAGGACCATGACGAAGGAGAAGAGGATCAGCGCCGAGCCGATCAGGTAGAGGCTGCGTGCACCCGACTCGATTTGATCCTTGAAGATGAAACCGAAGATCGAGATCGGGATCGTCCCCAGGACGATGAACCAGCCCAGCCGTGCCTCTTGACTGGCCCGGCGAATCGGCACGCGCAGCTCTCGCAGCCAAGCTCCGGCTATGCGCCACAGGTCGGCGCGAAAGTAGATCAGCACCGCCGCCATCGTCCCGAGTTGGATTACGGCCGTGAATCCGGCGCCCGGATCGGACCAGCCAAGCAGC
>JAJKHV010000020.1 GCA_021154855.1 Solirubrobacterales bacterium
GAGATGCTGGCGGCAAAGGATCCCGAGCTCGCCGAAACATATGGCCTCTGAGCTGTTTTTAAGCCTTAAGGGGTAAAAGCCCTGACAGTCGGTCCTTTGGACCGTTGTAGCTCTAGAGGCGCACGGCAAATCCCAGCAAATCCCCATGCAGTTTCCGCAAGGCGCTAACGTGATTCTGAGCCCTGCCGATAGGGAGGAGGAATAGGAATCGGCGCTTTCGGTTATGGAATTCGTTTACTAAATCCTCCAAAAAAAAGGCACTCCTCCCTCCCATGCACAGCTCGCCCGACCTTCCCCTCGACCGAACCTTTTCGACCGGCGTACCCCAGCGGGGCGCGCTCGTGCAGGACCGTCCCACCCTGGGAAGCCTGCCGCGGGCCCGCCGCAGCCTCGGCTGGTGGCTGCCGCCCGTCGTAGATCTGATTTCTTCTTCGGTCGCGCTCGTGGTCGTCGCGCTCGCCGCCGGCGTCGCCGTCTTCCCAGCGCTGCCCGTGGCGCCGCTCCTGCTTGTCGTCGTCAACGGCATCCTCGGGGTCTACGGAGCGAACGCCTCGAAGACCGGCCTCGGCAGCGAGGACGGTATGGCTTGGCCGGTGATCCGGCTCCTCCTCGCCGCTGTCTTCGCCTGGTCCGTCTCGCTGCTCACGCCGCTCGGCGGAGGGGCGCAACTCGCCCTCTGGCTCACCTTCGCCGTGCTGGACACCGCGGGGAGGGCTCTCAGCGCGCCGCTGCTCGGCCGCCTCGACCGGATCGAGCGCTGGGTCCTGGTCGGCGACGACGCCACCGCAGATCGTCTCAAAGCCTATGAACCACTGCGCGAGTACGCCACCGTCGTCTGCACCGTGGCTCCATTCGAAGATCGCTCGAATCCAGCCGATCGCGTCGCCGCCCTGGAGATCGTCGACCGCTACCACGCCGACCGCGTCGTGATCGGCTCTCAGCACGCTGACGACGAGAGCCTGCTCGACCTCGTCAGGTCGTTCAAGTCGATCGGAGTGCCGGTCAGCCTGCTGCCGCGGCCGCTTGACCTGCTCGAGGCGCCGTCGGCCACCCCCAACCGGGTGGGGGGCGTGCCCCTGATCGAGGTCGAGGCGCTCGCCGCCCGCGACGCGACTCCCTATGTCGGCCCCGACCGTCGCAGCGAACGCAAGACGCTGGTCAGCGTCGTCGTGCCGGCGATGAACGAGGAGAAGAACATCGGCGTCGTGCTCAAAGAACTTCCCGAGGGCCTGCACGAGGTGATCCTCGTCGACGGCAACTCGAGCGATGAAACGGTCGAGGCCGCTCGCCGCGCCTATCCCGGCATCCGCACGCTGGTCCAGAACGGGCGCGGCAAGGGCGACGCCCTGCGCACCGGCTTCGCAGCCGTCACCGGCAACCTGGTCGTCATGCTCGACGCCGACGGCTCGGCCGACCCGGCCGAGATCCCCCGCTTCGTCGAAGCATTGGAGGCAGGCGCCGATTTCGCCAAGGGATCGCGCTTCCTGGAGGGCGGCGGCAGCACCGACATCACCTTCACCCGTCGCCTCGGCAACACGTTCCTCAGCGGCACCGCCAACCTCATGCATGGCACCCGCTTCACCGACCTCTGTTACGGCTACAACGCCTTCTGGGCGCGCTGCCTGCCCTTCATCTCGCTTGACGTGCCCGGCTTCGAGGTCGAGACGCTGATCAACCTGCGAATCGCCTCGGCTGGGATGAAGATCACCGAGGTGCCGAGCTACGAGGCCGACCGGATCTCCGGCGAGAGCAACCTCAACACCTTTCGCGATGGCTTTCGCGTCCTCGCCACGATCCTCAGCGAGGGACGCCGCCACCGCAGCATCCGTCGCGACCGGCCGGCGCCGGCCGAGACGCGAGAGGCCGAACCGGCAGTCACGGTCTGACTGCGCCCGCTGCTCGAGCAAGAGCGGCTCCGAAACGCTTCGTAGGATCAGCCTGTGAGTGAGCTTGCGATCCAGAGCCAAGCCGGTACAGGCATGAACCGCTCACGCGTCGGCCTGGGCCATTTCCCCGCGATCGCCCTCTCCTGCGGCGTCGGCCTGCTGCTCTGCGCAGTCGCCAATGGGCTGGCTCGCTCGACCGAGGGCGACCCGATGCTGCTCTACTGGCTCGGCGTCCTGCTGATCGCCGCGCCGATCTTCTACCGGCTTACCTCCTCCGAGGCGACGCCGACCGAGCGCCTCACGCTCGTCTGCCTGCTCGGCCTCTCCCTCTACGGGGTCAAGGTGCTCCGCGACGCGCCCCTGTTCACCTTCTCGGACGAGCTGGTCCACGCCTTCAACGCGAATCAGATCGGTGATCACCACCACCTCTTCGAAGCCAACTCGATCCTCAAGGCGACTCCGTATTACCCGGGGCTGGAAGGAGCTACCTCCTCGCTGATGGCGATCACCGGCTTGTCGAGCTACACGGCCGGGATGATCGTCGTCGGCGTTGCACGTCTCACCTTGATCGGCGCCCTCTACCTGCTCTTCTTGCGCGTCGGCGGCTCGGCCCGTGTGGCGGGGCTGGCAGCAGCGATCTACACCTGCAACTTCAACTTCCTCTTTTGGGGGGGCCAGTACTCCTACGAGTCACTGGCGCTGCCGCTGCTGATCCTGATCATGATGGCGCTGGCCGAACGCGAAGCGGTCCGCCGCGAGGCTCTGCGCGCCTGGGCCATCCCGGTCATCGTCGCGATCGCCGCGGTGCTGGTCACCCATCACCTCACCTCCTATGCGACGGTCGGCATCCTGCTCGCGCTCTCCCTCGCCTACTGGTATGTCAAGCGCAGTTGGGCGTCGCCGAATCCGTGGTGGTTCGCGGTCTTTGCGGCGGCGCTGGCGGCGGCCTGGCTGTTGATCGTCGCCAGCTCGACGATCGGCTACCTATCGCCGGTGCTGAGCGGAGCCGTCAAGGCAATCTTCAACACGCTTTCCGGCGATGCCCCGCCGCGCCAGCTCTTCCAGAAAGGCAGCTCGGCGGTCGGGACCACGCCGTTCGCGGCCCGGGCCGTGGCGGTGCTGGCGATCGTCGCCCTCCTCGCCGGCTTGCCCTTCGGGCTGAGGGAAGTCTGGCTGCGCCACCGCAAGCAGCCGTTCGCTCTCGTCTTCATGGTCGCCGCGATCGCCTTCTTCGCCACCCTGGCGCTCCGTCTCGCACCAGCGGCCTGGGAGACCGGCAACCGGGCCGGCGAGTTCCTCTTCGTCGGCCTCGCCTTCGTGCTCTCCTACGCGGGCCTGGCGATGCTGCGCCGCTGGCCCTCGCGGCCCCGCTTGACCCGCGGCCTGCTGGCGGCCGTGATCTCGCTCGCCCTGATCGGCGACGCGATCTCCGGCTGGCCGTGGGACGCTCAGCTCGCTCGTCCGCTGAAGGTCTCGGCCAAGGGCAACACGGTCGTCTCGCCTCCGTTGGCAATGGCGGAATGGGCGGACCATGACATCGCCAACGGCCGCTTCGCGGCTCCCACTGCCGACGCGAACCTGCTGCTCGTGCCGGGCAACAAGTCGGTGATTGCAGGGCCTTACCCCGACGTCGAAGACATCCTCGAAGATCCCAAGCTCGCCAGCTGGCAGCTGCCACTGCTGCGTCGCCACAAGCTTCGCTACGTGGTCAGCGACCTGCGCCCAGCCGCCTCAGACGGCATTCGCGGCTACTACTTCTCGACCGGGGGCTCCGACGAAGGGCGCCTGCCGCGCAACGTGACCGCCAAGTTCGCCCAGGTCCCGGGCGCCGCTCGCGTCTACAGCAACGGTCCGATCACGGTCTTCGACCTGAAAGGACACCCGTGAGGGGGCACCGCGACCTGAGCACCGTGACGGTGCTGGCGCTCGTCTGCGCGCTGGCCGCGCCGCTGTTGCCGATCGAGGCGCTCAGCCTGCTCTTCGCGCTGCCGCTGGCCTTCTTCCTGCCCGGCTACGCGCTGACAGCCGCGGCCTTTGCCAGGAGGCCGATCGAGCGGCCGCAGCTGCTGCTGCTCAGCCTTGGCCTCAGCCTCTGCGTGCTGGCGCTCGGCGCGCTGCTGCTCAACTACGTGCCGGGTGGGATCGGACCGGTCTCCTGGACCCTGCTCCTCGCCCTCGTCGTCCTCAACGGCTGCCGCGTGGCGGCGCTGCGCCGACCAAAAGCGCGCCCAGCCGCCCCCCTGACGCGGCCTCGCCTGCGCCCGACTGCGGCCGCCGCCGCCCTGCTGATCGCAGCCCTGCTCTGCGCTACGGCGGCGCTCGCCCTCACCTTCACCACCACCTCGGCGAAGCACGCCAACGGGTATTCGGCGCTGTGGCTGCTGCCCCCGACCCCCAAGGACAGGGCGGAAGGTGGGGCTCGAATCGGAGTGAACAGCGAGGAGCAGAAGTCTGTGAACTACCGCCTGCAGGTGCGAGTCGCCGATTTTCGCGGCGAATTCGCCCGCAACTTCAGGCTCGAGCCCGGCGAAACGCGGGTGCTGAAGCTGGGGGCCTCGAAGGCGGCATCGGCCCGGCCGGTTGCGGTCACCGCACTGCTCTTCCGCCGCAACAAAGACGGCAACGTCTATCGCCGGGTCTCGGGCTGGCTGGCCGAGCCCAAGCCATCGCGATGAACGCCGCCGGCGGGGCCGGGCTCGCGGTCGACATCGTGATCAATAACTACAACTACGCGCGCTTCCTCCCCGACGCCATTGGGAGCGCCTGCGCCCAAACCCACGACCGGGTGCGGACGATCGTCGTCGACGATGGCTCGACCGACGAGTCCCGTCAGCTGCTGCGTGGCTATGAGGACCGCGTGACCGTCGTCTTGAAGGAGAACGGCGGCCAGGCCTCGGCCCTGAACACCGGGATGGAGCGCTGCGAAGGAGACGTCGTGCTCTTCCTCGACGCCGACGACAGCCTTCACCCGGAGGCCGCCGGCCGCGTCGCCGCTGCCTTCGCCGCCGACGACGACGTCGCCAAGGTGCAGTTCCGGATGGAAACGATCGATGCCGACGGCCATCCGAGCGGCGAGCTGAAGCCGCCCGCGCACCTGCCGATGCCGCGAGGCGACCAGCGCCAGGCCGAGCTGGCCTTTCCCTTCGACCTCGCCTGGCTGCCGACCAGCGCCAACGCCTTCCGGGTCGACGCCCTGCGCAGGATCCTGCCGATACCCGAGTCCGCCTACCCCGTCTGCGGCGCCGATTGGTACCTGATCCACCTGATGACCTTGCTCGGCACCGTCGCCTCGCTGGAGGACGTGAGTGGCTACTACCGCGTGCACGGCGCCAACAACTACGAGCCGGCGGCAGCCAGCCTGAACCTTGCCCACATTCGCCAGACGATCGGCTACGCCGGCGTTACCGCGGAGGCGCTGCTGCGACTCGCCGACGAGCTCGAGATGCCGCGCCCAGACCGCATTCTCTCGATCGCCGACCTCGGCAACCGGATCGTCTCGCTGCGGCTCGAGCCGCAGCTGCACCCGGTCCGCTCCGACCGCGTGTCCGGTCTGCTGCTCGACGCAACCCGCGCGGTGCGGCGCCGTTCCAACGTCTCGGCGGCGATGAAGCTCTCCTTCCTCGCCTGGTTCGCAGCGGTCGCGCTGGCGCCGAGGCCGCTGGTCCACCGACTCGCCCTGCTCTTCTTCTTCCCCCAGAGCCGCGCCTCGCTCAACGACCTGCTCGGCCGGCTTCAGCGCGGCCGAGGCAGGGCCGCGGTGCCGCCAAGCTGAGATGCGCATCCTCCTCGTCACCTCAATGGTTCCCGACGCCGAGGGCGTCGGCGCAATTCCCAAGCTCCTGCACGCTCAGCTGGTCGGTCTGCGCGAACGGCATGAGGTCACCCTGGTGGCTCCCTACGGCGAAGACCCCGGTCAGGCTGCCGCCGCCGAACGCCTCGCCTGCTCCGATCTCGACGCGCACTTCGTCGACCGGCGGCGCTCGCGATCGTCCCGGCGGCGCTGGCGAGTCCGGGCCGAGCTGGCGATGACTTGGGCTCAGCGGGACTGGCCCTGGCGCGTCGTCAGCGGCGTCGGCGGGGTCCAGTCGCTGGTTGACCGGATCACCGCGGAACGGCAGCTCGACGTCGTCGCCGTCGAGGACAACCCGATGTCGGTCCTGCGCTTCCCCGCCTCGCTGCCGACCGTCCTCACCGAGCACGAGGCGGTTCGCGCCGATGCCGAGGCGTGGCGGTCTGCTCGCCTCGCCGAGCGACCGCTGGCGTCCCTGCGCGCCCGCGACTGGCGACGCTGGGACTCATTCCTGCCGAAGGCCTGGCGGCGTTTCGACCTCCTCCAGGTCTTCAGCGAGGGCGACGCCCAAGCGGTCGGCGAACAGGCGCCGGACCTGGCCCCGCGGGTCCGCATCAATCCCTACGGCATGGTGCTGCCCGCCGCTGCCGATCCCGCTGCGGAGCTGCCGGGCACGATCCTCTTCGCCGGCACCTTCAGCCACCTGCCCAACCGCGAGGCGGCGCGCTGGCTGGCGACGGAGATCATGCCCTTGCTGGAGGCCGAGGCGCCCGGCGCACGGTTGCGAATCGTCGGCAGCTCGCCACCGCGCGAGGTCCTCGACCTGGCCGGCCCGCGGGTCGAGGTGATCGCCGACGCGCCCAGTGTCGAGCCGTATCTCGACGCTGCCTCGGTGGTGATCGCGCCGGTGCGCAGCGGCGGCGGCATGAGGATGAAGGTGCTCGAGCCGCTCGCCCGCGGCAAGGCCGTCGTGACGACGCCACTCGGCGCCGAAGGCTTCACCGGATTCGATCAGGAGCCGCCTCTGGCGATCGCCGAGACAGGCGAGGCGATCGCCGCCGCCACGGCGCGGCTGCTTGGTGACGACAGCGCTCGCCGCGAGCTCGGCGCCCGCGCTCGCCAATTCGCCGAGCGCCATTACAGTCCCCAGGCCTGGGCGACCAGGCTCGAGGCCGTCTACGGGGAAGCCGCTGCGCTGAAGGATCCGGGACCACGATGAGCGACCGGCAGACGCCCGGGCTCAGCGTCGTGATCGCCAGCCACAATCGCCGCGAGCTGCTGCGGCGCTGTCTCGATTCGCTTGCCGTCCAGGCCGGGCCATGCGGCGACTTCGAGGTCATCGTCGCCGTCGACGGCTCGACTGACGCCACGATCGAGATGCTGGAGGAATACGAGGCGCCGTTTCCCCTCCGGGTGCTGCAACTCCAGCAGGGCGGCAAGTCGGCTGCCGTCAACGTCTCAATCGACGCTGCCGAGAGCGACGTCTGCCTCTTCCTCGACGACGACGTGATCGCTTCGCCACAGCTGGTGTCCGAGCATCTCGCCGCCCACCGGAATGACCCGCGCACGATCGGTATCGGCGCCCTCACTCAGCAACCTCCGAGCGCGGGCGATTGGTTCGCCCGCGCCTACGCTGTCGACTGGGACGAACGCTACGCCAAGCTCGAGGGCCGGCAAGCCGATTGGATCGACTGCTACGGCGGCAATCTTTCGGCGCCACGAGCGACCTTGCGCGAGATCGGCGGCGTCGCAACCGAGCTGGAGGCGGTCGAGGACCTCGACCTCGGCTTCCGCCTCGTCGAGGCGGGCTGCGTCCCCCGCTACCTGCCGCGAGCTCACGGCGTCCACGACGACCAGAAGCTGCGCGAGCGGATGCTTGCCGACACCGAGCGCTTCGGAACCTTCTGCGCGGCCTACGTCGAGCGCAGGCCCTCGACACGGGCCAAGCTGCTCGGCTGGTTCCTGCAGACGACGCCACGCGAAATCTTCCTGCGCCGACTGCTGCTTGCCCTCCGGACGCCCCCGCGCCTGCTCGCTGCGGCGGGGGCCGGGATCCCCGGCAAGGGCCGTCGCCAACTCTGGTTCGGCTTCGTCTCCCGCTACACGTTTTGGCGCGGGGTTCGCCTTGGCATGGATCGGGGACGCTGGCGCTCGACCACGGGGGGTGTCCCGGTCCTGATGTACCACGGCTTCAGTGAGGGCGACGAGCGCGACCGCTACCTGATGCCAAAACGTTCTTTCGCGCGACAGATGAGGCTGTTGGCGGCACTTCGCTACCGGGTGATTCCGTTCGACGAGCTGGGCAGCGCCCTTCGGCACGGCAAGCCGCCGCCCCGCCGCGCCGTCGTGATCACGATCGACGACGGCTACCGCGACAACCTCGAGATCGCCCAACCGATCCTGCGGCGCCGCGGCTTTCCGGCGATCGTCTTCCTGGTCAGCGGAATGCTTGGAGGCAAGAGCGAGTGGAGCAAGAGGGGGGCGTCGGCGTGGCGCCCCTTGCTGACGGCGGAGCAGGTCAAGGCGATGCGAGCGGAGGGAATGCGCTTCGGCGGCCATACCCGCACCCACAGCCGCCTGCCCGAGACCGCCGATGAGCGAATCGACGCGGAGGTCCGTGGCTGCCGTGAGGACCTGGAAGGCCTGCTCGGCGAACCGGTCGAGGCCTTCGCCTATCCCTATGGGGGCCACGACGAGCGTGCCGCGGCAGCGGTCGAGCGCGCCGGCTTCGCCGCCGCCTGCACGGTCGAGCCGCAGCTTGCCGGCACCGGCAGCGACCCGATGGAGATTCCGCGGATCGAGGTCCGTGGATCGGATTCGACCTTGACCTTCCTGCGCAAGCTCTGGATCGGTGGCGCCTAGCTCATGAACGCGCCGGCGCAGACCGCAGCGTCACCGTCGACGACGCGTTACCCACTCGTGGGCCCAAATTTCAACCGCCTGCTGGGACTGGTCCTCATCACCTTCGCGGCGATGGCGTTGATCACTGCGCCGTGCTCCGCCAAGCCATGGATCGGCGTGC
>JAJKHV010000021.1 GCA_021154855.1 Solirubrobacterales bacterium
CGGACGACTGAGGGCGTGATGGCCAAGCAGCTCTACGCTCCCTACGTTCCCGGCAAACGCAAAGGGATGGCGAAGGTCAAGCGCGAGCGAGAGATCGACTGCGTTGTGATGGGCTGGCGGCCTGGCAAGGAGGAGGGAACCGTGGGCTCCCTGATCCTCGGCCTCTACGACGGCGACGAGCTGCGCTCGGTCGGCCATATCTCCGGCTTCAGCGCCGCGACCAAACGGAGCCTGCGCTCGCTGCTCGAGCCTTTGGAGACGGGCGAGAGCGGCACGGCCGAGCCGAGCCGCTGGACCGGCGGGCGCGACCTCGAGTGGGTGGCCCTGCGGCCGGAGCTGGTGATCGAAGTGGGCTATGACCATGCAGCGGCGGGACGGATTCGGCATGGGGCGAGATTCAGGCGCTTCCGGGATGACAAAGATCCGCGCGAGTGCCTGTTCGAGTTGCTCGATGAGGGGTGAGAGGACGGCAGCTCGGTGAGGCCTAGGAGGACGGGAGTCCTCTGGCCTGACAATCGCCGGGCTAATTAGTCCGGCGATTTGAGTATCGCCAGTCCAGAGGACTCCCGTCCTCCTAACCAGCGCCGGGCTCCTTAGAACAAGCTGTCCTGGCTGGGGGCGGGGGCTGTCCCGTCAGCTGGGGGATGCTCAAACTCGCCGCCGCTTCGGCGGCGAGTTGTCAGGGGACTGGACCGCCCCCGTCCCCAGCCCCGCACGGCTTCCGTCGCCTCCTTGCGTTGCTCGGGTCTCATGTACGCGCGGCCTTTGTAGAGCTTCTCGTAGCGGGGGATCAGGTCCGGGCGTTTCTGCTCCAGCCAGGCGAAGAAGACGTCTTTGACCTCGTCGCGCAGGTGGAGGGCCACGCCGCCGAGGAAGCTTGCGTTCGCCTTCCTGGCGCGCTCGACTATCGGTTGCACGTGCTCGGGGCTGTCGTTGATGCCGGGCATCAACGGAGCGATCAGGACGCCGGAGTCGATGCCTCGACGGCGCAGCTCGGCTACAGCGTCGAGGCGAGCTGAAGGGCTCGGGGTGTGCGGCTCCGTTGCTCGCCAGGCGTCCTCGTCGAGCGTTGGCACCGAGAGGTTGACCGAGACGGGGAGACGCTTCGCCATCCGTTCGAAGATCTTTATGTCGCGCATCACCAGCGGTGACTTGGTCAGGACGGAGACCGGCGTCTCGGCCTCCTCCAGGGCTGCGAGGATCTCCGGCATCATTCGATAGCGACTCTCGACCCATTGGTATGGGTCGGTGTTGGTCCCAAGCGCCACCAGCTCCCGTTTCCAGCTTTTGCGCGCCAGCTCCGCCCGCACCAGCTCCGGCAGGTTCACCTTGACCACGATCTCTCGCTCGAAGTCCCGACCGGCGTTCAGGTCGAGATAGGTGTGAGTCCTGCGAGCGAAGCAAAATACGCAGGCATGTGTGCATCCCCGATAGGGGTTGATCGTCCAGTTGAATCCGTAGCGGCTTCCCGGCACACGGTTCAGCGCCGAGCGGGCGCGGACCTCGTGGAAGTTGATCCCCATCGCCTCCGGGGCGTCGAAGGTTCGGACCACCGTTCCATCGCCAACGCCGGGAAGTCGCAGGTCCTTCTCGACTCGCTGCTCGTCCCATCGCATACGAACGAATGTTCGCACACTGATCGGGCGGGCGACCAAAGTGTCGACCTGCGGATCTGGAGCGAGCTCTTTACGACCAGCAGGCACTCCTCCTTCTCCGACTCGATGAAGGTCGCCGAGGTAGCCGGCGCCTTGGCCCCGGGCCTCATTGCCTCTGAGGGACCACCACGCGGAGAAGCGGTCTAGGGCAGCTTGCCGGCAATTACATAACGCAGCACGTCGACCACCTGGTCGGCGGTGCGCGCCGTTGCCTGCGCCGCGCGGTCGACCTCCTTCAACGCGTGGTCAAGCTCGGGGTCGTGCAAGGTGACGATCGGCTTGCTGAGCGCCGCGGCGTAGCCCGCGTCGAAGGCGGCGTTCCACTGGCGATATTTGTCCCCGAAGCGAACGACGACGATGTCGGCAGCGGGGATCATGGTCTGGGTGCGGATCGCGTTAACCCCGGCGCCCATGTGGTCACGCCAGAACGGCGTGCTCTCCTCCCCGAGCGTCCCCGTCCCCGCCTCGTCGGACGCAGCATGGTCCGTGACCGGAGCTGAGAACTGCACAGGCAACCCAGCCGCCCGCGTCCCGGTTTCGATCCGCTCCCGCCAATCGGAGTGGATCTCCCCGGCGAGATAGACGCCCCAACTCCGCTCAGTCATCAACCAATCCTAGACAGGCTGCCATCCCCAGCCGGCTGACTTCGCCTTCCTTCGCCATATGGACGAAAAAAGGCGAAGTCAGCCGAGACAGGCGTGGTGGTACGGTAGTTGACGTGAACGTAAAGAAGCGATTTGATGGCGTCGGCGTTGGTGCGGACCATGAGCACTACAAGTGGTGGGCGCTCTCCTGCACCAGCCTCGGGATGCTGCTGGTGGCAACCAACTCGGGGACGCTGATCATCGCCCTGCCCGATCTTGAGCGGGCGCTTTGGACGAGCCTGCTGGAACTGGTCTGGGTGATCCTCGCCTACATGATCTCCTCGACCGTGCTGGTCCTCACGGCGGGCCGGCTTTCCGACCTATTCGGCCGCAAGAGCGCCTTCGTCGGCGCCTTCGTCGTCTTCGCCGCCGCCTCGCTTGGCGCCGGCTTCGCCGCCGACGGCACGCAGCTGATCCTCTGGCGGATCGTGCAGGGGGTGGGCGGCGCCTTCATCTTCGCCAACGGACCCGCCCTCGTTACCGACGCTTTTCCGCGTGAGCAGCTCGGCCTGGCGATGGGAACCAACACCATGGTCGCGGCGATTGGCCTGGTCCTCGGGCCGGTGCTCGGCGGTGCCCTGGTCGCGATCTCCTGGCACTGGGTCTTCTGGTTCAACGTGCCGCTGGCCCTGGCCGGCGCGCTCTGGGCGGCGCTGATCTTGCGTGAGCTCTCCCACCGCGACGCGGTCCGCGGCCTCGATCTCGGCGGCACGCTGGCCTTCGTCGTTGGCCTGACCGGGCTCGTCTACGGGATCTCGCGTGGCGGCATCTCCGGTTGGGACGACACGCTGGTGATCGCGAGCCTCTCGGTCGCCGCTGTGCTGCTGCCGCTCTTCGTGCTGATCGAGCACCGCGGCAAGGCGCCGATGCTCGACCTCGAGGTCTTCCGCAACCGGCTCTTCGCCGCGGCCACCGGCGCCGCTTTCATCAACGGGCTCTCGCGCTTCGCCCTGATGTTCATCTTCGTCTTCTACTACCAGGGAGCGCAAGGGGACGACCCGATCACGGCCGGGGTCAAGCTGGCGCCGATGGCGATTGGGATGCTGGTCTCCTCGCCCCTTGCCGGGATCTGGGCGGACCGCCACGGCTCGCGCACGCTGGCGGCGCTCGGAATGTTGGTCACTGCCGCCGGCCTGGCCCTAATGACGACGCTACAGGCCGACTCGCCCTACTGGCAGGGAATGCTCTGGCTCTCCCTAGTAGGGATCGGCTCGGGAATGTTCAACTCGCCAAACACGGCGGCGATGATGGGCACGGTGCCCACGGAGCGACGCGGGATCGCCGCCGGCGCCCGCACGATGCTGCAGAACACCGGCGCGGTGATCTCGATCGCCTTCGTGCTCGCGATCGTCACCGCCGCCGTCCCTAAACCGGTCCTCTTCGCGATCTTCTCCGGAGTCGCCTCCGGCCTGAGCAGCGCCCAGCTCGACCCCTTCATCAACAACATGCACACGGCGCTGTGGGTGCTGGCGGCGACCTCGGTCCTCGGCGCCGGCGTCTCCCTGCTGCGGCCGCGTCATGAGGCCATCCCTGCCGAGGTGCAACGCGATCACCCCCCCGCAGGGGGACAAAACGTTGCACCCGCGGCCGTGGAGACGATCCGCAAGGAGATCGAGGCGACGCCGTGAGCGCCGCTCGCATCGAGAAGGGGGAGCTGAGGATCGGCGAGGTCGCGAAGCTGGCCGGAACGACGCCCCGGACGATTCGCTACTACGAGGAGATTGGCCTCCTCCCGCTCTCCAGCTCCCGCAAGCGCGGCGCTCATCGCACCTACGCTGAGGAGGACGTCGAGCGGCTCGCCGATCTGCTGCGGTTGAAGGACCTGCTCGGGCTCTCGCTAGAGGAGCTCAAGCAAGTGGTCGAGGCCGAGGACGCACGCGCGTCGCTGCGCCGCGAGTGGCAGAGCGGCGTCGATGACCCGGTGCGCCGGCGGCAGATCCTCGACGAGGCGCTTGGCCACATCGGCCGCCAGCTCGATTTGGTCCGCCGCCGCCGCAACAAGATCGCAGCTCTCGAAGCAGAGCTGCTCAGCAAGCGCAAGCGTCTCCAGGGCCGCCTGCGCGAGCTCACTCCCAGCTGAAGCCGGCAAGAGCGTCGGGGGCTCCTCTCAAAACACTCAAGCGAGGCTCCTGCCGAGCGTTTTGGGAGGAGCCCCCGACGCTCTTCCAAGGTCCCCGAGGGGGTGAACGGTAAGAAGGTCGTAACGCTCTTCGGAAACACGCAGGCGAGGCTCCCAAGCTCCAGCGAGAAGGGAGGGTCGTAACCGTCTCCAAAAACACTCAGCGCGGCGCCAGCCGCGCGTTTTTTGGAGACGTTACGACCCTCCCCCCGCCCCCTGCTCCTCAAAATGCTTGGAAAGCATCGTGACCTGCCCCTGATAGTTAGAGCCCAGGTCCTGCCCGTACAGGCGCTCGGCGGGAGCATTGGTGCGCTCCAAGGCCAGCTTGCAGACGGGCTGGCGGTGCTCCACCATGAAGGAGACGTCGCGGGCGCGTACCTCCAGCGCGGCTCGGCTGCCGTGGCGGTCGCCGGCCGGGTCGTAGCCGAAGCCAGGGTCGAAGAAGCCGGCGTAGTGAGTGCGCAGCTCGCCCGCGGTCGGGTCGTAGGCCATCATCTCGGCGGCGATCTGCGGCGGGATGCAGACCCCCTCGGCGGAGAGCAGCAGGTAGAAGATCTCCGGCTCGAGCACGATCCTCCCCCCCGCCTCGGGGAAGACCGGGTCCCAGAAGTCGGTCCAGCGGTAGGCGCGGATCCGCGAGAGGTCGATCGGCAGGCTGTTCTTCTTCGCCCGGTAGCCGACGATGCGATCGCTCGGCCCGGAGAGGTCGACGCTGAGGAAGAGGCCATCGGCGAGCGCCAGCTCGGACTCTCGCAGCGCGTGCGAATCGAGGTAGAGCAGCGGGAACTCCTCCTGCAAGGCGCGGATCTCCGCGTCGGCGAGCCGCACCTCCCCGCGAGCGAGGCGCAGCTGGTTGAGCGAGAGCCCGGTCTTCACCTGGATCGCGAAGGAGCGCGGCACGACCTCCAAGTACAGCTTGCCGCGGTAGCCGGCGCGGATCTCGTCGAAGCGGTGGTGGCGGTCGGTGAGCACGCGGGTGAAGACGTCGAGCCGCCCAGTGGAGCTCTTCGGGTTTGC
>JAJKHV010000022.1 GCA_021154855.1 Solirubrobacterales bacterium
CACGGCAAGGCGCTGCTCAGCGCTGAGGGCAACGAGGTCCGGCGCCGCCTCGCTCGCGACGCTGCGCGAGCGGGCTGGTCGGTCCGAGAAACTGAGAAAAGGGCCAAGCTGGCTGGCCAGCCAAAGAAGGCGAGCGCCCCTCGCGTCCAGCTGGCGCCCGAGGAGGCCGCCGCAATCCGCGACGCCGCGGACAAGCTCGAGTCGGCATTCGGCCACGAGGTGACCGTGCGGCCCAGGGGAGGAGAGATCGCGGTCGAGATTCGCTTCGAGGACCTCGACCAAGCCCTCGCACTCGCCCGAAGTCTCGAGCGTGACGGCGACTGAAGCCGTCGCCGTCAGCCACGATCCCCCCGCTATCCTTCCCAATGCTGCGGGCGATTAGCTCAGTTGGTTAGAGCGCGTCTCTGATAAGGACGAGGTCCCTGGTTCGAATCCAGGATCGCCCACTCGTGCAACAGATGCAGATCTACGGCGTCAGCTTTGACATGGTCGGCAAGCAGCCGATCGTCTTGCTGAAGACTGTCGACAGCAACAAGTTCCTGCCGATCTGGATCGGCCACCCGGAGGCGGCGGCGATCTTGATGAAGCTGCAGGGAGCCTCGACGCCGCGGCCGATGACCCACGACCTGCTCTCTGACTTGCTCGAACAGCTCGACGCCAAGTGCGAGCGAGTCTCGGTGACGGAGCTGCGCGACAACACCTTCTACGCCTCGATCACCGTCTCGATCAACGGCACGGAGATGGAGATCGACTCGCGTCCCTCCGACGCCCTCGCCCTCGCCGTACGCGTGTCCGCACCGATTTTCGCCGACGAGGACGTGATCGAGGAGTCGGCGATCGAGTTCGAGCATGACGTCGAGGACACCGAGGAGGTCGTCGACAAATTCAAAGAGTTCCTCGACGAGGTCAGCCCCGACGACTTCGCCCAGGGCGAGGACTCCTAAGCGCGGACCGGAGTCAGGGCCAGGTCGAGGATCTTCTCGACCAGCTGCTCGAATGACATCCCGGCCGCCTCAGCGGCCTGGGGGAGCAAGCTGGTATCGGTGAGGCCGGGAATTGCGTTGACCTCGAGTACCTGGGGACCGTCGGCACCGAGGATCAGGTCAACGCGGGAAAAGCCCGAGCAGCCAAGCGCCCCGTAAGCGCCAAGCGCAATCTCCGTCACGGCGACGGTCTCCTCGTCGCTCAGGTCGGCCGGGCAGACGAACGAGGTGCGACCAATCTCGTACCGGGCTTCGAAGTCATAACTGTGGCCCGCCTGGGGAATTGCCTCGACGGTCGGGAGCGGTTGGCCGCCAAGCACGCTGACAGCAAGCTCTCGCCCGTCGACGAAGCGCTCGAGCAGGACCCGGTCGTCGTAGCTGAAGGCGGAGACCAGCGCCTCCGGCACGTCGAACCAGCTCTCGGCGAACTTGACGCCCAGGGCGGAACCGCCGCGGCTCGGCTTGACCACCAGGGGAAAGCCGAGCCGCTCCTCGAGGCTGCCGAGCGCATCGGCTGCCCCGAGCTCGCGAAAGGCCGTCTCGTTGAAGGCAAACCAGTCGGGGGTGGGAATTCCGGCTGAGCGCAGCTCGTGCTTGGCGAGCACCTTGTCGATG
This sequence comes from Solirubrobacterales bacterium, assembly GCA_021154855.1. Classification (GTDB taxonomy): domain Bacteria; phylum Actinomycetota; class Thermoleophilia; order Solirubrobacterales; family 70-9; genus VRUE01. Next base: position 1,599 of record JAJKHV010000022.1, read on the forward strand.
CAGCGGGCGCAGGCCGCCACGCCGGGGCCCGTGAAGGGAATGCCGAGAATTTCGAGCAGCTCCTGCGCCGTGCCGTCCTCGCCGCCCATCCCGTGCATGGCGACGAAGGCGACATCGGGCGCGCCATCCGTCAGCCGCTTGACGAGGTCGCCGTCCGCCTCGAGCGGGAGTACCTCGTGGCCGAGGCGTCCCAGCGCATCTTCGACCCGCGCGCCGGATCGCAGCGAGATCCCCCGCTCCAGCGAGCGGCCGCCTTTGAGCACCGCGACCTTCATGCCCCGCCCTCGCCGGTCTTGCGGAAGGGCAGAACGTTCTCCGTCTCGACCGACTTCTGTCGTTCTGGCGACGCCGGCACTTCCAGCTCTTGTCCAGTCAATGCGCTGTAGAGCTCCACCTGCCCGGCGATCGTCTTGCCGATCCGGCGAATTCCCTCGCGGATCTCATCCTCGCTGCCGGACGAGAAGTTGAGCCTCATCGAGTTGCGGCCGCGACCGTCGACGTAGGCGGCCTGGCCCGGCACGAAGGCGACGTTCTCACGCAATGCCTTTGCCAGCAGGTCGCTCGTATCGATGTAAGGGGGGAGGGTCGCCCAGATGAAGAGACCGCCGTCAGGCTCAGTCCAGGTCGCCTGGGCTGGGAAGTAGCGCTCCAGCGCTTCGACCATCGCATCGCGGCGGCTGCGATAGATCCCGATCAGACTCTCGATGTACTGGCGCCAGCTCCCTTCGCCGAAGTACTCGCGAACGAAATATTGGGTCAGCGTCGACGTGCATAGATCGGCGGCTTGCTTGCCGAGCACGACCTTCTCCATAACGGGCGGCGGCGCCACCGCCCAACCGAGGCGGATGCCGGGGGAGAGGATCTTCGAGAGGGTGCCGACGTAGATCACGAAGTCGCCGCCGTCCAGCTGGTAAAGGGGCGGCAGCGCATCGCCCCCAAAGCGGAGGAGGCCGTACGGGTTGTCCTCGACCACGAGCAGCTCACGTGAGCGCGCCAGCTCGACGAGCCGCTGCCGCCGCTCCAGCGACATCGTCACCCCGGCCGGATTCTGGAAGGTCGGCACGGAGTAAACGAACTTCGGCCGCCGCCCTTCCTCGTCGAGCCGCTCCAGCGTCGCCTCGAGCTCGTCGATTCGCATCCCGGCGCCGTCGCACTCGATCTGGATCGTGTCGGCCTGGTAGCTGCAGAAGACGGGGATCGCACCGGGATAGGTCGGGGCCTCGCAGATCACCGCGTCGCCAGGATCGACCAGGGCCTTGCAGATCAGATCGATCGCCTGCTGTCCGCCGGTGGTGACGATCACGTCATCGGGGTCGGGCAGCATCCCCTCCGCGCCCATCACCTCGATGATGCAGTCGACAGTCTCGCGAAAGCCCTCGGTCGGGCCATACTGCAACGCCTCGGCCGCCGACTCCTGGGCGATCCGAGTCATCTGTGCCGCGAAGGCCTTCGGCGGGAAGGTCGAGGTGTCCGGCAGGCCGCCGGCAAGCGAGATCACGTCGGGGCGTGCCGTGATCGCCATCAGATCGCGCATTGCCGAAGAGCGCATTACCTGGGTTCGCTGGGCGAAGAGGCCGGCGTAGCGCTCCAGATCACTGCTGCGGGCGTGGGCGCGGCGCCGGTGGGGCGGCTCGGGCATGGGGGATAGTGTGGCGGATCGGCGCCGACCCGCCGGGGGAGCTAGGTTTCCGACGTGGGATCCTTCTCCGGCATCTGCCTCGAGCTCGGCGTCGGCATCGCGATCGGGATGCTTGCCGGCGCCACCGGCACGCACGGCTCAGCCCGTGGGCGGATGACGATCTTGGCCGGTGTGATCGCGCTGGCAATTGGTTTCCTGCTCGCCGGCAGCGCCGATGTCAGCTCCCCGGCAGGGGCCTTCTTTTGCCTGCTCGGCGCCGTCGTCGCTTGCCTCGTCGCCAGTGATGTCGTCAGCTCCGCCGGTCGCCGGGAGGGCAGCGGCGTCGGCGCCTTGGGCTTCCTCGTCTCACTGGTCGCCCTGGTCGTCGTCGCAATCGCGATCTTGGTCTCACCGGCCGTGCTGCTCGTCGTAGCCGCCCTCGCATGGCTCGGCATCTCGCGACGCCGGCGCGCGCAGCGCAAACACGCCGGCCTGCGAGTGCTGCGTTAAGCCCCGTCTCGGTAGGGGCTAAAGCCGGCCTCTGGTCGCCGGAGCAAAGGAGCCCCTCCGGCATGATGGCGGGATGCCGACCAAGAAGCTGATCCTGACCTACGTCGACTCGCTGCGCACCGACATGCTCTTGCGCACGGTCGCCGAAGGCCGCGCACCCACATTCGGCTCCCTGATCGATCGCGGTGTGCTGATCCCCGACTGCGTCTCCAGCTTCCCTTCCGTCACCCCGGTTGCCTCGGCCGAGATGGTCACCGGCGCCGGCGCGGACGGGCACTGGATCAGCGGCATGAATTGGTATCACCGGCTCGAGCGTCGCTACGTCGAATACGGCTCCTCCTTGGAGGCGAGCCGTGCTTTCGGGGTCTTTCGCACCCTCTACGACCTCGTCTACAACATGAACCTGGCCCATTTGAACCCAGGGCTGGAAACCGCGTTCGAGCAGCTCGACGATGCGGGATTGCGCACAGCTTGCACGCCCTTTCTGATCTATCGCGGCCGCCATCGTCACCAGGTCTCGCTCGAGGGGCTGCTGCGCCGAGCGGTCGACGCCACCCGGCTCAAGTTCCGCCACCACACTTGGGGCCCGGCCGAGCTCTTCTACGGCGACCTCTACGCCAGCCGCGAGGTTGCTTGCAAGTCGACCTCGATCCCCGGCAGCCGCGACGGCTACTCGGCCTGCTGTGCCGCCGAGCTCGTCAAGGACGACGGCTTTGACTTCCTCCTCTTCTCCCTTCCCGACAACGACAACTACTCGCATCGCTACGGGCCGGAGGCGAGCACCGAGTCGATCGCCAAGGCCGATCACTGCTTCGGCAAAGTCGTGGACGCGGCGGGAGGCATCGACGACTTCCTCGACCGCTACTCGCTGATCCTGTTGGCCGATCACGCGCAGACCCCGGTGGACCGTGGCCTTCCTCTCGCCGAGCTGCTCGCACGCGACTGGTCGGTGCTGCAGCCTTCGGATTCGCGGCCCGAGCTGGCCCAGCTGGCGGTCAGCCCGACGGGCCGAGCGGCCCACGTATACCTGTTGCCGGGTGAGGGCGAGCGTGCCGATCCTGAGGCGGTGCGCCAGGCCCTCAGCGTGATGGAGGGCGTTGATCTGGTCTGCCGGCTCGAGCGCGCCGACGGTTCGCCGTTGCGCCGCGAGGAGCCGAGTGCTCCTGAACGAGGGGCGACCGCCGTGGTCGAACGCAGTGGGCAGCGGCTGCGCTTCTGCCCAGGTGGCGCTGCGACCGACCTTCGCGGCGAGCGTTGGCATCTCGACGGAGACCTCGACGCCTTGGAAGTGAGCATCGAGGCCGGGCGCCTGCGAAGCCACACCTACCCGGACCCGCTCGCCCGCGTCTGGGCGGCGCTGAGCGCCCCTAACTCGGGCGATTTCGTGCTCTCGCTGGCGCCAGGCTTCGAGGTGGTTGACTGGGGCGGAATCACTCACGCCGGCGGCGGCAGCCACGGAGCGCTGCACGCCGGGGATTCGCTGGGACCACTGCTGTTCGTCGGCTGCGGGCCTGCTGGCCCAGACGAGCGAGCTCAGTGGGCGCTGCGCGATGTGGTGCCGGCGGTGCTCGAGCACTTCGGCCTGGAATGAGGGGCCGAAGGCCACCCGCCGGAGTAGCCGCGCTGTCCCTTTTGACCCTCCTGGCGCTTGCAATGCCGGGCACTGCAGCGGCGCAAATGGCAGCTTCCGAGGCCACACGGGTGGCCAACCACGCTGCCGACGTCGCCAAGGAGCAAAAGGAGAACGGGGAGCTGACCCACAGTGCGAAAAAGGTCGACGGCAATTGGGAGGTCGCATATTTCGCCGACGACAAGGAGGTCGCGCTGGTCATCGTCGATCCCGCTACAGGGAAGGTGCGCGAGTCGTGGACCGGCTACCAGGTCGCTTGGAAAATGGCGCGAGGCTACTCCGGCGCTTTTGGCCACAAGCTCAACGCCCCTTACGTCTTCCTGCCCCTCTGCGCGATCTTCCTGCTCGGGCTGATCGACTGGCGCCGACGCTGGCGGGTCGCAAACCTCGACCTTCTCGTCCTGCTTGGTTTCGGGGTCTCCAACTTCTTCTTCAACCGCGCCGAAATCGGTGTCTCGGTTCCCCTTCAGTACGTCCCGCTGTTCTACCTATTCGCCCGAGCCCTATGGATCGGCCTGCGAGGGAGGGGGGAGGGGATCCGACCGTCATGGCCGGCGGCTTGGCTGCTCATCGCCGCCCTCTTCCTGATTGGCCTTCGCATTGGCCTCAACATGGCCGACTCAGGCGCGATCGACGTCGGCTACGCAGGCGTGGTCGGAGCCGATCGGATCTCCCACGGCGAACCGATCTACGGCAACTTCCCGAAAGACGTCTCCCAGGGCGACACCTACGGCCCGCTCAACTACGTCGCCGACGTGCCCTTCGAGCGAATCTGGCCCTGGGCGGGAACTTGGAACGACCTCCCAGCAGCCCACGGCGCGGCAGTCTTCTTCGATCTGGCCACCTTCGCCCTGTTGATCTTCCTGGCCCGCCGAATCCGCCCCGGCCCAGAGGGCAACGAGCTCGCAGCGACGCTCGCCTTCGGCTGGGCGGCATATCCATACACAGCCTTCGCCCTGTTGTCGAACTCGAACGACACCCTTGTAGCGATGCTGCTGGTGGCAACTTTGCTCGTTCTCGCTCGACCTGCTGCAAGAGGCGTGATCACGGCCATGGCGACGCTGGCGAAGTTCGCACCGGCGGTGTTGGTGCCGATGCTTGCGACCTATCGGCCCGCGGGTCCTGTCGCCGCAGGGGACCCACCACCACGTCCGGTCGCTAAAGCGTCCTCGGGGGCGGTCCCCTCCGCGACGCCACCCGCGGGAGTGTCGTTCGGCATTGCCTTCGCGCTAACAGTCGGCGTGCTGCTGCTCTGGCCGGCGATAGATCCCGGTCTGCACACGTTCTACGAGCGAACGATTGCCTATCAAGCGGGCCGAGATTCACCGTTCAGCATCTGGGGACAGGCAGCGTGGCTGGAGCCCGTACGCATCGCGATCCTCGCCGCAGTCGCCGCAATGGCCGTGCTCTTCGCATTTCGGCCCCGGGAAAAGAAGCTCTTCCAAGTAGCCGCGCTGGGCGCGGCCCTTCTCATCGGTGTGCAGCTGACGATGCACCACTGGTTCTACCTGTACATAGTGTGGTTTTACCCCTTGCTTTTGGTGGCAATGGTCGTGAGGCCCCCCCTTCGTCGGACACTCAGAGCAGCCGAAGGCTGCTCGTCCGACGAAGGGGGGGCCTCACGACCTAACCCGACTTAAGGAGCAGGGACCATCACCGGTGTGATCGAGTCAGCAAGCCCTCGATCGTTCACCTCGACCGCCGCACCCATCACCCACACGTCCTCTTCAGCCGTCTCGAACTTAACCGGCATCTGCGTAATCAACGACTCGAGAATCAGCTCTGGCTTCACCCCCAGCACACTGGTTCGCGATCCCGTCATTCCAACGTCGGAGATGAACGCGGTTCCCTGCGGCAACACCCGCGCGTCCGCCGTCGGCACATGTGTGTGGGTTCCCAACACCGCTGCAACCCGGCCATCGAGGTGCCAGCCCATCGCCACCTTCTCGCTCGTGACCTCGGCGTGAAAGTCGACGATCGCAAAGTCGCACTCGATCTTCTCGAGGATGTTGTCGACCTCGTGAAACGGTGAGCGGGCGACCCTGAGGCCGATCGCGCCGCTGAGGTTGATCACGCCAACCCGCCGCTCGCCACATTCCACCACCGTGTAACCGCGCCCCGGGTTGGCGTATGGATAGTTCGCCGGTCGCACGACGCGATCGCTGCGGTTGAGGAAGCCGTAGACGCTGCGGTGGCGGTAGACGTGATTGCCGCTCGTGATCACATCCGCGCCGGCGTCGAAGAGAGCCTGGGCGGTCTTCTCGGTGATACCCATCCCACCGGCGGAGTTCTCACCGTTGACGACGACCAGCTCCGGCGCGTAGCGCTCACGCAGCCCGGGCATCGCGGCCTGAAGGCCTCGCCGCCCCGGCCCGCCGACGACATCGCCGATGAAGAGAACCACCATGGTTGTCTGACCCTATCTGCGATATTGGGCCGAGGTGTAGATGACAAACGAGCGAAGTGAGGTTCTCGAGCGCGCAATGGGCTACCCGTACCCGGTGCCCTCGCATCCCTTTGTCCAGCTCGGTCACGGCACCTTTGACCCGGCTGAGGTCGACGTCGACTGGGAAGAGCGCTTGCAGCTGCTCGCTTACGGCTCAAACGCCGCCCCCAGGGCGCTCGCCCACAAGCTTGCGCTGAGTGCCGACCCGGTCCTCGTCGTTCCGGCTTGGCTTCACGACTTCGACGTCGTCTACTCGGCCCATATCTCGCCGTACGGGTCAGTTCCGGCAACTCTCCAGCACTGTCCCGGCACGGCGGCGCGGGTCCACGTCGTCCACGTGACCAAGGAGCAGCTGGCGCTGGTCAGCGCGACCGAGCCGAACTACGAGCCGACGCGGCTCGAGTCGGTCGATTGCCGCCTCGATCGCGACGAGCTGATTAGTGAGCTGTCCGCCTACATCAGCCGTCATGGCTGCCTGCTGATCGATGGCTCCGAGGTCGCCCTGGCAGCCGTCCAGTCGACCGGCCGCTGCTTCGCGGAGATGAGCGAGCCGCAGGTGCAGGAGTACGTCCGAGCCTCGCTTTGCCCGGCGGAAAGCATCGAGGGGTTCGTGCTCGGCAACGTCACCGACCCCGCCCTCGCCGAAGCACGGACCGCAGCCCTGGCGCGCCGTCAGCCGGTGTTGTCCTAAACGGAAGCGAAGCGGCGCAGGGCGAAGCGTGCCAGCGATCCGTAGACGGCAGTCAGGATTGCCAGGTGGCCAAGCGCGGCTGCGATGCTCGGGCCGCCTGGGTCCAGGGCGCCGGTCATCGCCTGCAGCGCCGGCTTGAAGGGGAAGAGGGCCGTGAGGAGCTTGACCGCGTCGTAGAGCCCCGGTCCGACTGTGCCGGACGGGATCAGAGAGAGGAAGGCGACCGGCAGGGTCACCATGAAGGCGAGCAGGGAGACGGCACGGACCTCGCGGGCGGCCGCCCCCAGGGCCGCCCCGGCCGCCCCAAGCGCCGCGGCCCCGGCAACGATTGCCACCACCCAGAGGCCAACGCGGCTCCAGTGCAGGGGGACGAAGAGCGCCAGGCCGGCCAGCATCAGCAACGTCACCACGACCCCCACGACTACCCCAAGCGCGACCTTCTCGGTCAGCAGCGCCGAGCGCGAGACGAGCCCGCGGGTGAGGCGCGGGAAGGCGTTCTCCTCGCGCTCGAGCGCGAGCGAGCCGGCGACGAGCAGGACGGTGACGAAGGCGAGCGTAAAGGTGGCGGCGACGGCGATCGCAAACACTTCGAGCGGTGGGGTGGAGGCGTTGACGACCTGCTTGTCGACGGCGATGGGTTGGGTCAGGCGGGTGAGCAGCGGTCCAGCCGTGCCGAGGTTGCTGCGGGCGAGCGTGGTGAACTGGATCACCTGGTCGATCGAGTTGCGCAGGGGTCCGGGTGGCAGCGCCGGCCGCAACGCTTTGAGAATGCGGGCGGAATTGCGCAGGCCGAGGATCTGGATCGTCTGCCCGATCACGGTGAACCGGCCGCCGTCGAGGACGAGATTGAGAAATTTCCCCCCTTCGGTGGCAATCCGCCTCGCGATCACCAGGTTGGCCTGGGTGAGCAGCGAGTTGATCCGGTCGTTGACCAGCCGTGCCTTGACCGGATCCTCCTCGTTGACGATCACCTCGACCTTGGGAGTGGCCGGGCTCGGCGTCGAGAGCGAGTTGATCTGGTCGACCAGGCCAGCGGGAAGGATCAGCGCCGCGAGAACGTCACCGGAGCGCACCTCCTCGACCGCCTCCGCGCGGTTCTTCACATGCACGCACTCGACCCGTTCGCAGACGCGGTCGCTGACGCCGATGTTGGGCAGTTGGCTGGTGCCGACGCTGACCCTGGCATCGGTCGGCACTTCGTTGAGGAAAGCGATCCGGGGCTTGCTCGGTGAGCCCGAGATCGCGAGACCGACCAAGACCGCGATCAGCACCGGCCAGGCGACGAGGAGGAAGGCCTGCAACGGAGAGCGGCGCAGGATCTGCAGGTCCTTGAGCAGCAGCCAGCGCATCAGTGCCCGCGGTGGTGGAGGAAGGCGACGAAGGCCGTCTCGAAGTCCTGGTCGGCAGCCTCGGGCGCCTCACGGCGAACCGCCTCGCGCAGGCCATCCGCTGACCCATCGAAGAGCGCCTCGCCGTCGGCGAGCACGAGCAGCCGCCCGCCGTAGCGCTCGGCCTCCTGGATGTCGTGAGTCGAGAAGATCACCGTCGTCCCACCCTCCGAGGCCAGCGCCGAGACAAACTCCCAGAGCCGAGCCCGCTGTCGCGGGTCGAGCCCCACGCTGGGCTCGTCGAGCAGCAACACGGAGGGCCGAGCCAGCAGCCCGATCGCAATATTTATCCGCTGCTGATTGCCCCCCGAGAGCCGAGCGACGATCTCCCCCCGCCGCTCGGTCAACCCGGTCAGCTCCAACATCTGCTCGGTAGAAGCACGAGGGTCCTCGTGCTTCTCGAGCCGAGCAAACAGCATCAGGTTCTCCTCAACCGTAAGTCGCCGATAGAGCGCCGCCTGCTGGGGCACCCAACCGACCTCCCCCTGCGGCACATGCACCTCACCGCCATCGGGCCTAGAGATCCCAGCAAGAATCGAGAGCAGCGTCGTCTTGCCAGCCCCGTTGGGCCCGATCACGGCCACAAGCTCCCCAGCCGCAGCCTCGAAATCGATCCCCCGCAACGCTTCACGCCCGCCGAAGCGTTTCACCAGCTCCCGCGCCTGCAGCACCGCCGCGCTCGTCGCGTTCCCCGCCTCCATATCGCCGAAAGCTATCCGCCAACGGGAATCGGTTTGTTAGCTACGCCTTGAGCAGAGGGACGACAGCACCCTCTCCGGACACTCAAGCGCGGCGAAAGCCGCGCGTCCGGAGAGGGTGCTGTCGTCCCTCCCTTAAACTCGGCTCTGAATGCCGTTCCCCGCCACACGCATGCGCCGCTTGCGCCGCACCGAGGCCCTGCGCGGTCTAGTTCGTGAGACGAACCTCAGCGCCGCCGACCTGATTCAGCCCCTCTTCGTAGTGGCCGGAGAAGACGTCCGCGAGGAGATCGACTCGATGCCCGGCATCGAGCGCTTCTCGATCTCCGAGCTGGTGGCAGAGGCGACCGAGATCGCCACCGCAGGCATCGGCACCGTCCTGCTCTTCGGCGTCCCCGCCGCAAAGGACGAGTCGGGCTCGGGCGCCTATGACGACGAGGGCGTCGTGCAGATGGCGGTCCGCGCACTCAAGGAGGCACATCCCGACCTGACGGTGATCACCGACGTCTGCCTCTGCGAGTACACCTCTCACGGCCACTGCGGATTCGTGCGCGACGGTGAAGTCGACAACGACATCACCGTCGAGCTGCTGGCGAAAACCGCGGTCTCCCACGCCGAGGCCGGTGCCGATGCGGTTGCCCCCAGCGACATGATGGACGGCAGGGTCGCGGCGATCCGCCATCAGCTCGATGAGGAGGGCCACGCCGGCGTTCCGATCGTCGCCTACAGCGCCAAGTACGCCTCCGCCCTCTACGGCCCCTTCCGCGACGCGGCCGATTCAACCCCCGAGTTCGGCGACCGCCGCGGCTACCAGATGGACCCGGCCAACGCGGCCGAAGCCGTCCGCGAGGCCGAGCTCGACCTCGATGAGGGCGCCGACATGCTGATGGTCAAGCCGGCGACCGCTTACCTCGACGTGGTTCGCCGGATCAAGGACGCGACCGGGGCGCCGCTCGTGGCTTACCACGTCTCCGGCGAGTACTCGATGCTCAAGGCCGCCGCCGAGCAGGGTTGGATCGACGAGCGAGCTGCTGCGCTGGAGACGCTGACCTCGATCCGCCGTGCTGGAGCTGACGCGATCATCACCTACTACGCGAAGGAGGCTGCGGCATGGCTTCGGTGAAGGTGCCGCAGTCCAAGGCGCGCTCGCGCAAGGACGGCGCGGCAATCCCTCTCGACGAGACCGACAAGCGCCTGATGAACCTCTTGCAGTCGCGCTTCCCGCTCGACCCTGAGCCATTTGCCCTCGTTGCCGCAGAGGCCGACCTCGACCTCGACGACGTTCTCGCTCGCACACGGCGCCTGCTCGACGAGCGAATCATCCGCGAGATCACGCCGATCTTCGACACCCGCGCGCTCGGCTATGACTCGATGCTGGTGGCGGCCAAGGTGGACGGCGAGAATCCGCAGCGGGCGGCCCAGGCGGTCAACGCCCACCCGGGCGTTTCGCACAACTACCTGCGCACCCATGAGTTCAACCTCTGGTTCACGATCGCGACCCCGCCCGACTCCGAGCTGGGCCTCGCCGGCACGCTCGAGGCGCTGATGCGCGAGACCGGAGCCGAGTCGATGCGCGAGCTGCCGACCCTGACCCTGTTCAAGATCAACATGAACCTGGAGATGGAGAAGGGAACCGACGCTCTCGCCGCCGCGGTCGAGGCCTCGCCGCCTCGCGAGCTCGAGGCGCAGCCTTACGACGAGCGCGACATCGCCGTGATCCGCGCTTTGCAGGGACCGATGGACCCGGTCGAGCGGCCCTACGACAAAGCCGCGTCGGAGCTCGGGATGAGCACCGAGGATCTGCTCGGACACCTCGGCGGCATGATCGAGCGCAAGCTGCTGCGCCGTGTCGCGGCGATCCTCTACCACCGCCGCGCCGGCTTCTCGGCCAACGGCATGGGGGTCTGGAAGGTGCCGGAGGCCGAGGTCATGGAGGTCGGCGGACGGATGGCCTCCTTCCGCGGCATCTCGCACTGCTACCAGCGCCCCACATATGAGGATTGGCCCTACAGCGTCTTCACGATGGCCCACGGCCGCTCAAAGGAGGAGTGCGACGCGATCCTCGATTCGATCGCTGCGGAATGCGGCATGGGGCCGGACGACCGCGCCACCCTCTACTCCTCGACCGAGTACAAGAAGATCCGCCTTCACTACTTCACCGATGACTACCGGCGCTGGGAGGAGGAGCATTCCTAGCCTCGAGCGCTCGGCGGAGCTCTACCGCCGCGCGCTGAAGGTCCTTCCCGGTGGAGTCAACTCGCCGGTGCGGGCGATGCGTCAGATCGGCCGCGAGCCGATCTTCGTTGCTCGCGGCGAGGGCTGTGAGCTGATCGACGTCGACGGCAACCGCTACGTCGACTGGGTCGGCTCCTGGGGACCGCTGATCCTTGGCCATGCCCACCCCGAGGTTCTGGCGGCGGTCGCTGCCGCGGCGCAGCGGGGAACGAGCTTCGGCGCGGCTACCGAAGCCGAGGTCGAGCTGGCCGAAGCGGTCGTCGACCGCGTTCCCTCGGCTGAGATGGTGCGGATGACCAGCTCCGGCACCGAGGCGGCGATGAGCGCGATTCGCCTCGCTCGCGCCGCCACCGGCCGCGAGGTGGTGGTCAAGTTCGCCGGCGCCTACCACGGCCACTCCGATGGGCTGCTGGCTGAAGCCGGCTCCGCCCTGGCGACGCTCGCGATCCCTGCAAGCCCGGGCGTCCCGACGTCCCACACGGCGAGCACCGTGGTCGTGCCGTGGAACGATCGTGAGGCGGTGTCGCGGGCGCTCGCCGATCACGACGTCGCTGCGCTGGTCGCCGAGCCGATTGCGGCCAACATGGGCGTGGTGCCGCCGCGAGCCGGCTTTCTCGAGTTCCTGCGTTCCGCCAGTATCGATGGCGGCTCCCTGCTCATCTTCGACGAGGTGATCACCGGCTTCCGCGTCGGCCGCGGCGGCGCCCAGCAGCTCTACGGAGTCGAGCCCGACCTGACCGTGCTCGGCAAGGTGATCGGCGGCGGTCTGCCCGCCGCCGCCTTTGCCGGCGGAAGCGAGCTGCTCGAGCGAGTCGCACCGGCCGGCGACGTTTACCAGGCCGGCACCCTCTCGGGCAACCCCCTCGCCACCGCGGCCGGCCTCGCCACCCTGCGCGCGCTGGACGGCCCCGCCTACGAACGTCTCATTGCGCTCACCGACCGCTTCGCGGCCGGCCTGAAGACACTTGCGGCCGGACGCCCCCTGCAGGTCGCCGCCGCGCCGGGCCTGCTCACCCTGTTCTTCAGCGAGAGGCCGATTCTCGACTTCGCCATGGCCGCGGCATGCGACCTCGACGCCCACGCTGGTTTTTGCCGAGCGATGCTCGACCGGGGGGTCTACCCGCCGCCGTCGCAGTTCGAGGCCTGGTTCGTCTCTCTCGCCCACGACGAGGCGACGATCGACCGTACGCTGGAAGCCGCCGCCGAATCGCTCGACGAGGTCCTGGGATGACTCAGCGACTCGACGGCAACGCGGGATGCAACGCCTTCTGGCCCAGATCGGCAAGCAGCATGGCGGGGTTCTGATTGGCCACCGCCCCGCGGGACGCACTGGTGGTTTTGGCCGCACGCCTGCGCCAGGAGGAGACACCGATCTCAGCGCACGTGGTTGAGTCAGACGAGCGGCCGGTGTTCGGGCTGCTCGCCGCCCTTGGCGAACGGGCCGCCGCCGCACCGGGCGAGTACGCGTTTGTGGTCGAGGCGGTTCGGGAGGGCTATCTCTTGCACTACGGCACGCCGCGGTTGCTGCGCGGCCACGACGCCGACCTTGCTCTGCTTGCCGGCGACTATCTCTATGCCCTGGGGATCGAGCGCCTCGCCGCGCTAGGCGACGACAAGGCGGTGACAGTGCTTTCTGTGCTGATCGGCCGCTGTGCGCAGCTGCACGCCGAGGGCCGCGAGAACGAGGTGCCGGATCTGTGGCGCAGGTCGGCCTTAGCGGTCGGCGGCGGCGAGCACGCAGACCGTGAGATGGCGCGAGTCAATAGACTTGCTACCTCTTGAGGTTGAGCTGTTGAGCGACGACGCGGACAAGCAAAACGGAGCCGAGGCGGCTGGTCGGCCAGAGCGCCCGATCCCTGACCCTCCCGGCTACTTCGAGGGGGAGTCGATGACGCGCCGGCGCGCCTTCACAGTCGCAGTCCAGGGCATCGGCGGGATCGCCGGAGCGGCGATCGTCCTGCCTGCGGTCGGCTTCGCCGTGGCACCGATCTTCCACCGCGGCAAGGAGCGCTGGGAGGCCGTCGGGCCGGTCGGCGACTTTGTCGAAGACACCTACCGCCAGGTCATCTTCACTGAAACCGAGGGGATCGGCGACGCCGGCAAGACCACCGCCTATGTGCGCAAGAGCTCCAAGCAGCTCGACGAGAAACCGAACGAGATCGTCGCCGTCTCCAACCGCTGTGCCCATCTAGGTTGTCCCGTTCGTTTCGTCGAGGCCGCCGGCAACTTCATCTGCCCATGCCATGGCGGCGTCTACGACTTCCAGGGCAAACGGATCGGTGGCCCACCGGTCCGCCCGCTTGATCACTTTCAGGCCCGCGTTCGCGATGGCCAAGTCGAGCTGGGCCCCCGCTACAGCGTCACCTCCCAGCTCGAGCCGGTCCGCGCCCGTGATCCCGGTGAGTTCACAGGCGGCGTCTGGGAATATCTGTATCCGCCTCGACCCTCTACCTTCCCACCCCCGAGCGGCTGAGGCGCTAGGCGACGATGAAGCTCGACTCCCTGATTCCCGCGCCACTGCGCAAACCGGCCAAGCCGGGCGCCAGCAACGGCGCTGCCAAGGGACCGGCGCCGGCGGACCTGAAGACGGCTCCGGCCGAGCGTCCCTCCGACGCCCAGCGGCTCGGCGACCGCGCCAAGGATGCGCCGGCCGACGTCCTCGCCTGGGTTGACCAGCGGACGGCAGCCTCCGGCTTCCTCACCGGGATGCTCTACCGCAAGGTGCCGAAGGGGACCAACTGGTTCTACACGCTCGGCTCGGCCACCCTGATCGCCTTCGTCTCGCAGGCGATCACCGGCGTCTTCCTGGCGATGTTCTACACGCCCTCGGCAACCCAGGCCTACGCCTCGATCGCACATATCAACAACGACGTCTTCCTCGGCCAGCTCGTCCACGGGATGCACAAGTGGGGCTCGAGCGTGATGGTCATCCTCGTCTTCCTGCATATGGGACGCACCTTCTTCTTCGGCGCCTACAAGTACCCGCGTGAGCTCAACTGGGTGATCGGCGTGGTGCTGTTGATCCTGACGATGACGATGGCCTTCACCGGCTACCTGCTGCCCTTCGACCAGCGTTCTTTCTGGGCCTCGGTGGTCGGCATCAACATCAACGGCACCGGCCCGGTCGTCGGCCCCTACCTCAGCGACTTCCTGCGCGCCGGCCCCGAGCTCGGGGCGACCACCCTCTCGCGCTTCTACGCAATCCACATGCTGCTCGTTCCCGGCGCGATCATCGCCTTGATCGGCGCTCACATGTACCTCGTGGTCAAGCTCGGCACGACCGCGCCGCCCTGGCTGAAGGCCGACAAGCCAAAGGTCGCGGCGTCCGTCTCCCAGCTCGACGCCGGTGTCGAGGGCAACGGCGCCGCGCCGCCCAACGGAGCGTCCGCCTCGTGAAGCCCGCCGACAAGCAGGCATACCTCGAGGAATACGAGCTGCTGAAGAAGAAGGGCAAGCCCTTCTTCCCCTATGCGGTGCTGAAGGACTCGGCAATGATGCTGGTCGTCGTCGGGGTGATCATCCTGATGTCGGTCCTGCTCGGCGCCGAGCAGGGCCCGAAGGCAGACCCGACCTCGACCACCTACGTGCCGCGGCCGGAGTGGTACTTCTTCTTTCTCTTCGAGCTCCTGCGCGTGATCAAGCCGCCGGAGCTGGTCCCGATCGCGACGATCGGCATCCCGACGATCTGCATGGTCCTCCTCCTCCTGCTGCCTTTCTACGACCGCGGCCCGGAGCGCAACCCGATCCGCCGACCGATCGCGACAACGGCCGGCTGCATAACGATCGCCGCGATGGCATACCTCAGCTACCTCGGCGCGACCGGTGGCTCGCCGACCGAGATCGACATGAAGGTCGCGCCCCAGTACGAGGCCGGTAAGGAGGTCGTCGCCGGCTCCGGCTGCCTCGCCTGCCACAAGCTCGGCGAGAACGGCAACAACGGTCCCGGGCCTGAACTGACCCATATCGCCCAGCGGATTCCGCGCGCGGCGATTCTGCGCTCGGTCGAGATCGGCCCCGGTATCATGCCCTCCTTCCGCGACCTGCCGCCGAAGAAGCTCAACGAGCTCGCCGATTTCCTCTCCTCACTCGACTAAGCCCTCTCGGGACTCAGCCCAGTTCGCCGGGCAGGTCAATCGCATGTTCGACCGTGTGGCGGGCCGCTACGACGCGCTCAACTCGGTGATGACCGCGGGCCTGCACCATCGCTGGCGCCAGCGCGCCGCTGAGCGCGCCGGCCTGGCGCCGGGCGATTCCGCCCTCGACGTCTGCTGCGGCACCGGCGACATGGCACTCGAGCTCGCCGCCCGTGTCTCGCCGGGCGGCCACGTGGTCGGCTGCGACTTTTCCGAGCCGATGCTCGACCTTGCCCGCGAGAAGGCCAACGGCCGCGCCGCCGAGGCCGTGCGTTTCGAGTGGGCCGACGCCCTGAGCCTTCCCTACGACGCCGGGCGCTTCGACGCGGTTACGGTCGGCTTCGGTGTGCGCAACCTCGCCGACCTCGACCGGGGACTGCGTGAGATGGCGAGGGTTCTGCGACCCGGCGGCCGCCTGGTGGTGCTCGAGATCACCCAACCCACACGCCCACCCCTCTCGTTTTTCTATTCGCTGTGGTTCGACCGCATCGTGCCCCTGCTCGGAGCTTTCTCGGGCGATAGCGAGGCGTACTCCTACCTGCCCGAGTCGGTGCGCAGCTTCCCCGATCCGAGGCGCCTGGCCGAGATGATGGACGCGGCCGGCCTGGAGCAGATCCGCTGGACGGTTCTCGCTGGGGGGATCATCGCGATCCACAGCGGCGTCCTCGGGTGAGCAAGCGCTCCGCCGTCCCGCCGCCGGTCACGGCGGTACTCGACGCCTCGAGTCGCTGGCTGCCCGCCCGCCTGGGCGAGGCCGAGGGTCAGCTGCGCGAACAGAGCCAGGGGCACGGGCAGCTGCTCAGCGCCGACCTCAGCGCCACCCTGGCCGCGGGCGGGAAGCGGTTGCGGCCACTGCTGGTCTTGCTCAGCGCCGGTGCGGATGGGGGAGAGGAGGCGGTGCGGGCCGCGACCGCGATCGAGCTCGTCCACATGGCTACCCTCGTCCACGACGACGTCCTCGATGCCGCGCCCCTGCGCCGCGGCAAGCCCACGATCGCGGCTGTCTCCGGCCGCGCTCGGGCCGTAGCCGCCGGCGACCTGCTTTTTTCGCGCGCCTTCGCCTTTCTCGCCGAACACGGCGACAGTCGCTCGGTCTCGCTGCTGGCCGAGGCTTCGGCGGCGCTCGCCCGTGGCGAGCTCGCCCAGCGCCAGGATGCCTTTGACCTGGGGATTTCCGAACGGCGCTACCTCGAGCGCTGCCGGCTGAAGACCGCGAAGCTGTTCGAGTGTGCCTGCCTGCTCGGCTGGTTTGCCACCCGACCTCCCCGGGCGCGGGAGGCCGGGCGCGAGACTTCCGGGTGCGATGAGCGCGCCCGATCGGGAGCCGAGGAGATGGCGGAATTTGGTTCTGAGATCGGCCTCGCCTTCCAGCTCCTCGACGACGTGCTCGACGTCTCCGGCCCGCCCGAGCGCACCGGCAAGGCGCGTGGCACCGACCTGCTCGACGGCACGGTCACGCTGCCGCTGATCCTCGCGGCGGCGGAAGACCCCTCCCTTCGTGCGGCTGACCTGCACCTGCTCGAGCCGCCCGGCGCCGAGGCGCTCTGCGACCGAATCGCCGCTACCGGAGCACTGGATCAGGTCCGCGCACGGGCCCTGGCAATGGTCGCGACGGCCAAGGACCGGCTCGCCGCCGCCTCCTCAGACCCCGAGCAGCGGCAGCTCTTGGACCTCGTCGCAGACGGCGTCGTCCAGCGTTATAGCTAGCCCCGGGGCTAGCGGAAGTCGTCGGCGGTGATCAGGTCCGCGGCGAGGGCGGCACTGAGGGTGTCGGCGAAGAGCTGCATGTTGTCGTGCTCGAGTTCCTTCAGCACTTCGCTCAGGGCCCTGGTGCCAAGGTCGAGCTCTTCGTCGAAGGCATCGATCGCGGTTTCCCCGTGAACCTCGTCGCAGTGCCAACCGCACTCTGGGCAGCGCCGCCAGAGCCGCCAGTGCCCGCGGTCGCCGGCCTGCTCCCAGCAGATGGGCTGAACCAGCGTCGATGCGCACTCCGGGCAGATGTGGAGCCCGGTCGCGGTCTTCGTCTGGCTGGCACTCGCGTCTCTCATCTCTGCTCTATCGAACCCGCGAAACGAAGACTCAATCCGCACTTTTCCCCGCCACGCCTACAAAACTCAAATATCGAGTACGCAACCGTCCCAATTCGATGTGATCCGGTTCACGCTCTGCTGCCGTTACCATTGGCTGATGCCAAACGTCGGACCATTTGAGCTTGCGATCGTCCTGATCATCGCCCTGGTCGTCTTCGGACCGAAACGCCTGCCGGAGCTTGGTCGTTCGCTGGGCAAAGGGATTCGCGAGTTCCGCGGTTCGGTCAGTGGCGAGAGCCACGAGCCGGAGCAGCCCGAGGCGATCGAGCCACCGGCGCCCGTCTCCAAGGGCGCCGAGGGCGAGCCGGTCGTTCACGACCGCCGCTGAGGAGAGCCACAGTGGCTCGCATGAAGGCGGTCTCCCATGAGGATCGCCTCACCCTCGTCGAGCACCTCGATGAGCTCCGCACGCGGATCGTCGTCTGCCTTGTCGTCTTCGCCACCGCCCTGGCACTCTGCTTCTGGCAGAACCACCTGCTGCTCGAAATCGCTTCCGGCCCACTGCCGAGCAACCACAAGAAGCTGCTTACCTTCGGCGTCGCCGAACCGTTCACGACGACGCTCACCGTCTCCACCTATGGAGCGTTGATCCTCTGCCTGCCGATCTTTCTCTACCAGGCCTACGCCTACGTCCTGCCCGCTTTCAGCCATAGCGAGCGCCGTGTGATCCTGCCCCTTCTGCTTGCCGCGCCGCTGCTCTTCCTCGCCGGCGTCGCCTTCTCCTACTTCGTCGTGATGCCGGCCGCGGTCAAGTTCCTGCTCAACTTCAACGACAGCCAGTTCAACGTCCAGGTCCGCGCCCGTGATTACTACAGCTTCTTCTCGACCACGATGCTCGCCGGCGGGGTCATCTTTCAGCTGCCGCTGGCGATTCTCGCTGTCACCCGGCTCGGCATCGTCAGCGTCGCGCAATTGAAAAGGAACCGCCGCTACGCCTATCTGATCATCGCCGTGATCGCCGCGGCGCTGCCGGGCGTCGACCCGATATCGATGCTGATCGAGATGGTTCCTCTGCTTGTTCTGTTCGAGTTGAGTATCTTGATCGCTCGCGCCTTTGGCACGCCGAGGGAGGCGGGAGGAATGGCAAGGCCCTCAACCCAGGAGCAGTGATTCGAGTTGGCAGAAGGCGAGCGGCGGCTGGTTTTCGACACTCGTGGACGGCGCAAGCACGTCGTTCGGGTGGTCTACGCGATCCTCGCGCTGCTGATGGGCGCCAGCCTCTTCCTCGTCGTCGGTCCGTTCAGCATCGGCAACCTGCTGGGCACCAGCGGGACCGCCAGCGGCGTCAAGATCCTCAACGAACAGGCCGAACGCACCGAAGCCAAACTGCGCCGGGATCCGAGCAACGAGGCTCTGTTGCTCTCCTTGACCCGCACCCGGATCGCGGCCAGTAAAAGCGCCACCGAAGTGAATCCGGAAACCGGCGCGCCGGTCTTCACCGCGGAAGGCCAGGAAGAGCTCAATCGCGCTGCCGAAGCCTG
The DNA here is from genome assembly GCA_021154855.1 of Solirubrobacterales bacterium. Lineage (GTDB taxonomy): Bacteria > Actinomycetota > Thermoleophilia > Solirubrobacterales > 70-9 > VRUE01. The sequence continues at coordinate 20,519 of JAJKHV010000022.1, forward strand.
GAGTCGCTATCTGAAGCTGACCAAGGAACCGAACCCGTCGACGGCGCTGCTGATGTCGGGCACCTACTTCAGCCTCGCCGAAACTTCGCGCAGCCTCGAAGAAGCCTCGGCTAACGTCAAGAAGGCGGCCGCCACCCAGCGCATCGCCGCCGAAGCGCAGCCGACGATCAACTCGCTGACCAACCTGGCTATCTACGAGTACTACTCCGGCAACTTCGCCGCCGGCGACAAGGCGACGAAGGAAGCTGAAGGTCTGGCTGCAGCCAAATCTGAAGCGAAAGAAATCAGTAAACAGATGGCGGAATTCCGCCAGCGCGGCAAGGCCTTCGAAAAACAGAAGGTGGAAGTTGCCAAACAGGAAGGCGCCCAGCGCAAGGAAGCTCTTGAAAACCCCCTCGGCGGCCTCTCCGGCAGCACCGGCGGCTCCCTCGGCGAATAGCAAACGCCCTTCCTATACTTCTGGACCCAGGGCCGCTAGCTCAACTGGTTAGAGCAGGAGCCTCTTAAGCTCAAGGTTGAAGGTTCGAGTCCTTCGCGGCCCATTTCTCCCTTCCGAACTCCCTACCGACGAGCGGTGCAGGGCTTTTCGACGCTGCCTTCGATGAGCATGCCGCCGAAGAAGGTGAAGCGGCCGCGGGTGCGGAAGATCCCATCGCCGCAGCGAGCTGCCGTATAGCTGCGTTCGGTGCCCCGGTAGCGGTAGCGCTTGCCGACCTTGACGTCGAGGTGTATCAGCGAGCCGCGGCCGGCGGCGATCGGCGGCACGTCGACCGTTGCGCGGTAGCGGTACTGTCCGCCGCGCTTTTCGATCGGGATCGTGAGAACGAAGTTCTGGGTGGCCGGCACGGTGGTTCGGGCGTGGAGGAGGACCGTTGGGTGGCCCGCCTGGCGAGGGCCGTTGAAGAGCGTGATCAGGGAGCTGGCCAGGATCGGAGGACCGGCTTCCCGGGTGACCAGCGCACTGACGTGCCCGGTGCCGACGATTGCATCGGGGCAGCGGCTTCGAGCTTCCTCGGGCGTGGCTTCTTCAAGCAGCGTGGGCTGGCAGATCGGCAGGCCGGCCGTGCTCAGCCTGCCATCGCGGTCGAAGTCGAGCACGACCTGTTGCAGTGGTGGGGGAACGCTGCCGTCGACGGACTTGAGATCAGCGTGGCCGGTGAAGTCGATCGGGGCGAAGGTCCGTCGCGGCAGCGTCCGCGGCGTGAAGCCCCCGTCCGCGGTCAAGACGAGGTTGCCGACCTTGACCAACGCCGCGTTTGCGCCACCCGCAAACAGGACACAGGCGATAACCGCTCCGATTCCCAGAAGCCGCTTCAATCTCCTCCGATAACCAGGCTAGCGCTCTAAACGAGCGGCCCGATAAATCGCTCCTTAACAGAGTCTTCTGTTTCTTTTCCCCCGCTGCGGTGCTCTGACCGCCAAACTACAAGGCGTGCCTGTGAGGAGGAGCAGCAGGGGGCGGGGGGATGACGCGCGCGCCAAGCGTGGGGGAAGAGCTCACCCACCGCTGATGCTGCGTTACCCGGGGCGGACGTTGACGGTTGCCCTGCTCGTCATCGCGGTTCTCGTCGCCTTCGGATTCAGCCTCGAGGAAAGGCTCACGCCCAGCTCCCTCGATATAAACGGCACCAAGGTCCACAACGCCAACGGGATGCTGCGGCAGTACTTCGGCGACACCGCTCCGTTCGCGATCCTGCTGCAAGGCAAGCCGGCCGCGATCAACCGGCAGGGCCCGGCGCTGATTCGCAACCTCCGCCGCGATCCGAAAGCGACGACGCTGTCCCCCTGGGACGTCGGCACCGTTGGGCAGCTGCGGCCCAGCCCCAACCGGGCTTTGATCGTGGTCGACTTCCACGACAATCTCGACAAAGCCGTCAACGACAGGGTGCCGCTGGTCAAGCGTGCGATCGAAGAGTCGATCCGCCCGCCGGTGCGGGCGACGCAGAGTGGCTTCGCAACTCTCTTGCGCTCGGTCCAGGACGAGTCGATCAGCGGTGGGGAGCGAGCCGAGCTAATCGCCTTGCCGGTCCTCCTGCTTGTCCTCCTGCTGGTCTTCCGCTCGCCGGTGGCGGCGGCGATCCCTCTCGGCTTCGGCGCCGTCGCCGTCTTCGCCTCGCGCGGCATGCTCGCGATCCTCACCCACTGGTTCGACGTCAGCGCCCTGGCGCTGACCGTCTGCTCGATGATGGGCTTGGCGCTGGGGGTGGACTACGCGCTGCTGATGGTCTCGCGGTTCCGAGAGGAGATCGCCGGCGGCGCCGAGCCCATCGATGCAGCGTGGACGACTCGCCGCACAGCAGGTCGAACGACCATCTTCGCCGGCAGCACACTGGTGCTTTCGATGGCCGTTGCCTTCTTCATCGTGCCGGGGGTTCTGCTTGCCTCCCTGGCAGGGACGCTGGCGATGGTCGTGATCCTCACCGTGGTCGTTGCCACGCTGCTCGGCCCGCCGATCCTGGTTCTGCTCGGCCCCAACATCGATCGCTGGCGGATCGGCCGCAAACCTAACGGCGACCGCTCGCGGCTGATGATCATCGTCTCTGCAGCGCTGCGCCGTCCGGCGCCGGTCGCGGCGTTGATCGGCGGTGTGGTCCTTGTCCTGGCAGCGCCGGCGATCGCTCTCAAGACCGGCCCGTTCAGCGTCGGCCAGCTTCCTCACGACGATCCCGCCCGACAGGACGCCGAACGGATCCAGCACGCCTTTGGTGGTGGCTACGAAGCGCCCTTCACGATCATCGCCGCGGCCAGAGAAGGCACGATCACCGAGCCGCAGCGTCTCGCCGCACTCAGCCGCTGGCAGCGGCGAATAGCCGCCACGCCAGGCGTGCAGAACGTGGTCGGTCCCGAACAGGTAGCGCGCGCCGCCGAACCCTTGCGCAAGACCTTTGCCGGTGTGCTCTCATCGAACGAAAAAGTCGGGCCGCTGGCGAACGTGGCGCGGCTCGGCCGCAACCTGGGCCGTGTTGCCAGCGCCGTCGCCACGGTGCGATCGGGACTATCCCAGGCAACCGCCGGGGCCGGATTGGTCGCGCAAGGGTCCGGTAACGCCGAAGAGGGAGCCATCGCTATCGCCAGCGGCCTCGGCAGGGCCGCCGCCGGCTCCCAAGAAGCCCTGAGCGGTCTCGACAAGTTCGCCGCTGGAACCCGCAAGCTGTCAAAGGCGCAATCCCGTGCCGCACTAGGCGGCTTCCAGCTCAAGCTTGGCCTTCCCGATGTCGCCACCAACCTTCGCAACAACGCTCTGCGGCGGTCGCACAAGCTTCAAAACACCCTGTTCAACGACGCCAATGTGAAGACGCCGCAGCTGCAGGCAGCTGCGCAGGCCGCCAACGAACAGCTCACGACAGCCCTGCAGCAGCTCAACGGCATGACCTCGGGCAAGTCGGACCCCAACTATGGCCCGGCGCTGGAAGCCGTCCGCAAGGCCACGGCTGCGGTCAGCGGAACCGATCCAGCCACCGGCCTGCCTTACGCCGCCGACTATGCCGGATTGCCGAGCGAACTCACGGCCCTGCAGGCCCGGCTCCTCGATGATGCCGAAGAAGCGCAGGAAGTCTCACGTTGGCTTTCGTCGGAAATCGCTCACATTGAAACGCTGGCAAAAGGCGCCAAGCGGCTCTCCGAAGGTCTCTACGAAATCTCCGCCGGCGGCAAGGAAGTCGCCAAACAGGCGGGCAGGATCGACCGGGAAACGAAGAGGCTCGCGGGTGGGCTGGACCGGCTTGGCAGCGGCGCGAGCAGACTCGCCGGCGGCCTCACCCGGCTCACCGGCGGCACGACCGAACTCGAGCGCAGCCTCGCCGCGGGCTACAGCCAGTCCTACCCCCTGCAGACGGGCACCCGCCGCATCGCGGTTCGCGTGCTCTCACAGAGCGACAGCCTCAACCGGCGCGCCGCCAAACTGCGCCACACTTCGCCGGGGATCTTCAACTCGGGCTACTTCGTCCTCTCCGCCCTCGACGGCACCCGTGGCCGCACGCACGAACGCGCCTCCGAAGCCGTCGATCTCAACGGCGGCGGTCAGGCGGCCACGATCACCGTCTTCTCGCGCTACGGCTTCAACTCGCCCGGTTCGATCGAGCTCAACAAGACGCTCGAAAACGATGCGGACGCGCTTGGCAGGGAAGCGAACGTCGTCACCGGCGTCGCGGGCGGGCCACCGACACTCAACACCTACAGCCGCGTGACCAAAGAGCAGATCCCCTACATCGTCGCGGCGATCACCTTCGCCACCTTCCTCGTCCTGATCCTCGTCCTGCGGGCGCTGCCACTGGCGGCGATCGCGGTGGGCCTCAACTTGGTCACCGTCGGCGTCGCATTCGGCATCCTCACCCTGCTCACCAACGTGCCCGACGGTTGGCCGCTGGGCGGTCGGGCCTACGTCGACGCAGTCGGGGCGGTGATGATCTTCGGCATCGTCTTCGGTCTCTCGATCGACTACGCGGTCTTCCTGCTGGTGCGGATGCGTGAGCACTACGACCGCGAGGGCAACAACGCGGCGGCAATCGAATTTGGCCTCGAGAAGACGGCGCGGGTGATCACCGGCGCGGCCGTGATCATGCTCGCCGTCTTCATTGCTTTCGCCGGAACGCCGATTGCGACGGTCAGCCAACTCGGCGTGGGGCTGACCGTCGCGGTAATTCTCGACGCCACGGTGGTGCGGATTGTCCTGCTGCCGGCGCTGATGCTGCTGATCGGCGATCGGGTCTGGTGGCTGCCCGGCTGGTTGGACCGGGCGCTGCCGCGCCTCAACGTCTGAGCGCCGCCACTACTTTTTCTTCGCTTCGCGCTTCTGGCTGCACTTTCCGGTCAGCGCGGGGGTCAGCGATTCACCGTCCTTGAAGACGAATTTCCCGCGGGCCTTCAGCTTCGTGGTCGCGCAGGTTGCACTCACGTAGCTACGCAGCTTGCCCTTGTAGCGGAACTTCTTGAAGATCTTCACGTGGAAGCCGGTGATTGCGCCCTGGCCGCCGGCGATCAGTGGGATCGACACATCGAGCCGCGGTCCATAGCCTTCCTTGTTGAAGTTGCTCACCGCGCCGACCAGCACCAGGGTGGTCTGGATCGGCGACTGGCTGTAGGTGTGCAGGAGGATCACCGGCTTGCCGCCGACCGGTTTGCCGTTGAAGGCGGTGATCGTTGTCGTCACCGGGAAGATCCGTTCGCCGACGACGAGGTCCGCCGTCCCTTCGCCTCCGCCGATCTTGGCTTTTTTGCAAGCCTGCAGCGCCGCTTCTGTCGAGGTGTTTTGAATCAGCCCGGCATCGCAGGTGGGGTAGCCCTTGCTGAAGATCTTCGTGCCTTTGGAAAAGTCCACGATCGCCTCCACGGCAGGAATCGGCGCCCCTTTATTTGCAGCTGGGTTGGTGGTCGTCGTCGCAGTCGTCACGTCGAGCGTGACTGGTTCCGCCGTTTTCTTCGAGAGCTTCTGCGGTGTGAGGTTGACCGCGATGCTCTGTGTATTGCCGTCAGGCGCGGTCAGCACCGGTGATTGGGCGGCCCCCGCGACGGCGACGGCGGCGACGGCTACGGCGACAGACATGGCAACAGCAAAGGTCAGACGTTTGCGCATCGGCATTCCGCTCCTTTTCGATTTGGCCAAGCGCCTCCCAGTGCTTTAACCACCTCGCAAGGGCAGAGTA
>JAJKHV010000023.1 GCA_021154855.1 Solirubrobacterales bacterium
AACGAAGGACGCATCGAACAGGTCAGCGCCCCCGTCGAGCTCTACGAGAAACCGGAGACCGAGTTCGTCGCCGGCTTCGTCGGCGTCTCCAATCTGCTCGAGCGCGACGGCGATCGCTTCACGATCCGCCCCGAGAAGATCCAACTGGTCGATCCCAGTGCGATGCCGAACGGCCTGCGTACCGAGCGCGGCCGCATCGCCGAAGTCGCCTACGCCGGAATGGTGACCCGCTACACGGTCGCCCTCGACGCCGGCGGTGAGCTTCAGGTGATTCGCCAAAACGTGGAGGGCACGTCGATCGACGAATGGCGTGCCGAGCAGGGTAGGGAGGTAATTGTGGGCTGGCGCCCGGAGCACACGGTCGCCGTCCGTGGGAGTTCGACTAATGAGGAGGAATCATCGTGAGAACGCGTGACGCACACCCCGCACGGACGGCATGGCTGATTGTTGGAGGGCTGCTCGCCACCATGCTCTTGCTCGCCGGCTGCGGGTCGTCTGACAGCAGTAGCAGCACGTCCGGTGAAGAGCTGCAGAAGGTCGGCAAGGGAGAGGGCTCGCTCAGCTTGATCTCCTGGGCCGGCTACGTCGAACCGGAATGGACCAAGCCGTTCGAAGAAAAGACCGGCTGCAAAGTCAGCGACAAGATCGCTGGCACCTCCGATGAAATGGTCGAGCTGATGCGCAGCGGCCAGTACGACGGTGTCTCGGCCTCAGGCAACGCGACGGCGCGGCTGGTCGAGGGTGGCGACGTCGACCCGGTCAACGTCGACCTCGTCCCCAACTACAAGACGATCTTCAGTGATCTGAAAGACCAGCCCTACAACACCTTCGACGGCGTCAACTACGGGATTCCGCACGGCCGCGGGGCCAACCTGCTGATGTGGAATTCGAACGACGTCAAGCCCGCTCCGATCTCCTGGGACGTGATGCTCGACCCGAAAAAGGCCGCCAAATACAAGGGCAAGATCAGCGCCTACGACGATCCGATCTACATCGCCGACGCCGCAGTCTATCTCAAGGCGCACCAGCCCGAACTGGGAATCGAAAATCCCTACGAGCTGAACGAAGAACAGTTCGAAGCTGCGGTCGACCTGCTCAAGGAACAGCGGCCCTTCGTCGGCGAATACTGGTCCGAAGCGGCGAAGCAGATCTCCGCGTTTGCCGGCGGCGACGACCAGGTGGGCACCACCTGGCAGTACCAGTACTTCGAACTGAAGAACGCCGGCAAGCCGGTGGCGGCGAGCCCGGCAAGCCAGGGTTTCCTGCCCAAGGAGGGCGCGACGGGCTGGTCGGACACCTGGATGATCAGCTCCGAAGCCAAGCACCCCAACTGCATGTATATGTGGATGGACTGGATCGTCTCGCCGAAGGTCAACGCCGAAGTGGCGGAATTCTTCGGCGAGGCGCCGGCGCAGAGCCTTGCCTGCGAACAGACCGCTGACAAGGAATTCTGCACCAAGTACCACGCTGACAACCCAGGGTTCTGGAAGCGCGTCTACTACTGGGAAACGCCGCTCGCCGATTGCGGCAACGGATCGAGCGACTGCAAGGACTACAACGACTGGGTCCAGGCCTGGACCTCGGTCAAGGGCTGAGCGGCAGCGCGTAGCCGGTGGCGAGCGAAGCGGTCGTGCAGAGGAGGTCGGTGGGCCACAGGCTCGCCGGCCTCTTCCACGGCCGCCCTCGCCTGCAGATCTCAGGGCTGCTGGCCGGGCCGGTCGGCTGGCTCGTCATCGGCTACCTGGGATCGCTCGCGGTCCTGCTGATCGCCGCCTTCTGGACCGTCGACCCGCTCAGCGGCGAACTGGTCCAGGGCCTCAGCTTCGAAAACTTCGAAACGCTGTTCAACGAACCGGTCTACCGCGACATCGTCAAGCGCACGGTCCTGATCGCGGCGCTGGTCACCGTCACCGACGCGGTGCTCGCCTTTCCAATCGCCTTCTACATGGCAAAGGTCGCAAGCCGGCGGGGCAAGGCGATCCTCGTCGTCGCGGTGCTGCTGCCGCTCTGGTCCAGCTACCTGGTCAAGGTCTACGCCTGGCGGACGATGCTTTCCGCCGGCGGCGTGATCAACTGGGCGCTGGAGCCTTTTGGGCTGAGCGGGCCCGGCTTCGGCAGCACGGCGGTCTGGCTGGTGATGAGCTACCTCTGGCTGCCATACATGATCCTGCCGATCTACGCCGGCCTCGAGCGCATCCCCAACTCATTGATCAGCGCCTCCGAGGACCTCGGCGCCTCGCCCTTCACCACCTTCCGCCGCGTGATCCTGCCGCTCGCCTTCCCCGCCGTTGTGGCCGGCTCGATCTTCACCTTCGCCCTCACCCTCGGTGACTACATAACGCCGCGCCTGGTCTCCAACGACCAGTTCATCGGCAACGTGATCTTCAACAACATCTCCAACAACCTGCCCTTCGCCTCTGCCCTCGCCCTCGTGCCGATCGTCGTGATGATCGCCTACCTGATGGTCGCCCGGAAGCTGGGCGCCTTCGAGCACATCTAGTCATGAGGCTCTCGCGCCGCTCGACGCTGCTGCTCCGCCTCGCGATCGGGGTCGGCCTTGCCTTCATCTACGTCCCGCTGATCGTGATCGCGATCTACGCCTTCAACGCCAGCAACATCCTCGAATGGCCGCCGCCGGGGCTGACCCTCGACTGGTTCCCAAAGGCGATCGAAAGCCCCTCGGTCCACGAGGCGCTGCTCACCTCGCTGAAGGCCGGGCTCGCGGCGACGGCGATCGCAATCATGCTTGGCACGCTCGCCTCGCTGGCCGTCGCTCGCTACCGCTTCTTCGGCCGCGAGACGATCTCCTTCCTCGTCATCCTGCCGATCGCCCTCCCCGGCATCGTCACCGGCGTCGCGATCAGCAACACCTTCACCCAGGTCCTCGGCGTTCCGCTCGGCCTGCTGACCGTGATCGTCGGCCATGCCACCTTCTGCATCGTCGTCGTCTATAACAACGTCGTCGCTCGCCTGCGCCGGGTCTCGACCTCCTTCGAGGAAGCCTCAGCGGACCTCGGCGCCCACACCTGGCAGACCTTCCGCTTCGTCACCCTGCCGAGCCTGCGGACCGCCCTGGCGGCCGGCGGCCTGCTCGCCTTCGCCCTCTCCTTCGACGAGATCATCGTCACCACGTTCACGATCGGCGCCGGCGAAGAAACCCTGCCGATCTGGATCTTCTCCCGCCTCTTCCGGCCCAACGAACTGCCGATCGTCAACGCCGTCGCGGTCCTGGTCGTGCTGATCTCGATCGTGCCGGTCTACCTGGCCCATCGACTCACCCGCGAGGAAGGCGGCGTCGCGGCCGCCCGCGGCGGCCGGATCGAGGGCGGCGGCGTAGAGACCGAGGCGACGGCGGTGCCCTGAAGCAGATACTGGACGCTTACACTGATATCTGCTTCGAGGAGGAATTGTGAGCTGACTCCCCGAGCGTTGTGGCGATCTCGCGAGGGGCCGCCAGCGGCAGGTACTTCAGCGCAGCCGTCCACACCGCCACGCTTCTCCCGCGCGGCCTTCCCCTTTGCCCACCCCTCGATGACCTTCGACGAGCGCCGCACCCTCCTCCGCACCTGCAAAGTGAGATAGAGCCGACTTGCCGTAACCCCTATTCCCCCACCGCGGCGAAGCTGAACGCCCCCACGACCTCCCCGACCGCAAAGAGCGCCTTGCCTTCGCCGAAGGCTTCGTTTAGCTCCTGTGCTCCGGCCGCGCTGAGGCTCAGCTGCGCCCTGGAGACGGAGATCGTCCTCGACTTCGGATCAGAAGAAACGGGAGTGGGAGCGACGTCGAAGATCGCGGTGCGGGCGATCTTGCCCGGATAGGGCGGGGTGGGAGCGAGTTCGATTTCCGCACTGGCCTGGCGGGCTCCCATATCGAGCCAGAGTTCCCTCCAAAAAAGCTGGGCGCCGTGCAGCTGCAGGGCTTCTACCTCCCCGGCGCTGCGAAGGGTCCCTTGGGAGCCATCGGGGGCAAGCGCCCCTCCCGCGGCGATCGGGAAGGTGAAGAGCGCCCCCTGGTGTTCGGCGGGGAAGACCGAATTTAGCGAGACGAAGCGGGCGTCGAGCTTGGCGGCGAAGCCCGCATCGAAGGCGAGGGTCGCCCTGCCCTGGTCGGCGATCGTGATCAGGGCCGGCTGGGGGGTCGAGGTCAGCGAGCCGAGCGGCTGGCCCTGCTCGAAGGGAGTCCCGGGGCGCAGCTTCTTGTTGAGGCGGGTGGCGGCCTTGGCGGTGAGGGTGAGCTTTGTCGCCGTGAAGGTGGAGCCGAAGCCGGCTCGCTGAGAGGCGATCTTCTTTGCCTGGGCGACCTTGAGCTGGCTTCCACCGACTTTGGCGATCAGCGGCGTGCGCTTGGTTTTCACGGTGATCTCGCGCAAAGGCACCTTGGCTTTTGCCCCTTCGAAGACGAGCGTGCCTTGCTGGGCGATCTCGCCGTTGCCGGCGGCGAGGTCCATCGTGCCGCCCACCACAGCCATGAGGATCTTCTCGCCCTGGCGCTTTGCGCCCTGTTTCGCCCTGAGCTTGAGCTTGTTCTTCGCCAAGAAGGAGACGAAGGAGGAATCGAGGGTCAGCTTGGTCTGCCCGGAGCCAAGCGGGTCGTTCTTCGCCTGCGCCGCGGGACTTAGGAGGAAGAGTAGACAGAGGGTCGCGATCGTCGTCTGTCTCATCATTCCGCCACCCCACAGGTCTTGTTTACGGTGGCACTGATCGAGGGCCTGCCGGCGAAGGAGAAGGTGGCGAGGGCGAGCGGGAAGGAGGCTCGCTTCGATCCTCTCGGCGCGGGGCAGGCGGCGTTGAAGTAGGAGAGCTGCGCTCCCCGATAGGCGTATTTGCGGCGCAGGGTGAGCTTGATGCGGTCCAGGTAGCCCCAGGAGCCGAGGGCCTGGGGAAGCGAGGCCTGAAGCTCGGTGCCGTAAGGGCCCTTGCGGATCTTTCCCATCGCGAAGGGGATCACGAAAGAGGAGTTGAAGGGGTGGGAGGTGTAGATGTGGGCGAGGATCACCGGCTTGCCTGCTTTCCTGCCGTTGAAGATCAAAAGCCGTCCCTGGGTGCGGTAGGCGCCCTGGTCGGGCAAGACGATGTTGGCCCAAAACTGCCCGGAGCCGATCAGGGCGTCCCCACAGTTGGCGAGCGCCCGTTCGGTGGAGGCGGGCTGCACTTCGGGGATCTGGCAGACCGGCAATCCCCTCGATTGCAAGAGCCCGTGGCGGTTTACCTCGATGCGGAGCTTTTGCAATTGGGGGGGCACGCCGCCAATGGTGCTCTGCAGGTGCCCGGCGATGAAGACCGCAATCGGGGCCGGCTGGGTCCGGGGCAGCTTGTAGGGCTTCAGCTGGGCCAGGGCCGTTATGCGCAGGCCGCCGGACTGGATCGTCGCCGCGGTGGCGTAGGCGCCGCCGAGCGCGAGCGCCGCCGCCAGCAGCGCTCCCCCTCTTGCTCGCTTGGCGCTCACCTAGCGCTGCGGCGCTGCTGGGCGCGCTTTGACTTCTTCTTGGCCTTGCCGGCGCACTTGGCCTTGAGCGCCGGGCGGAAGTCCTTTTGCTTGCCGTTGTGGGCCTCGAAGGAGACTTCCGCGCGGTGAGTGCCCCTGCAGAGGTCGGTCGAGTTGACCAAGAGACCCTTCTTGCCGCCTCGCATAGTCAGGGTGAAGGTCGAGACCGGGGCGTCGGGGGCGGCCTCGAAGGTGTTTCGGATCCCGCCGCCTTTGACCGAGTCGATCCTGCCCACCAGGTCGAAGTCGATCCCGGTGGGGCTGTGAAGGGCGGCCACCAGGTCGGGCAGCTGGTGCTCGGAGGAGCGCAGGAAGACCGGGCCGGTGAGCGGCTCGGAGAGGATCGGAGTGGTTGCCTTGGCATAGCCGTAGACCGAGCCGGCCGGGCACTGCGTGCCGTTGCCGGCTCCCGCCTTGAACTGCACTCTGGTGCAGATCGTCTTGATGTGGGCGTTCTCGAGGAACTCCGAGTGCGGCAGGGTGACCTGGGCGCGGCGGATCGCCGCTTCGCCGATCCCGTGCATGCGCAGGGTCGCCTTGAAGGCGGGGTGGGAGCCGCGCTTGGTTCCCCCCAGCAACTGCAAGCTCAGCTTCGGATCGAAGCTGAGCGCCGCGCAGTCGGCCGCCTGGAAGGGACTGGTGACCGTGATCGGGTTGTCGTCTGCCGGTGAGGCGAAGTCGAGGCCCGAGCCGAGCACCGTGGAGGCGGTCGACGTGCGCTTGCAGGAGGTCGGGTTCAAGGTGAAGTTGGGCCTGTCGACATAGGCGCGGATGTCACGGGCGTGAACGGGTATGCCCTGGATGATGTGGGGTATTGGATCGGAGCTGGTGGCGTCGATGAAGACTTCGGCGGTCTCGGGGTCGATGCGGAAGGCCTGGCGTATCACCACCGTGCCGACGTCAAAGGGGCCCACTACCCCCGAGGTGATAGCCACCATCGAGAGCGGCGCGCCGTTATACGGGCCGGCCAGGTACAGCTTGCCGGGGACGTAAGTGAGGAGGGAGCCGACTCCCGCGCCGACCAGGGTGCGGCCGATCTCAGATGCCGCCGGGCAGCTGGGCTGATCGAGCTCTTCCTGGCCGCCATGGATGCCGGTCCGCGCTCTCGCCTGGGCGATCGCGGAATCGGGGCAGTAGGGAATCCCCGCCAGCTTGCCGGTGATGCCTGGCGGCAGCTTGATCGAGAAGTGGGTGAACTCCTGTTCGCCGTCGTTCCTGGTCAGGCGAAGGTTGAAGTTCGAGAATGTGCCGGCGGCGTTGTTGATCGTGCCAGCGAGGAGACCCGGGTGGAAGGGCGGGGCGCCGTTCGGCGGGCAGGCGCCGCCGTCGACGCCGCGTTCGATCTGGAAGGTCGCCTTGCGGGAGACGACTTCGCCTGGGGCGGGGTTGTCGGGGTCCTGAGCCGACCAGGGCACGAAGCGTGCCTGGCCCTGATATGTGCCGCAGGCCGGCGGGGTGACCAAGGGTGCTCGGCCTCCCTCGCGGAAGTGCAGGTGGAAGGTGGAGAACGGCAGCTGGGGCAGGTCGTCGAAGATCGTGGTCAGCTGGCCCGTCCTCGGGTCCGCTTCCACCTTGCCCGCCTGCTTGACCACGATCCCGCGCTCGGGGATCTTCGCGACCAGGTAGAGGCCCAGCAGCGAGCCGAAGGGGTTCGCGTGGGGGGCGGCGATAAAGAGGGCGCCGTGGGCTTCCTCCTTCAGCAGCGGCGTCGTCACCGAGACCTCGCCGATCTTCGAGGCGTTGGGGCAGCCTTCGCCCGGCAGCGACTGGGCGGTCTCGGCTTCGTACTGCGCTTCGCTGCAGCCGACCAGCCCTTCCCCCTCGGAGGGATTGACCGACATCCCTTCGGGCAGGGTGAATTCGACCTTCTTGGCCTGGCCTTCGGCGACCGCTTCGGAGTTCAAGAGGCCTGCGTTGGGCATGTCCAAGCGGAAGTCGAAGCCGCTCGGGTTTTCCGCCAGCTTGGTGGTCGGTGAGCCCGCGATGCTCGGACCGAAGGGCACCTGGTTGCAGGCGATCATGTTCGCCTGAATCGATTCCCTGCTGTCGATGACGCTTCCGAGCGGCACGTTCCAGGGTTCGACTATGGCTTGGAAGTTCAGCGGCGTCGAACAGGAGGCAGGCTGGCGCCAGAACGCCGATTCATCGAGGTTCTGCGGCCGTTCGCAGGCACCGTGTTTTTCGTGGTCGTCAGTGCAGTACCAGCCCCTGGAGCTGTCGTGGCGCGGGTCCCCGGGGGTGCCCCAGAGGGTAACCGTGCTGGAGAGGAACTCGGCAAGCTGGGTCGTGTTGCGTACCGAGCCGGTGATCCTGTAGTGATTGTCCGGATCGACTTCGGTGTCGATGATGACCGGGTCGCCGAGGGCCAGAAAGCCGATGCGCGCCGGCTCGCCGTACTCTGGGTCGAGGTTGAAGACCGGGACGGCGACGCGCTCGAGGCCGAGATTTCCCTTTTCGATGATGGTCACCGAGGCGACCCCGATGGCGCTGCTCGCGGGGCATTCGTTGAATCGCAGGTCCTGCGGTGTGACGAAGACGCTCATCGGGCACCGAGCGGTCATGGTGTTATTGCCGATCAGCCCGGCGGGCAGGGGGAAGCGAAGGTTGCGCGGGATCGCCGGCTGTTCGATGAGGACGCGCCCCTTCGATTCCCCAATGACCGGTCCCGAGTTGAGCTGGATCGTCGTCGTCAGCTGGAACGGATGGCTGCCGGCGCGGGTGGTGGCGGCGCCGCCCTCTTCTTCGGATCGACCCGAGAACTGCTCGATGCCGAAGGGCGTCGGCTCGGGGCTGACGGTGATGGCCTGGCTTTCGGAGGCCGGAGCGGCGTTGCCGCCCGAGACGCTCACGGTCCCGGGAGCGCCGGCGGCCGGGGGTTGGCCGGTCAGGTTTGCGCCGATTTCGACTTCGATCGCTTCATAGGAGGGAAGTTCGCCTTCGAAGCCGCAGGAGACGAGGTCCGGCGCCTGGATTTCGCATTTCACCGGTCCGGATCTGTTCTTGTCCCCGGCGAATGCTTCGATGCCGGTCGCTTCGACCCCAGCGGGCAGCTCGTCGGTGATCGTGACGGGCTCCTTGGTGGCGTCAACCGGAGCGTCGCCGAGGTTGGTGATGGTCAGAACAAGGCGGCCGCTTCCGCCGGGCGAGCGCAGCTTGACCCTCGCCGCTCCGAACGTGCCGAGTCCGTTTACTAGCGGCGATATGGCGATCGTGGGCTCGGGACTCCCAGGGGTAGTAACGAGGAACGGCGGTTCGCCGCCCGCAGGACCCCCGGTCACTTCGACCGAAGCGGTCCCGAACGCATTTGCGCCTTCGAGGAGATGTTCGAGGTCTTCGGCTGTTTCGGTGGCTTCCGGTGCAATGCCGACGAGCTGACAGACTTCGTCAGGCGTGAGGCCGAAGAAGGATCCGGCCGCGAGGCAGCCGATGATTTTTCCATGTACTTCAATCCTCGCGGCGAGTATTTCTGAGCCGAGGAGGTTCGACTTTTTCGACTTGATTTCCTGGACGTTGTCCGTCGGTTCCCAGAGATTCGTGGGGCGGCTGCCGGTCAGCACCTGCCACCACGGCTGAGGCGCCGCCGCGGCGGGGACGGCCGGTAGCGCGAACGCGCCGAGAGCGAGGCCGGCGGAGAGGAGAAGAGCAAGGCGCTTGAGGCGAGAGGTCATGGTCGGCGGCTCCTTGGCGATGACGTGCTCGGGGCGGGCGGGCTTCTGGTCTCGGGTCCTCATCGCCCTGCCCTCCGATGGCGGCCGGCTGGGCGGTGCTTTCCTGCATGTCGTTGGTGGCGGCGAACGCAGAGGACCGTGCCCTTGCGCCTGACCCTGCGCCTGCCCTTGGAGCAGCGCTTCGCTCCTTCGTGCACGTTCCCCTTGCCTTCGAACTGTGAGCTCGCCGGCGTCTGGTCATTGGGCACCACCGGCAGCGGCTGACAGGCTTCGCCGAGGCATTCGGCCCGCAGCGGCCGGGTGAGGGGGACGCCGTTGACGCGTGCGTCGTAGACGTCGAGCACTTCGTCTTCGTCGGGTTCGTTCAGCTGCGCAGAGGTGAGGAAGAAGACGTCGTCGCCGCTTTCGCTGGCGTCGAGGAAGCCGGCTTCTTCTTCAGCGGTGCCGGAGGAGATCAGGGAGACGCAGCCGCCGGCGATCCTGGCGACGCTGGCGCCGCCGGAGGATTCGCTGCAATCGCCGACCCCGTCGGGCTCGTACTGGTAGACGTCCCACTCTCCATTGGAGTCGGCCGGGACCAAGGAATCGATCGCGTTGAAGAAGAGGCGGCCGTTGTCGAGGAGCGCCCGTGGGGAATAGAAGGCTGAACCCGATCCGTCACGGTTGGTCGTACGCTCGGGAAGGACTGCATTCATCCGGGTTTCTTCCCAGTTCCTGCGGGGGTCGACCGGGCCCGGGAGCCCGGTGTCAGAAATGGCAGTCCCCCCCTCCGGGGCGGAACCGGTCGGGTCGCAGGAGACGCAGTCGAGCCGTTCGGCGCTGGCGTCGTAGCGGAAGACGCGCTGGACGGAGTGGCCGGTCTTCGGGTCGAGGTTTTCCTCGCCGGTGAGGCTGCCTTCCGACATGAAGGCGAGGTAGCGACCGCTGGGGGAGGCAAAGGCGCTGAGAGCGATGGATTGCACGGCTCCGCCACCCCAGTCGCGAACGTCCTGCCTGGCGAGGGCGGCGATGAAGCGCACGCCCTCGGTCGCCTGCCAGACGTAGAGGTTGGGATGATTGGACTGGGCGCGGTCGCCGAATTCATTGGCGGTGTCATCGAGGACGCCCTTTGCGACGAAGTAGATCGTCGAGCCGTCCTCGGAGGCGCCGGTGGCGATCCCCTGAAGGGCGGCGCTTTCGCCGGGGCCTTCGGCGAGGCTGAGGTCGATAAGGCTGCTGCAGCCGCTGGACGTTGGGCCCGGAGGGATTTCGCAGCGGTAGAGGTCCGCGCCCCTGTGACTGGCCCCCGGCGTCAGCTGCTGCGAATCGGTGAAGAGGACGACTGTGCCGGCGGGATTGGCGGCCTGGAAGACAGGCCTAGGTTCGCCGTCGCCGGTGCCTCCTTTGACGGCGTCGAGTCGCACGCTTTCTTCGGCGGCAGTGTCGCGCAGGTAGAGGCCGGTGATTTGATTGCTAGCGTCAAATGTCGTGTTCCTGCCGGTGCTCCAGAAGACGCGAGAGCCGTCGTCGGAGATCGCGTTGCGGGTAGAGCCCATGCCGGAACCGAGCAGTTCGGCGTAGACCATTTCTCCGCCTTCGCCGGGAGGCAGGACGCTGACCGGCTGGAGGTTGCCGGCGCTCCACACGTAGAGAGCTCGTTTCTCGCCAAAGGCCGGAGGCGCTACGGAGAGCAGAGGCACTTCGGAGCTGAGCACGATGTGGGTGAGCTCAGAGTTGCTGCCCTCCGTCGTAACCGGGCCGATGGGAAAACCGGGGTCGCCGCCGAATTCGGTGCCCGGGGCGACGTTGGATGCGGTGAGAAGGGGCGTGAAGAGCGGCGGTTCGCTGTTTTGGCGCAGGTAGGGGGTCCTTTCAGAGGCGTCGGCCGAGAACGGGGTGGTGCCGTGCGGCTCGACTATTGCCGTGCTGAGATCGCTGTTGAATAGTTTGTATTCGCCGGTCGGCCCGAGGATGATTTGAGTGATGGTGTTGTTGGGAAGGGTGATGTCCTTCGAGCGCCAGCCTCCCGGGGTGCGCCGGGAGAGAACCGTCGAGGTTTCCGGGATGCGATCGCCTTCCGGGCCGGCTTCGATCGACCCACGGCTGGGAAGGGTGATCCCATTGCCATCGGCGGCAGCCTGGACGTCGGCGGTCGTAGAGCCTTGAAGCTGTGCCCCGTGCTTGGCGGGCGGCGAGACCATCTCCCAAGCGCGGTTGTCGCCGAGGCTGAACCCGAGGGTGGCGGACTGGGTGGTGAAGGTGTGGTCGGTTTCTTCTTCGACGCCGTCTTCTTCCTGGTTGTCGCCGTGTTCGTTTGCGGCGAAGACGCGGAAGTGGTAGGTCGTGCCACCCTGAAGCCCGGCGATGTCTTGCGATACAGGGACGAGCTTGTGACCCGCGCCGATGCCGGCGGCGCTGAGGGGGACGCTCGTGCAAGGGCCGAGGGAGCAGTCCTGGAGCCCGTATTCGAAGCGGTAGGTCGTGTCGGCCCGGCTGGGGTTGATCCGCGCCTGCAGGGTGGCGGTGTTGGAAGTCACCTGTGTCACCGAGGCGGAGCGGACCTTGGGCGGTCCGGGAAGGGTGGGTTCCCAGAAGATCTCCACCTGTATGCGGCCGGGTGGTTGTGCCGGGGCTTTGGAGACGAAGACCGCTTCCTGTTCGCTGAAGACGGCAATACCGAGCGCATAACCTTCGATTTCGCCATCTTCACCGGGGCCGGCGAAGGTGGCAAGAAGGGCACCGTCTTCGTCGAACCGGTCGACTCTTCGCGGCGTAGAACCCGACGTGGTCGCATAGACATCGTTAGTTGCGGGGTCGACCGCGATGGCTTGAGATTCATCAGTGGTGAACGGCTGGCCGGTGGTGGTGTAGGTGGTCGTCGCTGTCACTGGGAATTCCGAAGGAACGTACTTGTGGATGTGTCCCTCGCTAAAGTGCTGGACATAGAGGTTCCCATTGCTGTCGACGGCGATGTTCTTAGGTTCTGGGTCGGAGAGCTGGGTGATCAGTTCACCGGTGTGCGAGTAGACCTTGACCCGATGGTTGTTGCTGTCGCTCGCGTAGATGTCGCCATTGGCGTCGACGGTGACTCCGTCCGCTCCGTCGAAGCCGCCGATCGAGTTGGTGCCGGCCCATGGGCCGGCGGTGAATTCGGCTTCTTCGCCGTCGGGCTGGAAGGCCTCAATCGAGTTTTCGACGGTGACGTAGATGTCGTGGCTGAGCGGGTCGACCGCCACCTGCTTGGCGTTGGGACCGAAAGAGGAAAAGGTGAGTGCGTTTCCTGAAATGTAGAGAGCGGAGCCAGTGAAATTGACCGCGTTGCCTTCGGTGTCGAACTTGTAGAGCTTCTCAGCGCCGCCGTCCATCACGTAGACCCGGTGGGCCCCCTGGTCTACGGCGATCGCTCCGACCGAGCCGCTGCCGTCGAATTCGGTCGCTTCCGTGCCGTCGGGCCCGAAGCTCGAGTGATATGGAGGCGGTTCGGCCGCCGAAGCAGCCGCGACGCCGAAGGCGCCGAGTGCGGTCAGGACGAGGAGGGCCAAGATGACGTGGCGATGGCATGCGCCGAGCACCCGGCGCATGCTCGGTCCCGCGGACGATGCCTTCGCGTGGCTTCTCACGTAGCTCTCTCCTTGTCCCGTGAACCCCTCTGCCGGCCGCTTCCCTTTGCGGCCATCGAGGGCTCGGTTGTCCCTGTTATTCCCTGAAGTCAGTCGCGGTTTGAACTACCGCGTACATGAACTGTGGCGAGATTAGAACAGAGCTGTTTCAGAGTGTCAAGGAAAAGATCGTGTTTATAGACGGCGGTGTACCGCAAGCGTTTCCATTTGCATGGCGAGGCAAAGCTGCCTCGAGTGGGGCCGGGCCTACGACTCGGGGGTGGGCGCCGCATCCGAGCGCGCCAGGCGCTCGGCTTCCTCGTTGCCCAGATAGGGCGCGAGGATCAGCTCGACGAGGTCCGGCAGGAGCTGGTCGAGGTCCGCGGTCCGGCCGGCGGAGATCTCGCGGACGATCAGCGAGACGATGCCGCCGACGAGGGTTTCCTCGGTCGCCGCCGGCAGCGGCCGCGAGCCGCTGTGCTCAGGCCGCCCCGCCTTGAGGATCTGGACGAAGCCCTGCATCGAGGCACGGTGGCGGGCGGCGATCTCCCCCCCGGCGGCGACCGGCTCGACCATGCAGAGGCGGGCGAGCTCGGGCTCTGAAGAGAGGAAGCGCAGCATCGTCGCCAGCGCCGCCCGTACCTGCTGCGGCCAGTCGCCGAAGGATTCGGCGGCGGCGCGCATCGAGGCGCGGATGTGGTCGGCGACCATGTCGTAGGCGGCGAGGAAGCAGGCTTCCTTGTCGGCGAAGTGCTCGTAGAAGGTGCGGCGGGAGACCGAGGCCGCTTTGGTTATGTGGGCGACGGTGGTCGCGTTGTAGCCGCGCTCGGCGACCGTGTCGACCATCGCCGTGATGATTCGCTCGCGCTGATTCTGGGTGATGAACTCACGCGGCAGGCCGTGGCGGCCGGCGGGAAGCCGGGGGGAAGCCTCAGCGGGCGGCGTCGGTTCTCCGGCTTTGGCCGTACTGCGCTTCGCGGCGCCCTTTGCCGTCCCCTTTGCCACCTGATCGACCATACCCGAGACGGTCGGCGTCAGGGTCGCTAACGCAGCGGCTGGACCAGCAGCTCGTCCTCCGCCGCCCGCGAGCCGAGGTAGGGCAGAACCGCTATGTAGACCAACTCCGCCAGAAAGTCCTCGCGCCGTTCGATATAGCCGCTTTCGATCCGGCCGAGGACGGTGCCGTAGATCGCCCCCGCGACGATTTCGGCCGTGCAGCGAGATACCGACTCGGGCTTCTCCAGCTCCTCACGGCCGCCATCTACGATGTCGGCCAGCCCCTGCAGGGTGCGATCGCGTCGTGATTGGGCGCCGCTGCCGGTTCCGTTGACCTCGACCACGAGGAAGCGGGCGCGGGCGGGATCCTCCTCGAAGAAGCGCATCGCCGCCCATCCCGCGGCCCAGACGCGATCGTGCCAGGACGAAGCACCGGTATGGGCGGCGAGCACCCGCTCACAGAAGACGGCAGCGACTTCGTCGTGGACGCTCAGGAAACAATCTTCCCGACCGGCAAAGCAGCCGTCGAAGTGAGAGCGGC
>JAJKHV010000024.1 GCA_021154855.1 Solirubrobacterales bacterium
GAGTGGGGGCTGGGCGAGCACACGCACGAGATCAACGTCAAGGCGGCCGAGATCGCCCGCAAGGCGGCGGGCGAGGGCCGCTTCGTCGCCGGCTCGATCGGGCCTACCGGCTTCCTCCCGGCTTCCACCGATCCGACCCTCGGCGACATCTCCTTCGGCAAGCTGGTCGAGGTCTTCGTCGAGCAGGCCCGCGGCCTGGTCGAAGGCGGTGCAGACCTGATCATCATCGAGACCGCACAGGACATCCTCGAGGTCAAGGCGGCGATCTTCGGCGCCCGCGAGGCCTTCGCGAAGACGGGACGGACGCTGCCGATCCAGTGCAGCGTCTCGCTGCTGCCGAACGGGGGCAAGATGCTGCTCGGCACCGACATCCAGGCGGTGCTGACGACATTGGTCGCACTTGATGTCGACGTCATCGGGCTCAATTGCTCGACCGGCCCGGAGGACATGCGAGACGCGATCCGCTTCCTCGGCGAGAACAGCCCGCTGCCGGTGCACTGCATTCCCAACGCCGGACTGCCGTTGCAGGGGCCCGACGGCGAGACGATCTTCCCCGAAGAGCCCGAGCCGCTGGCGGCGACCTTGGGCGAGTTCGTCGAGCGCTACGGAGTCGGCATCGTCGGCGGCTGCTGCGGGACGACCCCCGAGCACATCGCCGCGATCCACGAGCGGGTCGACGGACGCGTGCCCGGCAAGCGGCCGGGGCCGGGGCCGATCGAGGTCTCCTCGATGATGACCTCCACCCCCCTGGTCCAGGAACCGCGGCCGACGCTGGTCGGCGAGCGGGTCAACTCGCAGGGCTCGCGCAAGGCCAAGGAGCTGCTCCTCGCCGACGACTACGACGGCCTCGTCCAGGTCGCCGAAGACCAGGTCGAAGGCGGTGCCCATGTGCTCGACATCTGCGTGGCGCTGACCGAGCGCCAGGACGAGGACGAGCAGATGGCGGCGGTCGCCAAGCGAATCTCGCTCACCCAGCCATCGCCGATCCAGGTCGACTCGACCGAACCGGAGGTGCTGAAGGCGGCGCTCGAGCAGATTCCCGGGCGGGCGATCGTCAACTCGATAAACCTCGAGGCCGGCCGCGACAAGGCCGACGTCGTCGTGCCGCTGGCCAAGGCGCATGGGGCGGCGCTGATTGCGCTGACAATCGACGAGGTCGGAATGGCGAAGACGGCCGATCGCAAGGTGGAGATCGCCCAGAGAATTCGCGAGATCGCCTGCGACGAGCACGGCCTCGACCCCGAGGCGCTGATCTTCGATGCGCTCACCTTCACCCTGACCACGGGCGATGACGAGTGGAAGCCCTCGGCGGTCGAGACGATCGAGGGAATCCGCCGAATCAAGGCCGAGATCCCCGGGGTGAAGACCTCGCTCGGTGTCTCCAATGTCTCCTTCGGTGTCTCGCCACGGCCGCGCGCCGTACTCAACTCGGTCTTCCTCCACCATTGCGTAGAGGCTGGGCTCGACCTGGCGATGGTTAACCCCAACCACATCACGCCCTACTCGGAGATTTCCGAGGAGGAGCGAGAGCTGACCGATGACCTCGTCTTCAACCGGCGCGAGGACGCGCTCGAGCGCTTCATCGGTCACTTCGAGTCGAAGGGCGAGGAGGCCGCCGAGGAGGCGGCCGACCCGACCGAGGGCATGGAGCCCGAGGAGGCCCTGCACTGGCACATCCTGCGCCGCAAGAAGGATGGGGTCGAGGAATGGATCGACCGCTCGGTCGAGAAGATCGGCGCCGTCCCGACACTGAACGAGGTGCTGCTGCCGGCGATGAAGGAGGTCGGCGACAAGTTCGGCGCCGGCGAACTGATCCTGCCCTTCGTCCTGCAATCGGCCGAAGTGATGAAGCGCGCCGTCGCGCAGCTGGAGAACTACCTCGACCGCATCGACGGTCACACCAAGGGCAAGGTCGTGATCGCGACCGTGTTCGGCGACGTCCACGACATCGGCAAGTCGCTCGTCAACACGATCCTGACCAACAACGGCTACACCGTGATCGACCTCGGCAAGCAGGTCCCAATTGACACGATCATCGAGGCCGCGGTCGAGAACGAGGCCGACGCGATCGGCCTCTCCGCACTACTCGTCTCGACCTCGAAGCAGATGCCCGCCTGCATCCAGGAGCTGCACCAGCGCGGGCTCGACTTCCCGGTGCTGATCGGAGGCGCGGCGATCAACCGCGACTTCGGGCGCCGCACGCTGTACCCGAAGGGCAAAGAGTCCGACGAGGTCTACAACCCGGGCGTCTTCTACTGCAAGGACGCCTTCCAGGGGCTGGACACGATGGACGCACTGATCGACGAGCCCGCGCGGGAGGCGCTGGTCGGGCGAATTCGCGCTGAGGCCCAGGAGCTTCGCAACAAGCCGGTCAAGGCAGACGATGGGCCGCCCACCAGCGACGACAGCGTCCGCTCGGCAGCGCGCACCGATGTGCCGATTCCAGAGCCACCGTTCGAGAGCGTGCGCGAGATCGAGATCGACCTCGACGACGTGTTCCCCTACTTGGATCGCCACGTGCTCTTCAAGCTGCACTGGGGCGGCCGCGGCGTCAAGGGCGAGGCCTGGCGCGAACTCGTCGAGGGAGCCGACGGCGAGGAGGGCTTCGCACCGCGGTTGGGACGGATGTGGCAGGAGCAGGACTACCTTCGTCCAAGGGCGAGGCTCGGATACTTCCCCTGCAATGCCGATGGCAACGAGCTGATCGTCTTCGACCCGGAGCAGCCGGAACGCGAGCTCGAGCGGCTTGCCTTCCCACGCCAGCCGAGGCACGACCGAATCTGCCTAGCCGACTTCTACCGGCCGCTTGACTCCGGCGAACGGGACGTAGTGGCGTTGCAGGGCGTAACCGTCGGCCCCGAGGTCACCGACCTGATCGAGCGGCTCGAGGCCAAAGGTGAGTTCGCCGAGCAGCTCTTTGTACACGGCCTCGGCGTCCAGGCAGCCGAGGGCTTGGCCGAGTGGCTGCATTCTCAGGTCCGCCGCGAGCTCGGTATCGGCCTCGACCAAGGCCGGCGTTACTCGTGGGGATATCCCGCCTGCCCCGACCAGTCCGAGCACGAGAAGGTCTGGCGACTTCTCGACCTCGAGCAGATCGGCATGACGCTCTCCGACGGCCACGCGGTCCTCCCTGAGCAGTCGACTGTGGCGATCATCGCCCATCATCCCCAGGCGGTCTACTTCGGCATGAAGTCGGGCTTCATCCCTGAGGATCGGGCACCGGACGAACTGATCGCGGGCACCGAGCGGGGCGGGGAAATGGTGTCGAGCGAGCCCGCAAAATAGGAGGAACATCAGCCCGATTACATGCTCGGGCTGGAAAGCACGCTATTTGCGTTCTATGCTCTTTATGCCGTACGGGCTTTTTGCCCAAGCGGCACTGAGTTACGGTTAGCGCCGGGGTCCCTCCTCTCACTTGGGGGCCCCGGCGCGACAGTCCGTGTCTGAGTATCGGAAGGATCGGAGCCGATAAAGGCTTCCATACCAATAGGGCGCGGCGGGTAGGGCGGGACCGGCCGGCCCCGCCCCACACTCGCTGCTCGTCCCCCCCGCTGACGACGATGGGGGGTCGACCTTTGGCTGATCGCCGTGTGCCCCGGCCTGGCGAACCGAGGAAAGGGCTACCAACATCAAGTCCGTTGAAAGCGTTTGGGTCCGTTCAGTCGGCGTCATACCGCTCTCGCGTGACTCCGAGCCGCTGGCTCCAGGGTGCATTGAATAACAGGCTTCGATTTGTCGGTCAAGAGATACAAATTATTCACACTAATCGATGACCGGGCGGCGGTCTAAGCCCCGTACTTTCGGCTGCAAATGACAGGAAGCCAAAGTTGCGCGCGCGCGATTAAGCGAAAACCAGTCGGCTGGACTGCTGCCTACGCCACGCCGGTGTGGCGAGGTGTTCAATTAAAGGACAGTGATAAATGGATTTCCTCGATAATGGCTGTGGCCAACTGCGGATCCGTCCCTCCCATGCGCAAACGCTCCACTTGCCCGTCACAGATCGCGTCAACCCAGGCGCTGGCCGTTCCAAGCGCCCAGGTGGTCGGCTTGCGCTCGAGCACAGAGACGCAAGAAGCGACGGCTCCATCTACGATCTCGACGTAGACACCGGCCAGGCGATTCATCGATTCCCTCTCGGTGCCCGAGCCGGTATCGACCGCAAAGAGGCATGAGCCGTTGTAGTTGACGGTGAGGTCGACAAGCGGCACCGCGAGGAGGAAGGCCGCCTCGATGTCGATCCGTTTAAGAGGTTCGGTGGCTTCGGAAAGATGCTCACACTCACAACGGCCCGCCGCTACCAAGGGGCCAACCGCTTGACGGAGCCACTCAGTGACGGCATAGGGCTTCCCTCCTCTTCCCTCCTCTGGCCGGAGTTCGACATGGCGCGCCGCCCGCATTGCCGAAAGGCGCCGCTCGAGGGCTGGGTAACTCAACTCCGGGATCGCGCTGCTCAGTTCGGTCAGTGCCAGCGGTTGGGCTGCAAGCGCTCGCAGCATTGTCGAACCCCAGGCGCCGACGAGAGATCTGATCGCACCCTTCGCGGGCTCACTACCGAGCGGGATTGAGCCCTGAGGCGCCTCTGCAAGCCACGCCTCGACGGTCGTGGCCACGCCGAGCACCCCTCGCCCCGCCTCAGTCAGCTCATTTTCGACCGTGTAAGGCATGCCGCTGCGCACGTGCCGCTCGAGCGCCCCAATGGCCCGAAGGTTGCCAACCTGCCCGCGCAAGGTCGTCTGCGCGGCCCCGCCGATACGTTCGCGGAGATCGGGAAGGCGAAGCGGACCCTCGAGATGGGCACGCAGGATCGGAACACTCAACGGGCCGGCGATCAATGAGAGCACCGTCCCGCCGGCTCGCACCCGCGCAGGCGGGGATGGGCTGTCGGCTTGCATGGTTAGGGCACTATGGAGTAATCCGAAATTCCACAACAAACTGCCGTCAGCGAAGGGGACCCTATTGGAAACGTTGGCGATGCGCCGATACCGGTGCACAGCGGGAAGATGCAGACAGCTGTCTCAGGCCGCCCTGCCAAGGCGATCGCCGGGTCGTGCGCGTTAGCCGGAGACGCGCTCGCCGAGAGTCTGAAGCATCTCGTCGACTCGGACGAACTTGACCCGCGGACGACCGTGGGGCTCACCGCGACCGACCTCGGCCTGGTCGATCGCCTGCCAGTCCTCGAAGCTGACGTAGCGAATGCCGCGCCCCGCAAGCAGTGCCTCGACTGCAGCGGGATCGGGATTCTCAGGTTTGAGCAGGGTCTGCGACTCGATATCGGCGAGCAGGTGCTGGACCGTCTCCAGGGCGTCCTTCTTGTTGGTTCCGATCACGCCTGAAGGCCCGCGCTTAATCCAGCCGGCGGTGTAGTGGCCGACCTTGTGGCCGGAGTCATGCGAGTCGAGAACTCGGCCCCCGTCGTTGAGGATCAGGCCGCGCTTCTCGTCAAACGGCACCCCCTCGATGGGGATGCCCGTGTAGCCGACCGACCGGAGCACCAGGCCGCACTCCAGCTCTTCGCGCTCACCGGTGTCGCGGGCACGCAGGCTGCCGCCCTCTTCGACCAGCTCATTGCGGCCAATCACGATCTTCTCCACCTTGCCATCACCCTTGATCTCGACCGAAGAGGCGAGGAAGCGCAGGATGATCCGCTGCTGCTTGCCTTCTGGCTTGCGCTCGGAGAACCCACGCAGCGTCTCGACGTTGACGCGCGTCGTCTTGTCGGCATTCTCGGACTCGAGGTAGGCGGCACTGGCCGGGTCGAGCTCGAGCTCGGCCGGGTCGACGATGACGTCGGCGTCCTCCATCTCGCCCAGCTCCCGGATCTCGGGATTGGTGAAGGCCGCCTGGGCCGGACCGCGACGGCCGAGCACGACGATCTCGCGGATCTCCTTTGCGTCGAGCAGCTCGATCGCGTGATCGGCGGTATCGGTCTGGCGCAGCTCGTGATCGGTCAGGGCCAGCATCCGCGCCACATCCATTGCCACGTTGCCGTTGCCGATTACGACCGCGCGCTCACAGGAGAGGTCGAACTCGTCGTTGGCGTAGTCGGGGTGGGCGTTGTACCAACCGACAAAGGCAGTCGCAGCGTGGCTGCCCGGCAGGTCTTCGCCCGGGATGCCGAGCTGCCGATCGGTCTCGCAGCCGACTGTGAAAACGATCGCATGGTAAAGCCGTTCGAGATCCTCGACCTCGATGTCGTGACCGATCTTGACGTTGCCGAAGAAGCGGAAGCCCTCGCGTGCGGCGGTTTTTTCGTAGACCCGAATCACCGACTTGATCTTCGGGTGGTCAGGGGCCACGCCCCCCCGGACGAGTCCGAAGGGGGTCGGCAAGCGGTCGAAGAGGTCGACCTGAGCGTGCACGTCCTCGCCCTTGAGGATGTGCTCGGCGGCGTAGAAGCCGGAGGGACCGGCGCCGATGATGGCGACGCGAACGGGATCCTCAGGTGTTCCGATCTTGGTCATGGCCTCGCAAGTGTCAGGTAAGCGGTTTACAGCGAGCGCGAAAGAATAGGGAACCGAGCGCTGCGCCTACGCCGCCAGCAGCATTTCGTTGCAGTCGGGGCAGATGCCGTGGCTGATCGCCGGCAGCTCAGCCTTGTTGAAGAGCTCCAGGCGACGCGCCGCCTCCTCCACCTCGACCCATTCGCCGTCGACTTCGAAGCGATCGCACCAGCCACACATCTCGAGCACCTCGTCGCTGCGCGGCGTTGCCGGATCGAGCAACCACTGCGGTGAGTCCCGCGGCTCTTCGTGCCGCGTTCGCGCCGAAAACAGGACGACCCGCCCGCCCGGCCTGGCGACGATCCTGATGTTCATCTCACGGCGCACGCTGGGCCCATCGCAGCGGAAGGGCAGCTCGACGTCGCCGAGCTCGTTGCGGACGCGCCGCACCAGCAGCCGCTGCAGTTTCACCATCTCATGGCCGGCCACGTAGTCCCAGAGCGAGCGACCGAGGCTGGTCGCCGCCTCCTCCCAGCCGTTCTCTTCGGCAAAGCGGTAGTAGCCCTCGTCGACCCTGATCAGGTGGTCATGCTCATCGATCGCATAGCTGAGCGTCTGAGTGCTCATGCCCCTGCCGGAACAGCGCTGGGTGCCCCGTCGAGGGCATTGAGCGCTTTGCGAAGCGAGAGCGCCACACAGCTGAAAATCGGGGTCTCACGTTCCGTGTACTCACTCGACTCGGTTGGACGAAGCTCCTGCACGAGGTCGAGGAACATCGCCGGATCATCGCCCTCGAAGGCGACGACGAACTCCTGGTCATCGAGGCCAAAGGAGTACGTCGTGTTGATCGTGATCTCCGGGTAACGGCGGCCGACTTCTATGTGGCTCTTCATGATCCGGCCGCGCTCCTCCGCCGTCAGCCCGTACCAGCGGCGCTGCTTGACCATCGGGTAGAGGAACATGTACTTGCGCTCCGAAACGCAGATCTCTGGCCGCGCCTGCTCATCGGAGTACGGAGAGCGCTTGGTTGTGGAAAGGAAGGAGTAAGGCGTCTCGGACCACTTCGCCAGGCCGCTCTGACCGAGCACGACATGGAAGGTGTGCAGATCGTCGAGGCTCGGGCTCTGGCTGAGCAGGACCAAGTCGACATCGCCGCGGGTTCCTATGGTTGAGTAGGCGCGCAAGGAGCGGTCTTGGGCAAAATCCTCGCAGGCGGCTAGGAACTCCTGCTTGTCGGCGGCTCGCAGGTCGGCGTCTCGGCGGCGCCAGGCGGGATCTACCTTGAAGAACGAAAACTTGGCGAAAGTTCGGTCGGCCATTGGGGTCACGATAGCTCTTGGCCTTTGGGTGGGCGCGGGCCTCGGGTCGGGGCCTTCACTTAACTTTTTCGGTGGAGAGGCGGTGGCAGGCAGTGGGCCGGGCGCCGAAAAAGTACAAGACGTTTCGGCCCCGGCCCGAGGCCCGCGCGCGCGCGTCGTCGTAGCTCTCCTGCCCAAAGGGACCGGCGTCGCGGAGCTTGCGAGGGTTCAAAGCATCTCGCCGGGGCTGTTGAGTGCAGGGCTCGGAAGCGTTCCGGCGGCGCAGACATACCTCGATGTCAGTCAGGGGAATCGGGTCTTCGATTCGCTTTACGACTCAGAGCTTCCTAGAGATGTCGTTGGGGGAATCTGTGGGCCGCAGTATTCGCCAGCGGTGGTTGAGCGGGCTGAATCTGCTCCTGCGGACATCGTGCCCGGATTGCTTTCGAGCACTCTGGAGAAGGATGGGAAGGGCTGTGAGGTGCGGAGCTTGGACCTGCGTCAGCTGTCGGCGCTCGTGCGTGGACTGCGTGGGAACGATCTGGTTGTCGCGATCGAGCGGGCTCCGCCGGAGAAGAATCGGCAGCTGGCCATCGGGATCGCTGGGCATGGTTTCGATGGGGATTTGACCTCCGACAGCACTCGGACCGGTGGCTATGTGCTGTCGACCGATATTGCGCCGACGATCTTGGCGCGACTTGGGGTCGCGATTCCTGGGGCTATGTCGGGGCAGCCGATTCGGGCCGAGGGGCTGGTTGACGTTGGGGCGATCGAATCGCTTGGCGATCGAATGGGAGTGATCTCGGAGCGGCGGGGAGCGGTGATCGGAGTCTCTCTCTTGGTCTGGCTGGTCCTGCTAGGGCTCGCCCTTCTTGCCCGGGGACGGGTGGCTCGTGTCGCCGTGCAGCTCGTTTGCTTGAGCGTCATCTATCTGCCGCTGATCTTGCTGCTTGGCGCCGCGCTCGAGCTGAGCCAAGCAGCGGAACAGCTGCTCGTCATGTTTGGCGGGCTCCTGCTTGCCGTGCTGACCCTCGTCGCGCTGCGCGGTTATCGGGCGATTGCGGTTGCCTCAGGAGTCGTCGTGCTCGCTTACGCGGTCGATGTCATCGCCGGGTCTCCGCTCACCTCGCTTTCACTGCTTGGCCCAAACCCGGGGCTCGGGGTGCGCTTCTATGGGATTGGCAATGAGCTGGAGGCCCTGCTCGGCGTCCTGGTCGTCGCCGGGACGGGGGCCGGGCTCGCCGGATTTGCGCCGCGGCTCTCGCCCCGCCGCTGCGCCGCGATGTTCCTGGCCGTCGGGCTGTTCTTCGCGCTCGTCTTCGCCGCAGGGCGCTTCGGGGCTGATGTCGGGGCGGCGATCGTGCTGCCCGTCGGCGCCGCGGTTGCGGCTACCGCAATTGCGGCACGGAGCCGGCGCACGGCGCTGTTGGTGGTTGCCGCTCCATTGGCGGTGCTCGCGCTGATCGCGCTGGCCGACTTGGTTTCCGGGGCGAACGCACATCTGACTCGGTCCGTCCTCGATGCCGGCGGCCTTGGCGACCTGGCCGAGGTGGCCCAGCGCCGCCTGCAGCTTTCCGCTCACAGCTTCACGCGGCCGGTCGTGCTCGTGTTCATGCCCTTGATTGCGGCGCTTGCCCTCCTTGCTCTTGCACGGCGGGACCGCTTCGAGGCGTTGCTGCAGGATTCCCCTGTGCTGCGAGCAGGGCTGCTCGGCGCCCTTGCCGCGACGGTGATCGGAACCCTGGCCAACGACTCCGGCGCCTTGCTGCTGGAGATCGGCGCCGCCTACCTGCTCGTCTTCGTCAGCTTTGTCTGGAGCGAGCGGCCTGGCTGAGTCACTCCGCCGGTCGCCTCTGGGCGATCGACTACCCTTAGCGACTCGTGCGGATTGCACTTGTCTCGCCATATTCCTGGACCTACCAGGGCGGCGTAAACCGGCACGTGGAGTCGCTTGCGGAGGAGTTTCTCGGCCGCGGCCACCACGTCCGTGTGCTGGCGCCATTCGATCCTCCCGGCCGCCTCAGCCGGGCGCTGCACCGTGCCGTGCCGGAGCCTCGCGAGATCCCCGACTATCTGATCCGACTGGGACGCACCGCGGGCTTTCCGTCCAACGGCTCGGTCTCAAATCTGGCGCCCTTCCCGGCCGGCGGCGTGATCGCTCCACGACGGGAGCTGAGCCGAGGCAACTTCGACGTCGTTCACATCCACGAGCCGGTGGTGCCGTTGGTTGGCTGGAACGCCGCCCTTGGCACCAAGGCTCCCGCGGTCGGCACCTTCCACGCCTACTCGACCCAGGTAGTGCCAAACCGCATCGCCGGAGCGCTCGGCGCCCGACGGGTCTTCAACCGCCTCTCGGCGCGAATCGCTGTCTCACAGGCCGCGGCCTGGACGGGTCGGCGCTGGTTCGGCGGCCACTACGAGGTAATTCCCAACGGGGTCGACGTCGCCGCGGCCCCGAAGGGCCCGAAGCCGGCCGGCGAGGAACTGCGGGTCCTCTTCGTCGGGCGCCCGGAGGAGCGCAAGGGCCTGCCCGTGCTGCTCACCGCCTTCAGCGCCCTGATCGAGCATGTGCCCAGCCGGCTCACCGTGATCGGAGCCGAGCGCGAGGACGTGCTGCGCTACCTCGCCGACCCGGAGACGATGAAATCGATCGACATCCGTGGCCGAGTCTCAGGCGAGGCGCTGCACCGCGCCCTCCACGAGGCTGACGTGCTCTGCGCGCCCTCGCTCTCGGGCGAGAGCTTCGGCATGGTCCTGACCGAGGCCTTTGCCGCCGGCACGCCGGCGATTGCATCCGCGATCGCCGGTTATAGCGACGTGGTCAACGACGGTGTCGACGGAGTGCTCGTCCCCCCCGGCGACCCGCAGCGCTTGGCCGAGGAGCTGCAACGCGCCCACCACGAGCCGCAGCGGCTCGCCGCGATGGGCGAGGCGGCCCGAGAGACCGCCGAGCGCTACGCATGGCCCCGCGTCGCCGATCAGGTGATCGCCGTCTATGAGCGGGCGATCGAGGCCCCGGCGCCGGAGAGCAGGCTCGAGCGAGCCGCGCATTGGGCGGGGATACGACCGGCGGACGGCTTGCCTCCGAGCCCGGCGCAACGCCTGCCTTCGCTCGATCCAGAGCCGGCGTTGCCGGGAAAGCGCCGACGCAAGATCGCCCGCCGCATCGGCCTGAGCGCGGCTGGAGTGATCGGAATCGGGCTGACCGCCCTGGCGGCACAGAAGATCGGCGTCGACAAGGTGGTCGAAAGCATCGTCCGCTCCAATCTCAGCTGGGTCCTCGTCGCCTGCGCGCTGATGGCGCTTTCGCTCTTCTTCCGCGCCGCGTCCTGGTATTGGATCGTGCGCGCCGCGCTGCCGCTGCGACCCGTCCGCCGCCGCGACGTGACCTCGGCGACGATGATCGGCGTGCTGATGTCGGCGACCCTGCCGGCCCGCCTCGGCGAGCCGGCGCGTGCGATGTCACTGGCACGCCGGATCGGCCGGATGCGGGAGACCTTCCCCGTGCTGCTCGGCACGGTTGTCTCGCAGACTCTGCTCAACCTCGTCGCGCTTGCCCTGCTTGGCGTGATCATCGTCTCCAGCACCGATCTCTTCCACTCCGGAACCCAGAAGCTCTTCGCCTTCAGCTTCCTGCCGCTCCTCCTTCTCGTCGTGGTCCTGCTTGGCCCTCCGCTGATGCGACGCAACGGCAATGGGCGCCTGGCCCGGCTCGGCACCGCCCTGCACGGAGCACTTCTGCAGGTCCGGGCAGGGCTGAAAGTGTTCCGCAACCCGCGCCGGGGCTTTGCCGCGGCCGCCGCCCAGCTGACCGCCTGGGCGATCCAGCTCGCCGCCTGCTGGGCGCTGCTCGCCGCCCTCGGCCTGAGCGACCAGGCCGGCATAGGCGCCGCTGCGGCCGTCCTCTTTGCCGTCAACGTGACCGCGGTCGTGCCGGCGACACCATCGAACATCGGCGTCTTCCAGCTCGCGGTGATCAGCGTCCTGCACACCGGCTTCGGGGTCAGCACAGCAGATGCCCTCGCCTATGGCGTCATCCTGCAGGCGGTGGAGATCGCGACCGCGGTCACCCTCGGCCTGCCGGCCCTCGTCCGCGAAGGGCTCACCTGGAGTGACCTGCGGGTGCAGGCCCTGTCGAGCACGCCGGTGCGGTTGAAGCCTGAGCCGACCCCTCGCGAGCCGGCGGCGCGTGAAGGGATCCGCGCCTAGCGGCAGCTCAGCTAAGCACGTCTTTCGAGACGCTGCCGATTCCGAGCAGGCCCGGGCCGACGTGGGCGCCGAGCACGGCACCGATCTCCGAAGTGAAGACCGGCTCGCAGCCAAAGATCTCACGGCCGTCTTCGATCAAACCGGTGGCGGTCTCATCGTCCTGGATGTGCTGAACGACCCAGCCGTCGAGGCCCGACTCGTGGCGCTGGCGCGCGTAGTCCCGCAGGCGCTCGATCGAGCGGGCGCGAGTCCGCACGCGCTCGACCGGAGTGATCTCCTCCTCCAGGGTGAGAATCGGCTTGATCTTCAGC
The DNA here is from genome assembly GCA_021154855.1 of Solirubrobacterales bacterium. Lineage (GTDB taxonomy): Bacteria > Actinomycetota > Thermoleophilia > Solirubrobacterales > 70-9 > VRUE01. The sequence goes on from JAJKHV010000024.1 coordinate 12,259, forward strand.
GCCGAGCCGATCCAGGCCCGAGCGCCGCCGATCCGCCCGCCGCGGCGCAGGTACTCGAGCGTGTCGATCGCAAACCACATCTTCAGCTCCCCGCGGGCCTGTCTGGCGCGGGCCAGGACGGCACCGGCGTCGTCACCGCCCGCGGCGGCCGCGGCGGCCGCCAACACGCTCAGGCCCATACCGCCCGCGGCCGAACGAGAGTCGAAGACGTGGAGGCGCTCTCCCCCCTTGCCTTCGGCGATCAGCCGCTCACGCGCCTGTCCCGCTGCTTCATAGGTGCCCGAGATGCCGGTGGAGATATGAATCGAGACGATTTCCCGGCCTTCGTCGAGCAACGGCTCGTAGACCGAGACGAAGTCTCCAATCGACGGCTGAGAGGTCGTCGCGCCGCTTTCTGAAGCCCGCAGGCGCTCGTAGAAACCGGCGTAGTCGATGATCTCTGACTCCCGCTCCTGGTGGCCATCGACGGCCACATAGAGACTGATCGTCTTGATCCCACGGGATGCGATCAGCTCGGTCGGCAGGTAGGCCGTCGTGTCGCAAACGACCGCAGTTGGAAGGGGAGAACTCAAGCAACCCGATTCTCGCACAGACCTCTCGCTACACTTTGTGAAGTGACTGACGAAACCCAAGCTGCTATCTCACTCACCGACAAGGCTGTCGGCAAGATCGCCGAGCTGCTCGGCTCCCAGCAGGACGCTGGCGGACAGGCGCTTCGGGTTGCCGTCCGCGGGGGCGGTTGCTCGGGCTTTCAGTACGCGCTCGCCTTCGACCAGGCCAAGGACGACGACCATGTCTTCGAGGTCGACGGCGTCTCTGTCCTCGTCGACAAGGTCAGCATGCAGTTCGTCTTCGGCTCCGAGGTGGACTATGTCGAAGGCCTGCAAGGGGCCGGCTTCCAGGTCAACAACCCGAATGTGGTTGCTGCCTGCGGTTGCGGCTCGTCCTTCCAAGTCAAGGACGACGCGCCCGCTGCCGAGACAGCCGCCGTCTAGCGGTTATTCGATCTGCAACGGCGGTGACTGCGCGGGGGGCGCGGAAGATGCCGAGACGGGAGCCGCCGCAGGCTGCTCGACGCCAAGCGCCTCGGCCAACTCACCCGAGTCGAACATCTCCTCGACGATGTCGGCGCCGCCGAGCAGCTCGCCCTTTACGTAGAGCTGGGGGAAGGTCTGCCAGTCGGAGATCTCGATCGTGACTTCGCGCAGCGGCTGCAGGGCCGGCAGCACGTCGATCGCGCCGTACTCGACGTCGAGCGAGTCGAGCACCTGCACGACCCGCATCGAGAAGCCGCAGCGGGGCATCTCCGGCGTGCCCTTCATGAAGAGCAGCACCGGGTTGGCGGCGATCAGCTCCTCGACCTTCTGCTTCAGCTCGGCGTCAGCCATCGACACAGCCTAGCTACCCCCGCGCCTCGGTCTTCAGCGAGAGGGCGTGGATAGCCCCGTCGTCGAAGCGCTCCTTGACCGCAGCCTTGACCAGACGATGCTGGTCGAGGCGGGAGAGGCCCTCGAACTGGGGCGCCGAGACGGTAGCCCGCAGATGGTCGCCGGTTCCAGTCTCGTCTGCGACCTCGGCCACAGCGCCCGGCAACGCGGCCTCGATCATCTGCTTGATCTCGGCAAGATCCGCCATGCGACTAGCGGCGGCGGCGCAGCATCATCAGCCCGCCAATCGCGAAGCCCGCCACAGCTGCCCCGACGACCAGCTGCGAGCGATGCTCGGCGACCTGGCGGCGCCAATCCGTCAGCTCGGCGACACGGCCGCGCAGCAGCTCCACCGAGCTGCCGAGGTCGCGGCGCTGGAGGTCGATGTCGCGTCGAATCTGCGACGAAGAGCGTCCGGGCACGCCCGTGGTCATCGGCCGGGTTGGTTCGGGGTGAGCGCTCATTCCTTGCCCGCCTTGACTCCAGATTCCAGCGTTGCCTTGGTCAGCTTGGCCTCTTCGATCGCCTGCTCAGGCAGCGGCGGCGCGCCGGCCTGGACCGAGCGGTAGGCAAAGAACCCGGCGGCGGCGGCGATCAGCAGGAATAGCGCCGCCTCGACGAAGAAGCCGGGCCAGGCGTTGCCGTCGAAGACCTCTTCGGCGAGCAGCCAGGCGACTCCCTCCATGACCAGGATCAGCGCCAGGAAGGCGAAGGTGCCGGCGGCAAGGCCGACGACCGAGCCGCGCAGGATCTTGCCGACCTTCTCGGTGATCTCAGTCTTGGCGAGCTCGATCTCCTCGCGGACCAGCGATGAGCTCTTCTCGGCGACGTCGAAGACGAGCTCGCTGACCGAGCGGTCGTCGTGGCGCGGCGGGGGTGTGCCGGTACCGTCAGGCACGTTTACTCCGGCGGCTCCTCGTCGAAGACGCGCTTCCAGATGAGGGCTGCCATGCGGGCGGCGGCGATACTCGCCAGGGCGCTGCTGGCCGCCAGCACTCCACTCCAAGCGAGTCGTTTGACGATCTCGTTGTCCATAGCGCCGACCTTACCTATCGTGGCTCGATGCCGTCACAGATCGTCGCCACAAGCAAGGACTTTGCCTGATCGAAGTCGGTGTCGGAAGCCGGGATCACCTCGAAGATCCACCCCGAGAGGAGCTGCTCGATGGCCCCGTAGAAGGACATCGACGCGAAGGTGGGATCGATGTCGCGGCGAAATACCTCCGCCTCCTGGCCATCGGCGACGATCTTCGCGATCGAGTCGTAGGCGCGGCGGATCTCGGCCAGGTGAGTGCGCCCGAACGAGTTGGCGGCCCGGGTGACCTCGACGATGATCACCTTCATCAGCTCCGGGTCGTGGCGGTAGGAGTCGACGATGAAGCCCGCCACCGCTTCGAGCTTGGCGCGCGGCGAGATTCCGCCGCGATCGGACTCCTCTATCGCGCTGAGCAGCAGCGACCAGCGCTCGCTGAAGAGCTCGTTGAGCACCTCGTCCTTGGACTTGAAGTAGTGGTAGACGAGGCCGTAGGCGACGCCGGCCTCGTCGGCGATATCCGAGACGCGGGTCGAGTGGAACCCCTGGCGGGCAAAGACCCGGATCGCCGCGTCGAGGATCTGGCGGCGCTTGTCGATCGGCGGTGCTTTCGAGGCCATCTAGACGCGTGCTTCCGTCAGCTGAGGCCAGGCGTAGGCCTGGGGGCGGCGGTTGGCAAGAGAGGGGAGCGACTCTCGAACCCGCTCTTGAACGGCGAAGTCAAGCTCGGCAGCGACGAAACACTCCTCGTCGGGCGCGGTGGCCAGAACGACTCCCCATGGGTCGACGATCATCGAGCGCCCACTCGAGCTGAAGTGAGGCGGCGCCTCGCCGACCTGATTGGGGGCCAGCACAAAGGCCTGGTTCTCGATAGCGCGCGCCCGCAGCAGCACTTCCCAGTGGTCGCGCCCCGTTGTGAGCGTGAAGGCGGAGGGGATGGTGAGGATGCGCGCGCCGCGCACGGCGAGGATCCGGAACAACTCGGGAAAACGCAGGTCATAACAGACGCTGAGGCCGACGATCGTGTCGGCAAGCGGCGCGGTGGCGATCTCCTCTCCCGGCTTCTCATTGTCTGACTCGCGGTAGGAGATACCGCCAACATCGACGTCGAACATGTGAATCTTGCGGTAGAGAGCGAGGTCCTCACCACCGGGCCCGACCAGCACCGAGGTATTGAACGCCTTGCCTTCGGGGCCCTGCTCGGCGACGCTGCCGGCGAGCAGGTGGATGCCTAGGTCCCTCGCCCAGGCGCGGGCGGCGCTGAGACTCGGGCCGTCGAGCGTCTCCGCTCCGGCAACCAGCTCCTCGCCGGCGGCCAAGAGGTTCCACTTCTCCGGCAGGGCCACCAGCTCGGCGCCGGCGGCCGCGGCAGCACGCACGAGCCGCTCGGCGGCTTCGAGGTTCCGAGCCTTTTCCCCGGTCGAGTTGAGCTGTACGGCGGCTACGCGCAATGACTTCCTTTGGCTCACTGGTTGACTGACCAGTCAATCGGTTTGCTCAGTATAGGTGCAGGCGTAACCTTGAGTTCCCATGAACGAGATCGCGCAACTTGGCGGCGAGCGCAAGCAGGTGACGGTCCTCTTCGCCGATGTCCAGGGCTCGATGGACATGGCCGAGCAGCAGGACCCCGAGCAGTGGCACGCGATCATGCAGCGCTTCTTCGGCACGCTTGCCGACGCTGTACACCGCTTCGAGGGAACCGTCGACAAGTTCACCGGCGATGGGATCATGGCCGTCTTCGGGGCGCCGGTCGCTCACGAGGACCACGCGCGGCGCGCCTGCTACGCGGCGCTGAAGATGCTCGACGACGTCGGCGAGTACGCGGCCGAGCTGAGGCGCAGGCACGGGCTCAACTTCTCGACTCGGATCGGCATCAACTCCGGAGAGGTCGTCGCAGCGGAGGTCGGCGAGGGCGGCTACACCGCGGTCGGCCACACGGTCGGGCTGGCGCAGCGGATGGAGGCGCTTGCCGAGCCCGGCAAGGCCTACCTGACCGAGAGCACGGCGAAGCTCGCTCATGGCTTCATGGATCTGACTGATCTCGGCAACTTCGAGATCAAGGGCTCGAGCCATCCAGTCGGCGTCTTCGAGCTCTCCGGCGTCGGCTCGGCCCGCTCGCGACTCGATCTCTCACGCGAGCGCGGCTTCTCCCGTTTCGTCGGCCGCGACGAAGAGATGGCCCTCCTCGAAGCGGCACTCCAGCGTGCCGAGCGCAGCGAGGGTGCCGCAGTCGGCATCGTCGCCGAGCCGGGCATCGGCAAGAGTCGCCTCTGCCACGAGTTCGCCGAACGCTGCCGGGGCCGCGGCATCGAGGTCTTTGAATGCCAGGCCCAGGCGCACGCTCGGACGATCCCATTCATGCCGGTGCTGCAGATGCTGCGCTCCTACTTCGGCATCGTCGACGGCGATCCGGAGCGGATCGTGCGCGAGAAGATCGCCGGCCGTGCCCTGCTGCTCGACCCGGGCTTTGTGGAGGACCTGCCGCTGCTCTTCGACTTCCTCGGTGTGCCGGATCCGGACCGACCACTGCCGCAGCTGAGCGCCGAGGCGCGCCACCGGGCACTGCGGGCTGCCGTCTGTCGTCTGGTGCGAGCCCCAAACCGGCGGGAATCGATCGTCGCACTGGTCGAGGACCTGCACTGGATGGACGAGGGCTCGGCGACCCTGCTCGGGGAGCTGATCTCCTCCGTCGAGGGGACCAAGACGTTGGCGATCGTCAACTTCCGCCCCGAATACAGCGCCGAATGGGCCGCGACCGATGCCTACCGAGGGATATCCCTGGAGCCACTCGGCCCCGAAGACACCCGCGAGCTGCTGCGCGACCTGGCAGGCAATGACCCATCGCTCGACGGCCTTGGGGAGATGATCCACGAGCGCACCGCGGGCAATCCGTTTTTCATCGAGGAGATAGTCCGCGGCCTCGCCGAAGCCGGCAACCTCGAGGGCGAGCGGGGCGCCTACAAGTTGGCCCGCCCGGTGGACGACACGGGAGTGCCGGCAAGCGTCCAAACAGTGCTGGCAGCTCGAATCGACCGCCTCGAGCCAAGCGCCAAGCAGTTGCTGCAGGCCGCCTCCGTCGCCCCGAAGGAGATCGGCGAGCGTGCCCTCGGCATGGTCTCCGGGCGGAGCGAGAGCGAGGACTTCCGGGCGGCGCTGTGCGAGCTGACCGAGGGTGGTTTCCTCTTCGAGACCGAGATCTATCCCGAACGGCTCTTCTCTTTCCGCCACCCTCTCACCCGCGAGGTCGCCTACAGCACGCAGTTGGCCGAGCAGCGCAAGATCACCCATGCCGCCACAGCGCGTGCCCTGATCGAGCTGAACCCCAACCGCCACGACGAGCTTGCCGCGCTGATCGCAAGGCACATGGAGTCGGGCGGCGAGACGCTCGAAGCAGCGCGTTGGTCAGCCCGCGCTGCCTACTGGGCCGGCAGCAGCAGACCGGGCGACGCTATGCGCCTTTGGCGCAAGGTGATGGAGCTGGTCGACGGCCTCGAGGAAAGCAACGAGACCACGGCGATGGCCGTGATGTCACGCCTGCTGCAGCTCGACTATGCCTGGCGCCTGGGAATGGACAGCGCCGAGGAAGCCCGCCTGATCGCCGAGGCGGAGGCGATCGCGACCCGAACCGGTGACCTGCGCTCGCTCGCGATGCTGCGCACGGCAACGTCAACCCGTCCCGGCATGCCCCACCACGCCGAGGCCTGGCTCGGCTCAGTCGCGGAAACGATCGAGCTCGCCGACGAATCGGGCGATCTGCATCTGCGCATCGCCATTCGTGCCGCCGGTTCCTACGCATACCTCTGCGCGGGTGACTTCGACGGCTTCGATCGCGCGCTTGACGAAGTGCTCGACCTTGCCGGGGACGACCGCCGCGCCGGCGCCGGGATCATCATCGGCAGCCCAGTGGCATGGGCGACGATGGCCAAGGGACTGGTGATGCGCGAGCGCGGCCGGCTGGACGATGCCGAAGCCCAATTCAAGGCGGCGCTGAGGATCGCGACGGAGGAGGGCGATCCAGAGATCGCCAGTTGGACCCGCAGCAACCAGTCGCTGATGCTTGCGATGCGTGGAGAGCTCGATGCGGCGGTCGCGCTGGCGCGGCGCAACTGCGAGCTGACCGAACGGCTCGGCGACGTCTTCTCTCGCAGCCTCGCCCTCTCCAACCTCGGCGGCGCGCAGATTGCCGCCGGCGATTACGCCGGCGCGCTCGAGTCACTCGAAGAGGCCGAGCGCGTCTACCGTGCCGCAGTCAGCGACGGCGACGAGATGGAGACGTGGCGGGCCGCCGTGAGGGCCGAGGCGCTGACGGGAGTGGGCCGTGCCGAAGAGGGCCTCGAGCTGGCCGAATGGGCAGTTGACGCAGCCCGCGAGCGCGGCATGCTCTGGTCGCTGCCGCTGGCACTTCAAGCGCTTGCGATCGCCCGGGCGGCAAGTGGCAGCGACGACGTCGGCAGCGCCTTGGACGAAGCGACGGAGATCGCCAAGCGGACCGGCGCGATTGTCAACCTGGAAGCAATCGAGGCCACCCGCGAGATGCTCGGGGCGCCGCGCTAGACGGGCGCCGGTCAGATCCCCATGGCGCGAGCCACGATCCGGTCCATGACCCGGTCGGGAAGCAACCGCGACAGCAACGCCTGCCCGCGGGCGTCGGCGCCGACCAGATAGCGAGTGCGGGGCCGGCGGGCGGTGAGCGCGTGCTGCACCGCGCCGGCGAC
>JAJKHV010000025.1 GCA_021154855.1 Solirubrobacterales bacterium
CGCCAGCTGCGGTAGCTCCAGCCCGAGCAGCCGATCAGAACCCGTTCCATAGCTCTCGGCTTCCCCGTTTGTGCTTGCCGCAATCGCGGGTAGCGGTGGCCATCGCGCAGCCCACGCCCAAGATCCCGCCCACGGTGATCCTCGACATCGACGGCACCCTGGTCGACACCAACTACCACCACGCGATCGCCTGGCATCGCGCCCTGCGTGCTCACGGCCAGGCGGTGCAGATGTGGAAGGTGCATCGCCACATCGGCATGGGCGGCGATCAGATCGTCGCTGCTCTGATCGGTGAGGAGCGAGCCGCCGAGCAGGGAGACGAGATTCGTGCCGCCGAGGCGGAGGCCTACGAGGGGCTGATCGAGGAAGTGGAGGCGATGAAGGGAGCGCACGAGCTGCTGCGCGACCTGCGCGAGAAGGGCTTCTCCACGATTCTCGCCAGCTCAGCTAAGGAGGCGGAGGTTGAGCACTATCTCGACCTGCTCGACGCGCGCGACCTGGTCGACGCCTGGACGACCTCTGCCGACGTCGAGAAGACCAAGCCCGCCGCAGATCTCGTCCAGGTCGCCCTCGAGAAAGCCGAGGGCGAAGGCCCGGCGCTGATGATCGGCGACTCGGTCTGGGACGTGAAGGCCGCAAGCGCTGCCGGGGTGGCGACTCTCGCGGTGTTGACGGGAGGATTCTCCGAGGAAGAGCTGAGGGAGGCCGGTGCGGTCGAGGTCGTCAGGGAGATCGACCAGATCCGCGAGCGGCTCGGAGGGTTGCTCGACCTCGCCGCGGCAAGCGCTTAGGCGACGCTCTGCCACTGCCCTGCGTACACGCCCTCGGCGAACCCCCGACGATCTTGGCGACGGCAGCGCCCGCGGCAGGTGCTAGAAGGCACCCCGTGGAGGCCCATCGGTCATACGAGCGCTTCGAGCACGGTCATCGGACCGCGATGAGCGAGGAGCAGCACGCCGAGGCGCACCACGGACGCAATGCGGCGATGGTCGTTGCGGTGATGGCCGCCCTCCTGGCGGTGGCGACCTTCCTCTCGAACGAGGCGGTGAAGGAGGTCATTACCGGCGAGACCCACCGGGCCGACGCCGCCGCCCGGTTGGAGAGCAACAGGGTCAAGATCGACATCGTGGAAGGCAACTCGGTGCTGCTGCGGATCCTGGCGAAGGGTGGGGGGCAGGAGCGCCGCGCCGCCGTCCAAGCAGCCAGGCACGAGGCTCGGGTGGTCGGCGAGCTGGCGCCGACCGATGCCAACCTCGGTGCCGAGGTCGGCGCCCACGAAAGCGAAGTCGACCACGCCAACACGCAGCACGTCGACTACGAGCTGGCCGAGGTCGGCCTGGAGGTCGGCATCGTTCTGGCATCGGTCTCGATCATCGCCCGTCGCCGCTGGCTGCTCGGTGCGGCCGGCGCCGCCGCGACCGCCGGGGTTGTCCTCCTTCTGGTCGGTCTGCTCATATAGGGACTGTGAAGGAGCAGAGCAAGCCGATCAACTGGCGTGCCTGGGCCGTCGGCATCCTGATTGCCCTGGTTGCGATCGTCGCCCTGCAGAACTCCCAGCAGGTGCGGGTCGACGTCCTCTTCATCACCGTCGACGCGCCGCTGATCATCACCCTGCTGGCAGCCGTCGCGATCGGCGCCCTGATCGGTTATGTGGCGCCGCTGATCCGCCGCCACCGCCGCGCCGAGCACGACAAGGCTTAAACGCCGCGAAGGAGAGGTCAGCCGGGCTCCTGAGCAAGCGCCGCTCGGGCCGCGTCGAGGCGCAGCCCTTCGACTGTCGCACGCTGCGACTGCGCTCGCTCGATCAGGCCGGCGAGGTCGAACTGGGCGAGCTTGACGCTCTGCGTCCGCTCCAACGCCTGCCAGAGCGCGAGCTTGGCGGCGATCCCGATCTGCAGCATCTCCAGCTCGAGCAGGCGGCTGAGCGGCGAGTAACCGCTGAGGCGCCCGTTCAGCTTCAGCCGGCCGAGCTTCTCCGCCGCCCAGGCAGCGGCGACCTTCGAGCGGTTCCGCTTCACCTCGAACCGCTCCATGACTTGCTCGAGTGTCCTCTGGTCGGCTTCGATCTCCCCGCAGAGGGTCGCCAGCGTTTCGCCCAAGCTCGTCCCTCGATTGCTCGAACGCGCCCTGCGGGCCAGCTCGACGCCACCCGTCGCTCCGGCCAGGTGATCGTTCAAGTAGATGGCCAGGAGCCGACGCTCAATCACACTGCACGCCCAGGCGGCCTCATGATCGCGGTGGAGCTCGTCCTAGCTCCGCTCCTCCAGATCCCGCTCCCGCTCCTCGGCCTTGCGCTCGTTGAGGTCCGCTTCGGCTGCCGTGCGCCTGGCGCGCTCCTCGGCCAGCTCGGCCTCGCTGCGGGACCGCTCGGCCTGCTCACGGTGGTGGTCGACATCATCGTGCATCGCCTCGGTCTGGACCTTTCCAACCCGCCTTTCACGGTTGCGGCGAGCGCTGGCTGCGACCAGCAAGCCGATCACGATGACGACGGCGATCACGATGACGACGATCAGTCCTGTGGACATCTGTGTCTCCTCTCAATAACGACGTTCGGGGGGAATTTCGCCTTCTTCGACTGGGGGGACCCGCCCCGTCCGCCTCGCCCACATCCGTTGCTGGATGAAGCCGAGGATCAGGCCGGCTGCGCCGGCGATCATCAGGATCAGCCCGATGGTGTCGACGCTGACGTGGGCAACGTGAAAGTTGGTGGCGAAGCGAAGGATTGCCCCGACGGCGATCAGGAATATGGACCCGGCGATGGTCATCAGAGACGCCCCAGCAGGAACAGGATCAAGAGGACGATCGCGATCAGCCCGAGGATTCCACCGGCGACGGCGACCTTGAGCAGGACCAGGACTATTGCGATGACGATGAGCAGTCCGATGATTGCTCCAACCACGGTTGGTCCTTTCGTCGGTTTGCATTGACTCCCTGAACCGTTGTTCCAGTACCCACTCCACCGGGCCAGAAACGGAAGTGGCTCGATGGCCCCGACGCGCGCGCGGGCCGGCGTCAGGCTTATTCAGCCGTCGGTTCGCCGCGCATGCCGTTGTCGTCCGCTGCTTTTTCCTCGGCAGGGGGTTCGGCTTTCGGTTCCGGAGTAACGCTTGGCTGTGTTTCCTTGGGCTGTGGCGGATGCGCGGGATGGGCGGGATGCTCCGGGTGGTCGGGGTGAGTCGGCTGGGCTTCGCCGCCCCCGTTCCCGCCGCCTTTTTCAGCGCCACGCTCCGTCTGGCCAGGAGGGGCTTTGGCGTGTCCCGGCGCTGTCGCGCTGGCCCCTTTGGTCGTCTTGACCGGATGGTCCGCCTTGGTGCCGAGGCCCTTTGCCTCTCCCGAGCCCTCAGACGCCCCGAAGGAATGGCCACTCGATTGTGGGCCTCCCTCCGCCAGGCGATCGCCCGAGCCGGGTGCGGCCACCGTCGAGCGAGGGCTCGTCCGCTGGGCGGCAGCTCGGCCCACGATCCGTCGTCCACGGTCTCCCTGTGCGACCCCGGGCTCAACCGCTTGCAAGGCTCGGCGTCGAGCAGTCCTGGCAGCGGCTTGGCGGCCCGCTCGATGAGCCGTCGAGGAGGTCGTCGAAGGGGTTGCCCGGGCTGGCGCCGTGTGGCGATCTCCAACACCGAGGTCGATCATCCCGCTGCGGTTCGCGGCGACCACCCCGATCGCGGAGATGGCGAGGACGGCCGCAGTCGATTTGATCGCCGCCGGACCGGCCAGCGCTTTTCCAGCGGCTGCGCCGGCTGCGCTGCCCGCCCCGCCCCCGCCGCTTCCCGCCCCGCCCAAGAGGCTCTGCAGAATCCCTGCTGACGCGGCTGCGGGCAACGGCGCGAGCGAGGCGAACTCCCGACGCCGTTCGGAGATCTCGCCCCGAAACGCATTGCAGGATTCGCAGCGATGCAGGTGGGCGCGGATGTCTCGTCTGCGCAGGACGCGACCATCGTGATCGGAAATCGCCCGCATCACCTCTTGGCAGGGCATCTCACGCCCCTCGCTGATCTGCCGCAGGCTCAGCCGCGCCTCGTAGATCGTCTGCCTCGCCGCCGCCGAGGACGTCTGCAGTGCCTCGCCGATCTGGGTGTAGCTGAGCCCACTCATCTCTCGCATCACCAGAGCACCGCGCTGGCGCGTGGGAAGCTCGCCGATGTCGGAGACGAGCTGCTGGAGGCGGGCCCGTGCCTCGGCCTCCTCCGCCGGGCCGCCGGCCGCAGCCAGCACCTCGGCATCTATTGCCTCGGCGTGCCTCCTGGTCCGGATCATGTCGATCGCCTCGTTGTGCGCGATTCGGTAGAGCCACGGCTTCAGCTTGAGGTCGCGCTGATCCCCGGGCAGCGCCCGAAGGACCTTGAGCATGGTGTTCTGAACCGCGTCCTGGGCGTCCTCCGCATTGCCGAGCAGGGCCGCGCAGTAGCGGTAGAGCTCCTGGTGATAGCGCTCGAAGATCGACGCGAAGGCGCGCTGGTTGCCACCGGCGGCGCGACGGGCGATTACCGCGTCTGAAAGCAGGCGTGAGGAAGCTGCCTGGGTCACGCTCTGCCGCGATCGTCATCGACGGACATCCCTTTCAGGGTAGGCGGTTGAGACTGGCTACTTTGAAAACGATGTTCTCGACCCGATGTCAGGCGTATCCCCAGCGTCGGAATATTTGCTCCACATCGTTATTAGTAGGTAGGGTGGGGTAACCGAACAGAATGCAGAGCAATCAAGACGACGCTCAGCTTCACATCACGCTCCCGGCACAGCCAGCGAGCCTGCCGATCGTGCGTCGAGCGGTTGCTGCCCACGCCGAAAAACTCGGGGTCGCGCGGGGCCGGATCGCAGACCTCAAGACCGTCGTCTCGGAGGCCTGCGCGAACGTCATCCGCCACGCCTATGGGGAGGAGGATGGAAGCGGAGTTCTCGAGGTGGACCTCACCCCAAGCGACCGGGCGCTGAACATGGTCGTGCGGGATTTCGGCGGCGGGATCCGACCCCTGTCTTCGGAGGAGGCGCCGAGCTTGCGCCTGGGTCTGCCGATCATCGGCGCCCTTTCCAGCAGCTTTGAGCTTGTCAGCGTGCTGAGCCGCGGCACGGAGATCACGGTCCGGTTCGACTTGTTGGCGGCAAGCTAGACCGCCCGATCTCAGTCCACGGGTGGTAGCGTCGCCAGGTGGGACTTGACGATCAGCTGCCATGGCGGGGGCCGGATTCAAAACGTCCCGATCTGCCGCTTCCCCCCGCCAAGATGCCGCTGCGCATGCTGGGCCAGACGCGCAAGCGCTGGCGCTACGTCGGCTTTTATTCGCCGCGGCTGATGCTCTGTGCCGCCCGGGCCGAGGTCGGCCCGCTCGGCCAGTGCTTCTGGGCCCTCTGGGATCGCGACGGCGAGCGAAGCTATGCAAACACCCGGCTGCGCCCAGGCAGCAAGGAGGTGAGGATGGACGGCGCCGAGATCGTGATCGAGTCTCGTCAGCTGCGGGCCCGCCTGCTGCTCGGCGAGTCGACTCCGGTCGAGGTGATCTGCCCCAGCGGTACGGGCTGGGGGTGGACTTGCAAGCGTGCCGGGGTGCCGATCGCGGCCACGATCGAGACGGCGGAAGGGCGCTGGCAGGTCGACGGGCACGGCGTCGACGATCAATCGGCTGGCTACCAGAAGCGCCAGACCAGCTGGCACTGGTCGGCCGGGACAGGGCGCGCGACGGATGGCCGGCCGGTCGCCTGGAACCTGGTCGAGGGGATCAACGATCCGCCGGCCAACAGCGAGCGCGCGATCTGGACCGGCGGTGATCCGGTCGAGCCGGGCCCGGTCTCTTTTCGGGGACTCGCGGCGGTGGAGTTCGCCGGTGGGGCCAAGCTCTCCTTCACCCCCGGCTCCGAACGCGCCCGCGACGACAACTTCCTGCTCTTCCGCTCGAGCTACCGCCACGTCTTCGGTGACTTCAGCGGTTCGCTCGACGGGCTAGAGCTGGCCGAGGGCTTCGGCGTGATGGAGCAGCACGACGCCCTCTGGTGAGGCGCCCCCGCCGTCAGTGCATCGGGCTGACCGATTGGCCAACGGCCAGCGCCAGGCGCTGATGCAGCTCATGGGCCTGCTCGATCGACAGAGTGGGACGCCGTCGCGACAGGAACCAGGCCAGCATCCGCGCCGGCAACACCGTTACGCCTCGACGCTGGGCCGGCACACGGCCGATCAGCCAGGCCTGACTGAAGACCAGAAGCGGCTGAACTTTTAAGCCGGTGACCCGTTCCACCAGCTTCTTCTCCGCGTAGGACTGGGCCAGCATCCGCTGGTCCAAGCGGTCGATCGAGATCCGTCCTCGATTGCTCTTTGTCTCGATCGCAAAGATCCCGGCAGGGCCGACCACTACATGGTCGATGTTTCCCCGCCCCAGAGAGACGTCGTGGGTCACGTACCAGCCTTGATCGAGAAGGCCATCGAGGATCTCGCCGACGTGCTCCTCCCCCTGGGCGCCTTGCAGCCAGCGATCGAACCTCGGCTCGATCACCCGGCTCGCCACGACTATCGCTGCGATCACGGCAAGCTCGACCGCGACCAGCGGCCAGCCGCGCAGGCCGGCCAGGGCCACGAGCAAGGCCAGCAAGGCAAAGCAGCCGAGCGCAAGCGCCCGTAACGCCAGTGTTCTCGCTTGTGAGCGAGCGTGCTGGCCTGCTACCCGTGGCGTTTGAAGGTCGGCATCCATACGGAGGCAATCGACCCGTATGCAAAATCCCTTACCCCTGCAGCGATTTGTTTAGTTGCCTGGGCAATGCCGCACGGCGTCGCACTGGCTCGAGTGCGCGGGTCGAGGAAGTGCGACAGGCGAGCGCTCGGCCGCGTTTGTCGTTTCGCACCTGGGGTAGCCCGCAGATAGCCGTCGCGAGCACAAAGTGGCGCGGCGGTCTATCGCATCCACGGTGTCGCCTCCTATCTTCGCCTCGAGTGCATCTCGAGCGATCCGTCGACGACCGACGGGCCGGTAGGCGATCCGGAAAATCGGAACAGCCAGGAACGGAGGTCGAGATGAGCAATGTGAGCGAGTCGCCCGGAGCACCCGGGGCAGACTCATCGAGCATGCAGGAGAAAGCGCAGGACGTGGCCGGGCAGGCTCAGGAGAAGGCTCAGGAGGTCGCGGGCGAAGCTCAGGACAAGGCGCGCGCCGCGGCCAGTCAGGCGCAGGACGGTCTTCGCCAGCAGCTCGACCAGCGCTCGACGCAGGCGGGCGAGCGGGTCGCCGACACCGCGCAGGACCTGCGCAGCGTCGGCGAGGAGCTGCGTAAACAGGGCAAGGAGACACCAGCGAAGCTGGCTGACCGGGCCGCTGAGCAGACCGAGAAGGTGGGGTCCTACCTGACTGACAACGGAGCGGACAGGATGCTCCACGACGTCGAGGACTTTGGGCGGCAGCGGCCGTGGGCGGTCCTTGTGGGGGGGATTGCGGCCGGCGTCTTCGCTGCGCGCTTCCTCAAGGCTTCGAGCAGGAGCCGCTATCAGGAGCGCACGAGGCCACAGGGCGCTCTACCCCAACCGACGAGAAAGGCTCAGCCGGCCAGGCCGTCGCGCTATCCGGCGCAGCCACTCGGGGCCCCCGCCGCGACGCCGGAGCCGGTCGCCACCCCAAGCAGTGTCGGGGTCGGACCATGAGTGCCGTCAACGGAGAGAGCAGTGAGCTCCGGTCGCAATCGACCGGGAACCTGATCAAGCAGCTCTCCGAACAGACGACGACGCTCGTCCGCAAGGAGATCGAGCTGGCCCGGACAGAGCTCCGCGACAAGGGCAAGGTGGCGGGTGCCGGAGCTGGGATGTTCGGCGGCGCCGGGGTCCTGGCCCTATTGGCGGCGGGCACCCTGACCACCCTGATCCTCGCTCTGCTCGACAAGGCGATGGATCTCTGGGTGGCGGCCCTGATCGTGACGATCGTCTATGCCGCCGGCGCCGCGGCCCTTGCAGCGATCGGCAGGGATCGAGTTAAACGGGCGATGCCAGCCGCCCCCGAACAGACCGTCGAAACCGTGAAGGAGGACGTGCAATGGGCCAAGAGTCAAGCCAGATCCGCGAGGAGATAGAGGAGACGCGCGCAGAGATGGGCAATACCGTCGACGCGCTCGCCTACAAGACCGATGTGAGAACCCGCGTCAAGGAGTCGGTCGCCGATAAGCGCGACCGGCTGATCCAGCAGGTGCAAGGGACGACCGGCAAGGTCGGCGATGCCACGCCCGACGGGCAGCAGCTGAAGGAAGGCGCCAAGCAGGCCGTCGGGGTCGCGGAGGAGAACCCGATCGGGCTGCTGCTCGGCGGCGTCGCGGCGGGTTTCCTCGCCGGCATGCTGCTGCCAAGCACCAGGATCGAGGACGAGCGGGTCGGCCCGATCGCCGACCAGGTCAAGGAGACCGCGGCCGAAACCGGCCAAGAGGTCCTCGATCGAGGCCGCGAGGTGGCGGGCCAGGTCGCCGAGCAGGCAGTCGAAGGCACGAAGGAAGCCGGTCAGCAGGCGATGGAGACCGCCAAAGAGGCAAGCCAAGAGCAGGCCGAAGAGCTCAAGGACAGCGTCAAGGAAAGCGCTCAGGAAGTCGGCGAGCAGGCCCGGGGATCGACAGGCGGAGGCGCTCAGCCTCCATCGAGCTCCTCCACCTCGACCCCCTGACGACCGAGGGAGCGGGCTCCGACAGAGGAGCCCGCTCCAGGTCGGTCCGATAGCGGCGGACAGCCGCACAGACATGGACTACGGTGCCCACAACCGTGCTCCTCGAGCGAGACACTGAGCTGGAAGTGGCCAATGGGGTGCTCGACGGCGTGCCAATCGGAGAGGGCGGAGTCGTCGTCCTCGAGGGGCCCGCTGGGATTGGCAAGACGGCATTGCTGCGGGAGCTGGAGCGGCACGCCGCCGAACGGGGAGCCGAGGTGCTGCACGCCCGGGCGACTCAGCTCGATCACGGGTTCTCGTTCGGCATCGCGCGCCAGCTGCTGGAGCGGCGGGTCCGCGAAGCGGCCCCGGCCGAACGAAAGATGCTGCTGGCCGGCGCCGCCCAGGACGCTTTGCCGGCGCTCGGCATATCCACCGAGGACCCCGGCGCCAAGGACGATGCGGGCTTGCGTTCTCTGCATGGGCTGTACTGGCTGGTGGCCAACCTGGCGGGACGCAAGCCCCTGGTGCTCTGCATCGACGACGCCCACTGGGCCGATCGCTCCTCGCTGCGCTGGCTCCTCTACAGCGCACCGCGCCTGGCACGCTTGCCCCTCGGAGCAGTGCTGACGACCCGCCCGAGCGAGCCCGGCGCCGAGCAGGACCTGCTCGACGGCCTGACCGTCGACGACGCGGCGACCGTCGTCCGCCTAGCGCCGCTCTCGGAGGCAGCTGTCGGGATCCTCGTCGACCGCAGTTTGGCGGGTTCGGCGGCAGCCGAGTTCGGCGCGGCATGTCACCACAGCACCGGCGGTAACCCACTGCTCGTGCGCGAGCTGTTGCGGGAGCTGGAGGCAGAAGGGGCGCCGCCCACGGCCGAGCGGGCCGGCCGCCTAGACGGGTTCGGCGTCGAGGCGGTTGCCCGTAACGTCAGGCGCCGGCTGCGCGCTCTCGGCCCGGAGGCGGAGGAGATCGCCCGCGCTGTCGCGGTCGTCGGCGATGGAGCCACCGTGGCGGAGGTGGCGACGATCTGCGACTGCGACGAGATGGTGGTCCGTTCCACCGCAGTCGATCTCGCGGCAATTGACGTGCTGCTCCCAGACGTGCCGCTGGCCTTCGTCCATCCCCTCGTGCGGGCCGCCGTGTATGAGGACATGGCGGCGGTTGGGCGTGAGCACCTGCATCGACAGGTCGCCGGCTTGCGGAATGCAACCGATAGCCCCGAGCAGGCTGCGGTTCACCTGCTTCAGGTCGAGCCACGATCGGATCCCGGCGTCGTCGACGTCCTTCGCGCCGCCGCCGGGGAGGCGTCCGGCCGTGGCGCACCCGACGCGGCCGCGGCTTTCCTGAGCCGAGCGCTTGCCGAGCCACCCACCGAGGGAGCGAACCGGGCGGCGGTGCTGGTTGAGCTGGGCCAGGCCGAGGCGCTGGCTCGCATCGACGGCTTTGCCGAGCATCTGCGCGAGGCGATTGGCGAGCTCGACGATCCCGAGCGCGAGGCGGAGGTCGCGCTCTCGCTGGCTCGTACTCTGGGGGTCCTGGGCGACGGCAAGGGGGCGTACGACCTCTTGGAGGAAACCCTCGACGGGGCAGCCTCGGGCGGCGCCTTCGCGCCGCTGCTGGAGGCCGAGCTGCTCGGAATCGGCCATGCGGCACCGGAGCAGCGACCGCGCGCCGTCGAGCGCGTGCGCGGCCACCTGCAGCGACTCGATCGAGGCGAATGGGTTGCGCCCGCGGTTCAGGGCGGCCTTTCGATGTGGCTGCTCCGCGAATGCCCGCCGGTGAAGCGGGCGGTTAGGGCAGCGGAGGCAGCGCTCGCCGATCAGCAGCTGGCGGCTGACGCAGCGAGCACGACACCCACGCTGATGTCGGCATATGCACTGATGCACGCCGGGGAGATCGCCCGCGCGGGTCAGGTCTTCGACGCGGTCATAGCGGCGGCCAAACGCCGCGGAGAGCTTGCGATCCTCGGCTCGGCCATGTTCCTGCGCTCGGAAGCCTTCTTTCGCGAAGGAGCGGTGGCCAGGGCCGAGGAGCTGGCGCGCGCCTGTTGGGAGGAGGGCACGGCGGAGGGGCTGGCGATGGAATCTCCAGCGGTCGGACTGGTCTTCGCCGGAGGGAGTCTGGTCAACCCGCTGGTCGCGCGCGGCGAGCTGGCCGAGGCGCAGCGCTATATCGATCGCATGCCCGAGCCCCTTCCCATCCGCTCGGAGATGCTGTTGCCCGCGAGGGCTGAGCTGCGCCTTGCGCAGGGGCGGGTCGAGGAGGCGATAGCCGACCTGCGGGCAACCGGTGCGTTGTTGGGGGATGAGTTTCCGAAGGCGGTCCAGAACTGGCGCGTCCGCCTGGCGATGATTCTGTCGGGGGCCGGGGAGCGCGAGGAGGCTCGGGAGCTGGCGGCGATCGAGCTCGCCCAGGCACGGCGCTGGGAAGTCCCGCTGGCGATCGGTGGGGCGCTGGCCGCAGCCGGCGTCGCCGATGGTGGGAGCGAGGGCGTGGCTCTTCTCGAAGAGGCGGTCGCGACCCTCGCGAAGACGGAGGGACGGCTCGACCATGCGCTGGCCTTGATCGAGCTCGGTGCGCTGCTGCGGCGAAACGGCTCACGGGCAGCGGCGCGCGAGCCACTGCGCCTGGGAATGGATCTGGCGACTCGTTGCGGCGCCACCGCCCACGCCGAGCGCGCCCACGCCGAGCTGGTCGCCGCCGGTGCCCGCCCGCGACGCGACCGCCGTTTCCTCAGTGGCCCCGAGTCACTCACCGTCGGCGAGCTTCGCGTCGCGGAGCTGGCAGCCGATGGTCTCACCGACCGGGCGATCGCCCAGCGCCTGCACGTGACCCAGGCTGCTGTCCAGTTCCACCTTCGCAACACCTTTCGCAAGCTGGACATCCGCGCGCGCGGAGAGCTCGCGGAGGCCCTCGATCCTCAAGGCTTGGAGGCAAAAGCCTAGTAGCCACCTATTAGCGACGGCGCCTCGATTCGCCCCTAGGCTGGTTGCGTGAGGTTCACGCTTTTCGCCCACGGCCTTCGCGGCGACATCTGGCCTACGGTTGCGCTCGGCTGGCGCCTTGCCAAGCGCGATCACGACGTCACGGTCGCCGCTCCCGAGGAATCCCAAGGTTTCGTCGAGCGGGCGGGGCTGCGCTTCGTCCCCCTGCCTTTCCCGATCGAAACCTGGCTGCGCACCGCCGACGGGCAGCGGCTGTTGAACGGCAGCGGCATCCAGGTATTTCGAGGGATGGCGCGACAGTACGACCGTCATGCGGCCGCCTTCGACGACGCCTTCCAGGTTGCGGCGCAGGGCGCCGAGGCCCTTCTCGGCGGGCTGATCACCCTGGAACGGGCGGTCGCCATGGGCGAGGTGCTGCAAGTGCCGGTGGCGATGCTTTGCCAATACCCGGTGGCGCCGTCACGGCAGTACCCGTCGATAACGATGGCCCGCAGCAGCCTTCGGGTGCCGGCGCTGAACCGGGCCTGCGGCGAGCTGGCTTACTGGATCTGGCTGAAGAGCAGCGAAAAGCCGGTGCGCGCCTTTCGCGCCAAGCTCGGCCTTTCAACACGCGCGCGGCCGCCGTTCTACCGCCTCTGCGATCACGGCGCGCCGATCCTGCACACGCTCAGCCGCAGCCTCTTTCCGCGCCCTTCCGATTGGGCGGAGAACATCAAGATCACCGGCGCCTGGCAGATGCCCGCGGCGCTGCGCGAGAGCCTCGGCGAGGGGCTTCCGCCGGCTCTGGAGAGCTGGCTCGAGGATGGAAGCCCGCCGGTCTTCCTGGGCTTCGGGAGCATGCCGGTGCTCGATCCCGAGCCACTGCTCGCCGACGTCATCGCTGTGACGAAGATGCTCGGCCTGCGCGCGATCATCAGCGAGAACTGTGTCTCGGAGGCTGCCGCGCGAAGGCTTCCCGATCATCTGCACGTCGTCGGGGCGGTGGATCACGATCTGCTCTTCCCCCGCTGCCGGGCGGTCGTCCACCACGGCGGCCTTGGCTCGACGATCGCCTCGTTGCGCGCCGGCCGGCCGACCATGGTCTGCTCGGTCTTCGTCGATCAACCCTGGTGGGGGGAGCGGGTGCGGCGCCTTGGGGTCGGCGCTCATGTGCCCTTCCGCAAGCTCGACCGCGACAGCTTGGCACGCGGCTTGCGCACTCTTCTCGACGCCCCGGTCGAGGAGCGCGCCCAGGCCCTTGGTGCGGCGATGGCGCTCGAGGGCGACGGCCTCCCCGAAGCCGCCGAGCTGCTCGAAGATTGGCTGGTGGTCGCCGAGCCGCTCCCTCGTGACTCCCGTAGCGGACGGCGCCAGGAGGCCCTCGCTTGACGGCGCCAAGCTCATCCACGGCGCCGCGCGCCGCAGCTGAGAAGGGTGTCGGCACGATCGCCGACCTGCCGGGCCCGCCACGGCTGCCGCTGATCGGCAACGCGCACCAGCTGATCCGGCCAACCCGTCTCCACCTGACGGTCGAGCGATGGGCGCAGCGCCACGGCTCGATCTTCAGCGTCGACGTCGGCCCTCGTTCGTTCGTCGTGATCGCCGAGGCAGACGCGATCAACGCCATCCTCCGCGATCGCCCCGATGGCTTTCGCCGCTGGCGCGATCAGCGGGAGATCATCGAAGAAATGAACGGCTCGGGAGTGTTCATCGCCGAGGGCGACGACTGGCGGCGGCAGCGGCGGCTGATCGTCACCTCCCTCAACACCCACAACCTGCATCGCTACTTCGACATCGTGCGCGTATCGACGGAGCGGCTGCAGCGGCGGCTGCTGGAGGCGGCGAGCGATGACCGGCCGCTGGAGATCGCCGACGAGCTCACCTCCTACACGGTCGACATCACCTCGGCGCTTGCTCTCGGCCATGACCTCAACACGCTCGAGCGCCGCGACAACGAGCTGCAGGGGCATATCCAGCGGGTGCTGATGATGACCGGCCGGCGACTCTCTGCGCCGATCCCGTACTGGCGCCGGCTTCGCCTGCCGGCCGACCGCGCGCTGGATCGGTCGCTGGCGGCGATGGAAGCGGCAGTCGACGACTTCATCGAGCAGGCGAGGGCTCGCATGGAGGCCGATCCGAAACGCTACGAGGAGCCGCCGAACCTGCTCGAGGGGATGCTCGCCGCCCAGCGAGCCGACAGCACATTCAGCGATGAGGAGATCGTCGGCAACGTCTTCACGATCCTGCTGGCGGGGGAGGACACGACCGCCAACACCCTCGGCTGGACGATCTGGCTGCTTTCTTCGGAGCCCGAGCTGCAGGCGCGATTGGCCGCCGAGGCCGACGAAGCGCTGGGCAGCGGCACGAAGCCGATCCCCTACGAGGGCGTCGAGCAGCTGGCCCTCGCCGAGGCAACTGTGCAGGAGGCGCTCCGCCTCAAGGGAGTCGCCCCGGTGATCGGGGTGGAGCCGATCGAGGACACCATGCTCTGCGGCACGCAGATGCCCGCCGGCACCCGTCTCCTCCTGCTTCTCCGTCAAGCCGGCATCGCAACGGCTGGACGCAGCGGCTTCCACCCGGACCGCTGGCTGGAGGACAGCGACGACACTCGTCCCGCCAAATCCCTCGCCTTCGGCGCCGGCCCTCGCTTCTGCCCCGGCCGCAACCTCGCCCTGCTCGAGGCAAAGGCAGCCCTGGCAACGATCGCCAGGGATTTCGAGTGGCAGCTCGACGGCTCCGCAGCGCCGGTAAGGGAGGCTTTCAAGTTCGCGATGGTTCCCGACGGCCTGCGGGTGCGCCTGCGTCGGCGCAGCTGACCTTCATCCGGGACGACGGTTGTAAGGAGCAGGATTCGGCCGCTAGGCTTGCTGGGTGACTGCGATTCGGCGTTGTTCCGGCGGATCACTCGGGTGGGCGGCTGCGGCCCTTGCGCTGACGATCGCGCTGCTCCTGCCGGCAACGGCAAGCGCCTTCGCCAATTTCTCGAACGGAGTGTTGACGGTCACCGCCAGCGAGGGAAAAATCGTTCCCCGCTGCGCGAGCGATGGCCAGATCACCGTCAGTGGCCTCTATGTCGACAACGGCCCCGCTTACTGCCGTGACCTGAAGCGAATCGAGGCTTCGTCGATCGTTGCCGGCCTCTTCGACTTCTCACAGCTGCCAGACGACCTCGGCGGCGGCCAGGGCCCAATCGAAATCCATGCCACCTCCCAGGTGAGCGATCCGACCGAAATCGCCGACGACAAGTTCATCGGCGCCCGGCGCCACATAAACGTCTTCGACGGGGGACTCGGCTTCGACTCGATCACCGGCGGGGACCTCGGCGACACGTTGAGCGGTGGCGCCGACAGCGACAAAATCGACGGCGGAGCAGGAAACGACACTCTCCTCGGCGGCGGCGCGTCGGACAAGCTGCTCGGCGGCCCTGGCCGCGACATCTTGAAAGGCGGCGGCGGCAAGGACAAGCTCATCGGCGGCCCCGGCAGGGACATCGAAAAGCAGTAACCGGCCGGCGACGACTCCCGGCAGGGTGCCGAGGATCAGCAGGGTCAGCGGAATACTGGCGCGCAAGCCGCGGTCGACCGCGTCGCACTCAGTGGGCGTGAGCCTCGTGTCCCTCGCGCCGCTTGCCGCGATAGCGGTCCGGCTCGAGCTGGAAGGCGTGAAGGCAGTTCTCGGAGCAGAAGTAAAAGGTCTCGCCGCCGAACTGGCCCTTGATCGCCTTATCCCGATCGACCTTCATCCCGCAGACGGGGTCGGTGGCGCCGCGGCGGACGGTCAGATAGAAGAGGCCGGCGAAGATCAGCAGGCCGATGATGTTCAAGACCAGCTTGTAGTCGAGCTCGATCGAGCCGAATATGTCGGAGCGGCTCGGTCGCGTCCCGGTCGGAATCAGGTTGGTGGCGCTGAAGAGGCCGTCGACCACGAGCGCTGCGATCACCATCGTCACGAACATCAGCGCGACGATCCGCAGAGCAAAGGCCCAGCCGTAGTACTTGCGGTAAGCGAGGATGATCGGCAGCACGATCAGGTCGGCGAAGATGAAGGCCATCACGCCCGCGAAGCTGATCCCGCCTGACCAGAGGACGGCGGCGAGCGGCACGTTACCCACCGAGCAGACGAAGCTGAGGATGGCGATGATTGGCCCGACGATCACGTTCTCGATCGCGACGACGGCCGGCGGCGCGTCCTTGATGAAGAGGGCGTTGAAGAAGTCATCGCCGAGCAGGCCGATGAAGCCGGCGAGCAGGAAGCCGAGCGTGATCTCCTTCCAGAGCATTTGCCAGTCGCCGCGGAAGTTGTGGGCGACGTCTGACCAGGCGGCAGGGGAGGTGAGGCGCCGGCGCCAGCTCAGCTGTTCGCCGGCCATGTGGTGCTGGTGGCCGGTGTCGGCCTCCTGTGCGTGGCGGCGGGCGGCCTTCTCCAGCTTTGGCGAGATGAAGGCCCGCACGAGGACCGCCATCAGGACGATCATCAGGATCCCGCCGATGTACTCGGCGAGCGCGAACTGCCATCCGATCAGCACCCAGAGCACCAGGCCGAGCTCCCAGACGAGATTGGTCGAGGCGAACTGGAATGCAAGGGCGGTCACCGCCGAGGCACCCTTCTGGAAGAGCGACTTGCCGATCGCGATCGCCGCGTAGGAGCATGAGGAGGAGGCGGCGCCGAGGCCGGTTGCCTTCGCCAAGGGCCCGGGGCCGCTTCCGGCGAGCGCACCTTCGACCCGCTCACGCGGAACCCAAGCTTGCACGATCGCGGAGATCGCGAAGCCGAGCACCAGCGCCCACCAGACCTCATAGGCCATCAGGAAGGACTGTTCGAGGCCCTCGCCGATCTTGCTCGAGACGTCGCTCATCCGTCCTCCCACGGTAAACAAGGAGCTGACTGGTCCGGCTCAGCCCTTCCGTTTGGCCATTCGCTCGAGCTGCTTGCCGAAGGCCTTCTCGACCGTGTCGGACATCGTCATCCGGTAGACGGCGACCAAGGCCTGCAGCGAGAGCGGGCGCAGCTGATCCAGCGCGGCGCGGACGTCCGGCCAGCGCTCCTCCGGATAGCCCTCTTCCTCAAAGGGCTTCCAGATGTCTTCGAGGAAGAGCTTCACGAACTCATGGGAGACCGACCTGCAGCGGCTCTGCACCTTGGCGATCACGACGAGGGCGTGATCGAGCGGCACGCCCGTCGCAACGACGCCCTCGGCGGCGTCCAGCAGTGAGGGGAACGGCGCCTCGAAGCGCTCATCCCCGACCGGGACCAGCGCCCCGGCATCGATCGCTCGCTTCAGCGCGTCCTCGATCTCCGTCCCGAAGCGGTCGGCCAGGTCCTCGCGGGTGAAGGTCTGGGGCTGCTCGCCGTCGAACTCGTCGAGCGCCCGCTTGAAGGAGAGGAACTGCTCGGCGGGCCCGAGATTCTGACTCAGAAGCCGCTCGATCCCCTTGAGATTGAAGCCATCGGTCTGCAGCTCCTGGATCATCCGCAACCGGTCGAGGTGCTCGGGCCCGTAGTAGCCGACGCGGTCGCGCACCTCAGGGGCGGGCAGCAGCCCCCGAGCACGGTGCGAGCGGATGTTGCGGACGGTCATGCCGGTCTCCGCGGCGAGCTGTTCGATCGTCAGATCGTTCTCGTGGTGCTTGGTTGCCGACGCCATGTGTGAAACCTATCACTGAAAGACGGCGCGCTGGTTGACGTGACGGCATTTGGTGTTACGTTGTCCTCCGTCACGGGTATTGCTGCTGAACGCCAACCCGGAGGAGGAGAGCAATGAGCCCGACAACCACAGCTGCAGCGCCGTCTCGCCGTACCATTCCCGGCCGCGGGCTGCTCGACCTGATCGCCGGGCCGCACGGAATCGACGGCTACCTCGAGCAGATCAGCCCGACGATGGTGACCGGCGAGTGCAGGGCCGAGGTGGTCGCCGTCAGCCGTGGAACCGACGACAGCGTCACTCTGAGCTTGCGTCCCAATCGAGCCTGGAGAGGCTTCCGGGCCGGCCAGTTCGTACAGGTCTCGGTCGAGATCGCCGGCGTGCGTCACACGCGCTGCTACTCGCCGGCCTCCCCAGAGGACGCCGGTCGCGAGCTGGAGATCACGGTCAAGCGCCATCCCGACGGGCTGGTGTCGAACTTTTTCGCAGATCAAGCCCGGCCGGGCCTGGTGATCGGCCTCTCACAGGCCGATGGCGACTTCCACCTTCCCGATTCGCGCCCCGACTCGATCCTCCTGATCGGCGGCGGCAGCGGCATAACTCCGTTGATGGCGATCCTTCGCACCCTCTGCGCGGAGGAATACGCGGGACAGATTGCGCTGATCCAGTACGCACCCGATCCCGATCGCACGATCTACCGCGAGGAGCTCGACCGGATGGCGGCCGAGAAGCCGAACTTCCGGCTGGCCCGCTCCTACACCCGAGCCCCAGGCGCCGGCGAGCTCGATGGCCATTTCAGCCCCACCCACCTTCCTCAGGCCGATCCCAGCTTCGCCGATGCCGAGACCTTCGCCTGCGGCCCGCCCGCCCTTCTCGACGCCGTGCGCGGCACCTGGGCCAACGGCCTCGAGCAACGGCTGCACGTCGAGAGCTTCGTTCCCCCAAGCCTGCTCCCGATCGGGGAGCCCGGAACGGGCTCGATCCGATTCGCCGGCTCCGACCTCGAGGTCGAGAACAGCGGCGCCTCGATCCTGGAGCAGGCGGAGAAGGCCGGCGTCCCGGCGGAGTCGGGCTGCCGCATGGGGATCTGCCACACCTGCACCTGCCGCAAGGTGAGCGGCACGGTCAAGAACCTGCTCACCGAAGAGGTCTCCGCTGCACCGGACGAGGCGATCCAGCTCTGCGTTTCCGCTCCGCTCGGCGACCTCGTCATCGATCTTTGAACCGACTTCCACGAAAGGCAACAAGATGAGCACGACAACCAAAAGCCAGATTCCCCTCACGCCGGAGCAGATCGAGAGCTTCGGAGAGGAGCTCGACGCGATCCGCCAGCGCGTCCTCGCCGACCGGGGCGAGCGCGACGCCAACTACATCCGCAAGGTGGTCCGCGCCCAGCGCGGGCTCGAGGTTGCCGGACGGGGCCTGCTCTGGGCGGGCGTCTTTCCGCCGGCCTGGATCGCCGGCACGGCCGCCCTCTCGCTCTCCAAGATCCTCGACAACATGGAGATCGGCCACAACGTGATGCACGGTCAGTACGACTGGATGAACGACCCGGCGCTTTCGGGCAAGCAGTTCGAGTGGGACAACGCCTGCCCGGCCGACCAGTGGCGTCACTCGCATAACTACATGCACCACACCCACACCAACATCGTCGGCAAGGACCGCGACATCGGCTACGGGGTACTGCGCATGTCAGAGGACCAGCCCTGGAGGCCCTACTACTTGGGCAATCCCGCCTACGCGACCCTGCTGGCGCTGCTCTTCCAATACGGAGTGGCCGTGCACGACCTCGAAGTCGAGCGCCTGACGACCGGTGAGGCGAAGCTCGCCGACAAGCGCAAGCTGCTCCAGGGGATCTGGAAGAAGGTCCGCCGCCAGACCCTGAAGGACTACGTGATCTTCCCGGCGCTGTCCGGCCCGTTCTTCCCCTTCCCCCTGGCCGGCAACGCGACCGCGAACCTGGTCCGCAACGTCTGGTCGTTCACGATCATCTTCTGCGGGCACTTCCCGGAAGGGACCCACGAGTTCACAGAGGAGGAGACCGAGGACGAGAGCCGCGGCGCCTGGTACTACCGCCAGCTCCTCGGCTCAGCGAACCTCAGCGGCAGCCGTCCCTTCCACATCCTCGCCGGCAACCTCAGCTTCCAGATCGAGCACCACCTGTTCCCGGACCTGCCGGCCAATCGCTACGCCGAGATCTCGGCCGAGGTGCGAGAGATCTGCGAGCGCTACGGCATCCCCTACAACGTCGGCCCGCTGGGGAAGCAGTTCGGCAGCGTTGTCAAGAAGATCTGCCGCCTGGCGCTTCCCGACAGGAAGGGCCGTGGAGCCGCTCAGCGGCCCGTCGCGGGGCACGACGGCGAGGAGGCACGCGTGCCGGTCGCTGCCTAAATCGGACCTGATTGCCGAGCAGCCTGCCCAGAGGTCGCGGGTCAGCCGCGAATCGCGTAACGGAGATAGAGATCAGCTGGGCCATGTGAAGTCGATTTTCGCACCGCCCGTTCGCGGTAACCACCGGGGAGGTGGTCGGGCGTCCGATCGAACGTTTCCTCCCGCATTTCCCGGGCTGTACTTCTTTCGGTACACTCTAGGTTCCTAGAACGGTGCAGGGGGAAGTCGGCCTCGTGTCACGGCGACGCTGCTGGTGCCACGAGAATGACGCACCTCATCTACCGACGACCGCGTCGACTCGAGCGTATTTAATGACGACTAGCGACACTCCGAAAGTCCGCGACTACGCTATTCCTCCGGATGCCGCTCTGGCGCTAGAGGAGTACCGCACGGTCCGTGAGGAGGAGCTTGCCGCATTGCAAGGCCAGCTCACTACCCTCCGCTACGGCGTCGCTGGCTGTGTGGTACTCATCGGATTTGCGGCACAGCACCACGGTGACAGATATCTCGGGTGGGCGGTGTCCCTCGCTCTCGTTCCGCTCGTGGTGCTGTTCTCAGCAATAATTTGGATGGGCGAGTATGAGCGCGGGGCCCGCGCGGGACACTACATCGCCGGACTCGAGGGTCGCATAAATTCCATGCTTGCTAACGGCGCTCAGAGACCGTTGCGCTGGGAGGGTTGGCTGAGGGAGGGCGGAAATGTGCCCTCACGCCTGGTCGGCGGGCATCACCGATACCTCGCCATCGCCAGCGTCTTCATTGGATTTCAAATTGCTGCCGTTACTATGGGACTGCCCTTCTACTTGCACACGCACGCACATGACCCGTCGCGTCACTGGCTGGTTCCAGCCGCGCTAGTCATCAACCTAACTATCTTGCTCACGCTGTTGGGTTACTTTCGCTCCTGCTATGAGAGGCTCCGCGACTACACGACCGAACCTGAAGAACGTCAGCCGACGGTTCGCCAGCGTGTCCGTATGCGCCTACGGCTCTATTCTATTTTCCTTGCCGTTGGCTTTATTTCGGCGCCGTTCTATTCCTGGCCACTAGGAATCGCCATTGTTTCGGGCCTAAATAGCATCGAGTTGGTGGGCCACGTACCCTCCTATTGGATCGCACTCCCCACCGTCGTCTGGATGGCGATTATTCCGCTGGTGTCATCGCGGGGTCTCATGCGTGAGCTGCTCAGCAGCCGAATTCTTCGCGAGAAGACAATCGAGAGGAGCAGCGTTGAAGGACTAGAAGAGCTCGGCTTGCTTGGCCAACTCACCAACTGGGAAAAAGAGCGGCTACGTGTGGTAGATAGCGAAGAGATGAATGCGCCGTCGATAGGGCGCCGAAAGAACATCACACTCACGAGAGCCGCTCTCGAGGATAAAGACAATCTTCCCGGAATTCTGGCACATGAGGTTGGGCATCACCGCCTACACCATCTCCACCCGCTCGGTCTCTCCTATCTTTACCTGTGGCCATATTTCTACTATGACGAGCGCGTTTGCAGGCGACCAAGCATGCCGGGTCGAGGTGGAATCCACATAATCATGCGTTCAGCGAAGCGAGTGCTTTTTACCATTGCCGCACTTCCCGGCTGGCTGGCGTGGGTTGTCTTGCGATTGGGCTGGAGGACGGCGGAGTACGACGCTGATCGTTTCGCTTGTGTGTCAGGCAATGGGGAGCCACTTGCTCGAGCTCTACGTCAGCATGAGCAGAGACGCCAGGAACGGCGACCAAAGACCTGGCGAGATCGCTTGTCAAAAGGAGGAGAGCGGCTCGGCCAAGGACGAGGCCTCGGATACCTGCCGGTGCCAAATGAGCACCCAATTCCCAAGCGGCGGCTTAAGCACGTTGAGGAATGGCTATGGGTACGAGCAGCACGTGATGGCCTTCAGACGAAGGGCCATAGTCCTCCGCCGGTCGAGGTACTGTCGGAGGATGGAGTGAGCTGACCCTTGATGGGTCGTCGTCGTTGAGGCGTTTGAGCAGTTCGATCAGGCATTGATCTGCGTGGTTAGATCGAGCGACTCGCTAGCGTCATCGGGCTTCCACGGGAAGTTCGCGGCCCAGAAGGCCAAGCTGCTCGGCTAGGCAGGTAGAGGAGCCCGGCAGCATCGGCCGAGCTCCTCTGAGGCGTTCAGGCCCGGCTTACGGGCTCGTCCTCGCCGTAGACGACGAGGCCGTGGATGCAAATCACGCAGAGGGCGAAGATCCCCAGCGACCAGAACGGAAAGGCGCCGCCAACCGCGAGGAGGGCTCCGATTGCGCCCAGGGAGGCGGCGATCAGCCCGATGACCCGCCCAAATGGGTTGCCGGCGAGCAGAGAGAATCCACCGCAGAGCTGGACGACTCCCAGAATGACGGTGATCCAGCCCCAGGTGCTGAGGCCGGAGAACACGTATCGCGTGTTGTCCACGAAGAAGTTGGCATCGCCGATTGCAGCAATGCCGTAGATGACGTTGAGCGTGCCCGCGATCAAGAGCAGGATGGCGACGAAAGCGGCTCGGCCAGCACCCCTCATATGGATTCCTTTCCTAGTCGGCACGCCTTCCCTCGGCGACCGAGCGAATGTCGACCAAGCAGCATCGCTCGGTCCGTCAACAGTGCCAGCGTTGTGAAACCCAGCGCTTGACTGATTCGACGCCGATGACAGAAGCCCCCCTCGAAGCAGGCGTCAGAGGGATACTTGCCGCCCAAGGCGCGATTGACCGCGAGCGCCTCTTTCTCTGAAAGACCCCACATGCGCGCGAGCACCGAGAAGGACACCTCTGCCGCCAGGCACTCTCCTCGAGAGGCTGCGGCCGGGGGCAAGAAGGCGAGGAAGGTCGTTCCCCGCTCCTCGCACGCCAACTGGGAGCCGGGACCCGACAGAGTGGGTCCGCTCGAGGTCCTCGCCGAGCAGGACGAGGCCCGGGTTCCCGAGCTGGTCCCCGTCCGCTACGGGCGCATGCTCGCCTCCGCCTTCACCTTCTATCGGGGTGCCGCCGCGATCATGGCCGCCGACCTGGCCGCGAGCCCCGACTCTGGCCTGCGCGTGCAGCTCTGCGGTGACGCACACCTCTCGAACTTCGGTGTCTTCCAGGCGCCGGACCGCCAGCTCGTCTTCGACGTCAACGACTTCGATGAGACGTTGCCCGGCCCGTTCGAGTGGGACGTCAAGCGGCTTGCCGCCAGCGTCGCGATTGGCGCTCGCGATTGCGGCTTCAAGGGACCAGAGCGCGAGGCCGCTGTCCTGGCAGGCGTGAGCAGCTACCGGACCGCGATGGCCGAGTTCGCCGCGATGAACGAGATCGACGTCTGGTACTCACGCTTGGCCGTCGATGACATCGTCGGTCGCTGGCAAGCGAAGATGACGAAGCAGGATCGGCGCCGGCTCGAGAAGAACGTCGCCAAAGCCCGCAACAAGGGCAGTCTGCGAGCGCTCGCAAAGCTCACCGAGACCCGGGACGGCGAGCTCCGGATCGCCAGCCGCCCGCCGCTCTTGCTCCCGATCGGCGAGCTGGCCGAGCGCGAAGGCCAGGAGGTTGCCGACATTGCCGCCCGGATGATGCGCCTGTTGGACGAGTACCGGGGGACCCTCGACGACCAGGCCAGGGTGCTTGCCGGGCGCTACCACTACGTCGATGCAGCGCACAAGGTCGTGGGGGTCGGCAGCGTCGGCACCAGGGCCTTCATCGCGCTGTTGCTGGGCCGCGACGACGGCGACCCGCTCTTCCTGCAGATCAAGGAAGCCGGGCCTTCTGTTCTGGAGCCGTTCGCCGGCGCCAGCAGCTTCCGTCATCACGGCCACAGGGTGGTCGCGGGCCAACGGCTGACGCAGGCGGCAAGCGACGTCCTCCTCGGCTGGCTGACGGCAGAGGGTCTTGACGGCAAGAGGCGTGACTTCTACGTCCGCCAGCTCTGGGACGGCAAGGGCTCGGCAGAGATCGAGTCGATGCAGCCGGAGACGATGGCCGGCTACGCGGGGCTCTGCGGGTGGAGCCTTGCCCGCGCCCACGCCCGTACCGGCGACCGGCAGAAGATCGCTGCCTACCTGGGCAAGAGCGACACCTTCGACCGCGCGATCGCCGAGTTCTCCGAGGCCTACGCAGATCAGAACGAAATCGACTACGAGGTGCTGCTAGCTGCCCAGCGAGACGGGCGCCTCGCTGTAGAGAGCGGCGTCTAGGCAAGCGCCTTCTGCTTGATCGAGTCGAACTCCTGCTGGCGGCTATCGGTTCGTCGAGGTGCGGGTGCTGCCGTGAAGGTCGCCGTCTAGAAGCGGATCTGGCCGCCGAGGGCGACGACTTTCTCCGCCGGGAGGTTGAAGTAGCCGACGGGGCTCGCGGCGTTGCGATTCATTGCCAAGAAGAGGTCCTTGCGCCAATGCGCCATGCCCTGGTCGCCGAAGGGAACCGGGGCAATCTGCGAGAGGTAATAGGTGACGTGGTACGGGTTGAAGCCCGCGAGCCCCTGATCCCGCGCCACGTTGATCCCCCTCGGAACGTCGGGGTTGTCCATGTAGCCATAGCGCAGGGTCAGGTGTGAGAAGCCGTCGTCTGGGTTGCCGAGGTGATCGAGCTCTGCGCGCTCCTCGTCGGGGACGCTCGGCACGTTCCCGATCTCGACAGTCAGGATCACGACCTCCTCGGGGATGGCACGGAGCCGGGTCTGCGCGACCCGGAGCGCCAGCGGCGTCGTCTTCTTCGAGGGCTTGAGGAAGACGGCCGTTGCCCGGACCCGGGTCGCGAACTCCTCCCGGTGCATCTCGTCGATGAAGTCGGGCAGCGCGCCCTCCGTCCGCGTCCGTTCTGCGGTGAGCAGCTCGCGTCCTCGATGCCAGGTCGTGAAGAGCAGCAAGATCGCCATGCCGACCAGCATCGGGAACCAGCCCCCCTCGGCGATCTTGGGCAGGTTGGCGCCGAGGAACAGCAGGTCGAGCAGGACGAACGAGAGCACTCCGAACGCGATCAGCGAGCGCGGCTTGCCCCAGAGCGTCCGCGCCACGACGAGGAAGAGGATCGAGTCGATGAGCAGGGTCCCCATGACCGCAATGCCGTAGGCGGTCGCCAGCTTCCCGGAGCTACCGAACCCCAGGCAGAGCCCGACGACGAGGACGAAGAGCGTCCAGTTAACCGCTGGCAGGTAGACCTGACCGATCGTCTCGGCCGAGGTGTGCCTGATCGTCATGCGCGGCAGGAAGCCGAGCTGGACGACCTGGCGCGTGACCGAGAACGCCCCGGAGATGACCGCCTGGGATGCGATCAGCGTCGCGCAGGTCGCCAGCACGATCATCGGCACGCGCGACCACTCCGGCAGGAGGAGGTAGAACGGGTTCGAGACGGCGCTGGGCGTCTGGAGGATCAGTGAGGCCTGGCCGATGTAGTTGGCTATCAGGGCGGGGAATGCGACGAAGAACCAGGCCCTGCTGATCGCGGTTCTCCCGAAGTGGCCCATGTCGGCATAGAGGGCCTCCGCACCGGTGAAGACGAGAACGACGGCGCCGAGTGAGAGGAAGGCGGTCAGCGGGTGGTTGGCAAAGAACTCAACCGCGTAGGTGGGCGCGAGGCCCTTCAGAGCCGCAGGGTTGCGAATTATCTCCGCGACCCCGGCAGTAGCGATGGCGGCAAACCAGAGGAGGATGATCGGCCCGAAGAGCCGGCCGATCGCGGCGGTCCCATGTCGCTGGATCGCGAAGAGGAGCGCCAGGGCCCCGATCGTCACGGGAAGGATGATCGATGAGAGGCTCGGCGCCGCCACTTCGACACCTTCGACGGCCGACAGCACCGAGATCGCCGGAGTGATCATCGCGTCGGCGAAGAAGAGCGCGACGCCGATGACCCCGGCGGCAAGCAGGCCGCCCTTGACCGCCGGTCGCTCGATCGTCGTTCGCCGCACCAGCGAGTACAGCGCCATCACCCCGCCCTCGCCCTCGTTGTCGGCCCGCATGACGAAGACGACGAACTTGATCGAGACCATCAGCGTCAGCGACCAAGCGACCAGGGAGATCACCCCATAGACATCTGCCGGGGTGGCTCGCACCGGATGGTCGCCGGTGAAGATCGCCTGCATCGCGTAGAGCGGGCTGGTCCCGATGTCGCCGAAAACGACCCCGAGGGCGGCGAGCGCCAAAACGCTTTGCGAGCGCGGCCGGGGCGCCGGTGGCGCGCTGCTGATGCGGCCTCTTGGGGAAGTTGTTATGGCCTGGCTCATGGGCGATCCTTGCCGACCAGTCTTCCCGGCTCACCGGCGGCGAGCCTACTCCTAAATTCGCCGTCGCGGCTAGTTGTCCGGTGGGCTGGAGCCTCACCAGGGACTGCATACGATTTCTGGCGATGTCGACGATGCCCTCGTCGCTGTCAACCCCGGCAGTTCTGCTGTTTCGCTACGCGAGCGTCGCTGGTTCCGCACAGCGATGAGCGTTTCCCTGAGTCCGTGCTCGCGGTCGGTTGCGGGGCGCC
This sequence comes from Solirubrobacterales bacterium, assembly GCA_021154855.1. GTDB lineage: Bacteria > Actinomycetota > Thermoleophilia > Solirubrobacterales > 70-9 > VRUE01. The sequence continues at coordinate 25,991 of JAJKHV010000025.1, forward strand.
ATCCGAGCTCGAGCTGTAGCCGCTGCCAGGCCTCGAAAACCGGTTAGAAGGCGATGTTTGTGCATTCGTCCAATTGGCTGGAAATAGCGGAATTTCTCAGTACGGTCGGCGGCCGTCCGCTGTTGAGAACCATGGCTACCCGGCGATTTCAGATTCACGGTCGATCGATTCTCAACGAGGGTCGCAAGCTGCACGTCCGCGGGGTCACCTACGGCACCTTTCAGCCCTCGGGAGGTCACCCGTTCCCGCCGCTGGAGACGGTGCGCCGCGATTTCGAGGCGATGGTGGAGGCGGGGGCCAACACGCTGCGCACCTACGTGCCGCCGCCGCTCTGGCTGCTCGACCTCGCCAATCAGCTCGGCTTGAAGGTGATGGTCGGGCTCGCCTGGGAGCAGCATGTCACCTTCCTCGACGACCCCGACCGCGCTCGTGCCATCGTCGCCGAGGTCGGCCGCCAGGTGCGTGGATGCGAGGCTCACCCGGCGATCCTCTGCTACGCCCTCGGCAACGAGATTCCGGCGCCGATTGTGCGCTGGCACGGTAAGAGCAGGACCGAGCGCTTCCTCGAGCAGCTCTACCGGGAGGCCAAGGCGGCGGACCCCGAGGGTCTCTTCACCTACGTCAACTACCCCTCCACCGAGTACCTGGAGCTGCCGTTCCTCGACCTCGCGGCCTTCAACGTTTTCCTCGAGCGGGAGGAGGTGTTCGAGGCCTACCTTGCGCGCCTGCAGAACCTCTCCGGCGATCGGCCGCTGTTGGTCACGGAGGTCGGGATCGACAGCCGCCGCAACGGCGAGGAGGTCCAGGCGGAGGTGCTCGGCTGGCAGGTCCGGCACGCCTTCGCGACCGGTGCCGCCGGCGTCTTCGTCTTCTCCTGGACCGACGAGTGGCACCGCGGCGGGCACGAGGTGCTCGACTGGGACTTCGGGCTGGTCGATCGCGAGCGCCGGCCGAAGCCGTCGCTGGAGGCGATTCGAGAGGCCTACGCCGAGGCGCCGTTCCCCACAGCCGGACCCTGGCCCCGGGTCTCGGTGGTCGTCTGCACCCATAACGGCGCCCAGACGCTGTCGGAGTGCCTCGCCCGGGCAGGGGATCTCACCTATCCGCGGTTCGAGCTGATCGTGGTCGACGACGGTTCCAGCGACGCCTCGAGGGAGATCGCCGACGAGCGGGGGGCGAGGGTGGTGGCGACCGACCATCGCGGCCTCAGCGCCGCCCGCAATGCCGGGATCGCGGCGGCGAGTGGCGAGATCGTTGCCTTCCTCGACGACGACGCCTATCCCGACCCCGACTGGCTGTACTACGTGGCGGCGGCGCTGCGGGCCGACGGCCACGCTGGGACCGGCGGCCCAAACATCCCACCCGACGACGGCCTCGTCGCCGAGTGCGTGGCGGCGGCGCCCGGGGGGCCGATCCACGTTCTCATCTCCGACCGCGAGGCCGAGCACGTGCCCGGCTGCAACATGGCCTTCCGCAAATCGGCCCTGGAGGAGATCGGCGGTTTTGACGAGCGCTTCCGGGTGGCTGGGGACGACGTCGACGTCTGCTGGCGCCTGCAGGAGGCCGGCTGGACGCTGGGGTTCAGCGCCGGGGCCGTGGTCATGCACCGCCGCCGCGACTCGGTGCGCCGCTACCTGCGCCAGCAGTATGGCTACGGCAAGGCCGAGGCGCTGCTGGAGCGCAAGTGGCCGAGCCGCTACAACCGCGCCGGCTCCTCGCGCTGGTCGGGCCGGATCTACGGCTCGCCGGCGAGCCGCACCCCCGGTCGGCGCCGGATGGTCCGCTACGGAACCTGGGGCGGCGGGCTTTTCCAGTCGATCTACGAGCCGGCGCCGGGACGTCTCGGCAACCTCCTGCTCGCCCCCGAGGTGCTCCTCGTCATCGCCGCGCTGGGCTGCGTCGCGGCACTTGGAACCCTCTGGGCGCCGCTGCTGCTCGCGGCCCCGCCCTTTCTGGCGGCCGTGCTCGCGGTTCTCGGGCGGGCCGTGCTCAGCGGCTGGCAGGCCCACCCGCGGGTCCCCGGTCGCTCCGTCTTCGGGACCTTCCAACGCCGCGAGCTGACCGCGACGCTGTTCCTCCTGCAGCCGGTGGCCCGGCTCGCCGGCCGGCTCCGCAACGGACTCTCCCCGTGGCGGCGGCGGCTACCGCCGGGCGCGAGCCTGCCCCGCCCGCGCACGATCGAGGTTTGGAGCGAATCCTGGCGCGAGCCGGGAGCCTTCGTCCAGCTCCTGCAGGACTCCCTTGCCTCTCGGGGCGGCTATGTCCGCAGCGGCGGACCCTTCGACCGCTGGGATCTGGAGCTGCGCGCCGGCCCGCTCGGCGGCGTCAAAATCCGCACGGCGGTCGAGGAGCACGGCTCCGGCAGGCAGCTACTGCGGGTCCGGATCTTGCCGCGGGCCTCGGCCCGAGGGGTCGCCGTCGCCTCGGCTCTGCTCGCGCTCTCGGCCTACGCCGCCGGCAGCGGCCGGCCCCAGTTCGCGATTGCGATCGGCTCCGCCCTGCTGCTGCTGATCGGGCTCGGGCTCGAGGGCACCGGGACCGCGATGAACCTCGCGCTGGCCGAGCTCGAACGCCTGCGCTGGGCCGTGTCCGCCCAAAAGGACCGCCGGCGCCCGCCCCGGGTCCAGGCGGTCCCGCTTGGAGGCGCCGATGCCGACACCGAGATCGACGCTGTGCGCGACGAGGTGAGGCAGTGAGCCCCGGGATGGGCCCGTTGAAGATGCGGAGCCAGCTCGGCGGGACCGGCACGGCGGACGCGGATGGGTCCAAGCGGCCCAAGGCCGGTGCCTGGGATCTCTGGAAGGCACTGCCGCGGGCGCGGCCGTACCTGGCCCCGTACCGCCGCTCGCTGATCTGGCTGCTGGTCCTCACCGTGCTTGCCGCGGCGCTCGGGCTGGCCGAGCCATGGCCGCTGGCGGTGATCCTCAACGAGGTCCTTCACGACACCGAACCGACCGGCATCGTCCGCACCGTCTTCGGATCGGACCCGACCACCTGGGTCGTCCTCGTCTCGATGATCCTCGCCCGCTTCCTGATCATCGTCGTCGGCAACGGCTTCACCGTCTGGAACCACTTCCTCGGGGCACGGATGGAGCAGAACATGGTGCTGGACCTGCGCAGCGACCTCTTCGCTCACGTTCAGAGGCTCTCGCTGACCTTCCACGACCGCCGTAAGAGCGGGGCGCTGATGAGTCAGATCAACCTGCAGGCGGCCTCGGTCGGCACCGTCGTGATGGTGATCCCGCCGCTGCTGGAGGCCGGGCTGACGCTGATCGGGATGTTCGTGATCTCGGTCCTGATCGACTGGGAAATCGCCCTGGTCGCGATGATCGTCCTGCCCTTCCTGTTCTGGTCGTTCAACGTCTACGGGCGCCGCATCGTCCCGCGCCTGCAGCGGGTGCAGAAGCTCGAGTGGCAGTCGCTCTCGATCGTCAAC
>JAJKHV010000026.1 GCA_021154855.1 Solirubrobacterales bacterium
AAACGACTTCGAGGGTGCGATCCAAGACCTCGTGTCCCAAATCAGCGCGAGTTTCGTGTACGCCGATTCCCCCGAGTACCGTGCCGGCGCGGCAGCAGAAACGCACGGTGCCCGACCGCGCCACAGCGTTCCGGCACCGGGTTCCTTCCACGCCCACCCCGCTGGCGCGCTGGATCTGGGGCAGGGCAGGCGCGTGGCCAAGCGATTGGCCCTCGACTACCTGACCGGGGTTCTGCACGATGCGTACGGGAAACCTGTCGTCGTGCCCGGAGGTACAGCGAGCGCGAAGCCCAACGAGGAGCTGCGGCGCAAGATTCGACTCTTCAAAGACATACAAGCCACGCGTGAGGCCGCGTTTACGTTCACGGGCAAGGGCGAGTACGGCGGCAAAGACGTCCCCGTACGGCTCGGTTTGGGCGGTCTACAGGATTTCGCTCCTGAGCGGGAGCACACTCACAAGCGCCCCAAGGGCTATGCACCCTGGAGGCCGCAGAAGAAGACCACTCAACTGATGTTCCAGGTCAAGCAGATCCTCGGGGAGTATCGCGAACACCTACCCTTGACCGCGCGGCAAATCTTCTACCGGATGGTGGCGGCCTACGGCTACCCGAAGACCGAGAGGGCCGCGAACAACCTCGGCGAGCACCTTACCCGTGCCAAGCGAGCCGAGATGATACCGTTCGATTACATCCGGGACGATGGCATCTCGGTCATGGACCACGCTCACTACGCCGACGAAAACGCCTTCTACAAGCGCATCCACGACCAGGGCAAGTCCTACAAGCGTGACAAGCTCACCCGCCAAAAGATGGACATCCGCGTCTACTGCGAGGCGGCCGGCATGATGCCGCAGCTGGAGAGGGTGTGCGAGCCCTACAGCATACCGGTCTACTCCTGCAGCGGCTTCGACAGCGTCTCCGCCAAGTACCAGCTCAAAGAGACCTGCTGGCGTTCGTTCGTCTACCGGGGTAGGCGGACCATCATCTTGCACCTCGGCGACTACGATCCGAGCGGCGAGAGCATCTTCAACGACGGCTTGGTCGAGGACATTTACGCGTTCCTCGCCAGGGACGTCCCGCACAAAGAGCCTGAGGAGGTCACCGTCTTCGAGCGGGTGGCGCTGAAGCCAGAGCAGATCGAGCGGTTCAACCTACCCACGGCGCCCCCCAAGAGTACCGACAGCCGTACAAAAAACTGGCAGGGCGAGGCGACGTGCCAACTGGAGGCCCTACCGCCGGACGTACTGGCCGGGCTCCTAGACGCCACGATCAAGACGCACTTGAACTTGGCCGTCTACAAAGAGGACCTTCTGGCAGAGGAAGAGGAGCGGCGACGCATCACTAGGGCCCTGCCGCCGGTGGGGGGTTCAGCGTGAGCGCCGCCGCGCGAGACGAGATCATGTTCGCGGTATCGCTCCTCGCCGCGGCGGCCTCCGCGTGCCTGTACGTGCCGGCGGTCCTGAATCGGGCCTGGGCGGCCGTCTGGGCCTTCGGGGTCTCGCTCCTGTTGTTCGGCATCATCGCCGTGGTGCTGTTCGCGAGGCTCCTCTGGGAGGCGGCGTGATGCCAAGGAAAGCTAAGGTTTACGCCCTCGACCGGCTCCTACCGGAGCGCTTCGGGAGCCAGGCGGACCAGGGCCTTGCATTGAACATCATGGGGTTGAACATCCCCGCCCTGTCCCCGTGAATATTGATGAGCAAAAAGGGACCTGGTTCTGAAAGGTTTTGGCAACTCTCGAGAGGCGTGCGATCCGAGCTTCGCATGTTCGATGCGAGGGAGCACCGGCGCCGGCGGAAGAAACCCGGCGAGCTGGCGTGGGAGCCCTCGCGCGCGTGCGCGCCCGTGCGAAGGAAGGGGCGCAATTACCCTCACCTTATTACCCTTCCAAGTTTGCCAACGTAGACCTTTACATCCCGACGAGCGCGCGGCTGGCGCGAACCTCGCGCGCGGCTGGCGCGAACCCCAGAGGGAGGCGAATGGCGATCGAATGGCTATGCCTATGCGGGATCTGGCTGTTGGCCTCCATGGTTCCAGCCTGTGCAGGAAGGCGCCAACATTGTGAATGTCAATGCTTACAACCCGCGCAGGAAGGCACTGCGGATAGTGGAGCGAATGCGGCCAGATGGTAGCCCACTCCTACTTCGGGTAATCGGCCTTCTGCGAACTTCAGAGAAGCCTAAAAATGAGAACTTTGGGAACGCCTCAGCGAGAGGACAATAATTGCGTCAACACAGGTAGATAAGGAGCTACGGCGACTCCGAAAACTTGCATATGATCGGCAAGAATCGCCATAAACGACGTGTAGCGTTCGAGGAAGCGCTCAGTGCCGTAATCTTGCTTCATATCCTCGATAGCTGTGGTTATTTTGGCAACGAACTCGGGGTCTGCTGTTGGGTCTTGTACTGCCGCCAGAAGCTGCTGGAAAACTTCTGATGGGGCCTGATCAACAACATTCACGGAAGAATCTAATGAGTTGATGTTCATTCTGACGTTGGTGCCGGATAGGTTGTAAGTAATCTGAGTTGGCTGCTGCGGAGTCGCCTCGTCAGGCTCAGGTATTTGAAGGGTAGATTGCTGCCTAGAGATCCAGAATTGGAGCTGATAAGCCCAAAACTCCTTCTCATCATCTGAAAACAATGTGTAGTCAATGGGAGTGCTGTGCTCTCCCGAATCATGAATTGGTAACACCATACCCATATCTTCATGTCTTAGAGAGAATCGTTCAATCAGATACGATAGCCAGCGCTCTACGCCCTCAGTAGTTTGGGGAAGAAGGGGATAATCTGTATAGGGGAACGGACTAAGTTCTCCTCCAACAGGCATACCAGACAACTTGTCACGTAAGACAATGACAACGTGATCAGCATCCACCTGATACCCTTCGAAATTGAAGCTCTGCAATAATGGCCATTGGCGAAGGTGAGCAGGCAAGTACTCTCTGATCACCTTTTCTAAGGTGTTCCGAATACTAAAGGCCCAGAGTGCAACAAAATCAGATCCCATTATTTGGATACCTCCTCTACACCGTTGTCCATTCTCAGCACCCCGGCATCCAAGATAGCGCAACTTTATTCAGCACCACAACATATAGGGATCGGCCGTAGGTACCGGTCTGGGGCTATCGGGCTTTTATGGCGCTATGGGACCGGCTCTATGCAGGATCTTGCATCCGAACTTCCGAGAATAAACCTTCCAGGCACTCCGGTGAATAAGCCTTCCTGGGAACTACCTGCTTCGGGTTATCCCGGCCAACCTTTGCTTGTCGAGCACGACGATCCGGCCCTTTGCCCCCCTTTCGATAAGGCCCTCCCGGCGAAACCGGCCCATCTCCTTGGAAACGCCCACGCGCGAGGAGGCGGCCATGTCGGCGAGCGTGCGGTGCGTCAGGGGTACCTCAATGGCGACCGCCCCCTCCCTCTGCTCCCCGAATCGGTCGGCCAACTCCGACAACGAAGAGGCCAGCCGGGACCGGTTGTCCCGGTGAGCCAGCCGCACGATCGTCCGCTCGCGTCGCTGTACCCACTGCGCGTAGGCGAAGAGTAGCGCTAAGGTGAGCCTAGGATCCCGCCGCAGGTGATGCTCCAAGGCCGCCTTGCCTACAGAGGCTACCCGAGAACGGACCGCGGCCTCGGCCGAGTCGCGGTGGGTGCCGCGAACTAGGGGCGCGGGCTCGCCGAAGACGTTACCCTCCTCTAGCAGCGTCACGATGGCCTCTTTGTGGCCCCCGTAGTCCTTGTAGAGCTTGAGCGCGCCTTCTGTGAGGAAGTAGAGGTGGCGGTCGGGGTCCCCGCGGGTGTAGATCGCCTCCCCGACTTCGAAGCGACGCTCGGAGAGCCGCACCCCCGCTTCCTTCAAACGCGACAAGGCGAACATAGAGGGCTCCTCCCAAAGCGGTAGACGCCTTTCTACCGGAGAGGTTGCCGGGTCCACTACTTGAGGGGTCGCGTCCCCGCTCAGATGGGGCGGGGTTGTCATAGTCCCGTTTCCTAGGATGCCATCCGGAGCACTAGTCAGAAATACCGGTGCTGTGGGCTAGTCCTCTTCCAGTAGGCTCTGGCCAAGGTTGAGGATGGTCGGGGCCCAAAGTCCTACGAAGATCGCCGTCTCGCGCTTACCTGAGAAGTATAGGGCTAGCGAGATGAGGATCGAGATCAGGGTTCCGCCCACGTAGATTCCCTTGCCGCCGTTCATTTGGTCTACCTCCTTGAGGGTTGGTTAGATGCCCTGTACCCGGCGGCCACCTTTGCTAACCGGGAGAGCCGCTTCGCTGCTCCTTAGGCGCAGGCCGAACTTCGGAGAACGCCGTCAATGCGAAGTTCGGAGGATTGCCCTTCCACTCCCTCGGGTGAATACGGCTCCGAGCGGCCCCGCGTGTGATCTTCTTTATGGTCCGGCCCATAGGATTCGGGAGCCCCTCCTACGGGTACATAAGAGATCCTGCAAGCTATTTTCGGCAAGGAGATCACATGATGGATAGGCATGCTGCGAGCAGTAGGTCGGATCGAGGGGCGCAGGGTGCCCAGGCGGAGTGGCTGGGCGCGATGCAGTCCCTAGCCGAGCAGATCCAGAAGCAGCAGCAGTACTCCCAGCAGATGACCCAGGAGCTTATGAACACCTACATGCAGCTCCTGAACACCCCCGGCTCCTACCTCTCCGGCCAGGCCGAACAACAGCAACAGACCCTCCAACAGACGGCCCAGCAGTGGATGGAGCAGGCCCAGCAACAACGGCAGACCTTCCAGCAGCAGGCCCAGGAGCAGCAGCAGTCCTTCCAGCAGATGACCCAGGAGGTCCTGGGCAGCTATTCGCAGCTGTTCAACATCCCCCTCTCTTACGCCAAGCAGGGACTTAGGGACGCCCAGTTCCCCATCGAGGATTACGACGAGCTGACCGTGGAGGAGGTCTCCGCGCGTCTTGGGGCGCTCTCAGTCGAAGACCTTAGGGAGGTACGCGATTACGAGGAGCGAAACAAGAACCGCGAGACCATCCTGGAGCAGCTAGATCGCAGGATACGGAGTAGCTCTTAGGGAGCGAGTACCCAAACGGGTTGGGGTCATGCGAACTTCGTAGAGCTCCGTAAAGCGGAAGTCGGGTGGCCAAGCCACGGTACCATGAGCCCAGCGATCGGCCAATATTAGAGGGGGCGAAGGACGTGGATTTCTTGAGGAAGCGCCTGCCCGCCCAGGTGGGCAGGTACCTGCAGGGCGTCGAGTTCCCCGCACGCAAGGAGGAGCTGCTAGGCAGGCTCGAGCGCAACGGGGTGCCGGGCCCCATCGTCGGTCAGCTGCGCAAGAGGCTGCCGGAAGGCGAGTACCGAGGCCCGCAGGACGTCTTGAAGGCCCTGCGAGGTGGGCGTTAGTCGGCTCGCAGGGCCTTCAACGGACGAACTTCTCAGAACTCCGTCAAGGCGAAGTTCGCGCGGAGGCTCGCCGCCGGCAATGCGACAAATCGGAGCGACCCGGGAAGCGTGCGGGAGGCTACTCTTCCCTCACCAACTCCTCGACGCTCACCCCGTATGCCCTGGCGATCTTCGTCACGGTCGGCATGTAGGGTGCCCGTTTGCCCGACTCCAGGCAGTACAAGGTCCACGGCGATACCTCGGCAAGCTCCGCCGCCTCCTTCTGCCCAAGAGCCCGCTCCTCCCGAAGGACCCTAAGCTTCGCACCGATCGGTTGCGGCGGCATCTCGTTACTCCTCTCGATCGGAGGGCCAGTGGCCCCTTGTGAGCCCCGGTACGGAGGGCCTAACCTACCAGGTACCATAATACGACTAGATTTTCGGAAGACGTGAGCGTAGCAAGTCGTAACCGTTCGTAACCGATCCTCGCTACGATTGCTTCGACCACGCCTGAGCCGGCGGAGGAAACACGCCCCCAGCCGGTCCTATTGCCCTGCAGCGAGGGTTTGCGGGCCGAGCTTGCTACCTTGAACTTCCGAGAATGATCCTTCTAGGCACTCCGGTAAGGGCAAGAAGGAGGGCCGAGAGCCAAGCGGCCCCGACCCCTTCTAGCTACTCTGGTGATGCCTAGTTGCCAGCGTACCCGATCTTGCCCACCGATGCCGTACCGCCCGTGATACCCCTCG
>JAJKHV010000027.1 GCA_021154855.1 Solirubrobacterales bacterium
CGGGACCTGATTCCCGCGGCTGCCGTTACTGCTTAGGGACGGAGTGCAGCGGCCCGCGGGTCCTGTCACGGCCGGTTCCCCCATGTGCTCGGGCGCTCCGCGCCCTCCGCTATGGGGGACCCCCGCCACCGTGCCACCCGCCCGTCAATCGGTGCGGTAACTCGCGGGGGATGGCGTCCCTAGCGCCCGTTGCCTCTTAGCTTGCGCGGGCCAGGTCGCGCCCGGCGAGAGCTACGGACGTCAGGGTCCAGCCGGCGAAGATCAGGTCTATGCCTACCAGGAGGCCGATCGCCCAGTCTGCTGAGCTGGGCAGGTTGGCGAGCACGAGGATGCCGATCAGCAGGCCAGCGATGCCACTGAGGCCGACCAGGCCGGCGCCCTGTTGGCCGCGCCCGGCGAAGGCGACGGCGATCCGGGTCAGGCCCATGAAGAGGAAGTAGATGCCGAGGATCAGCGTCAGGGTCAACGTGCCGTTGTGCGGTTCGACGATCAGCCAGAGGCCGACGATCACCGTCAGCAGCGCCCAGGCCAGGCGCAGGATCACGGTTCCGACCGAGTGCGCCATGAATGCGCCGGCAATCAAGAAGACACCGGCGATGACGAGGATCCAGCCGATGAAGATCGCCGTCCCGACCGAGGCGACCGCAGGCACGACGATCGCCACGCAGCCGATCAAGATCGCCAGCACGCCGACGGCCATAAGTGCCTTCCAGCTCCGCCGCAGGCCCTCGCGAACCTGTGGGTCCATCTGCACCGCATTCGTCTCCATGCCAGGACCCTAAGCGCCTCGACGGACACGTTCGACCATCGACTGACGGGTTAGTGACCTCATAGGGTCATCAACTCGCCAGTCGATTGCGTGGCGCTAGTCTCGGAGCTCGGTCCGGGATGGTGTAGTCGGTAGCACGCCAGGTTTTGGTCCTGGAAGCGGGGGTTCGAGCCCTCCTCCCGGAACTGAGGAGCTACTCGTCGCTGCCGCGCGGCACCCGGCCGGCTTCGGAGCCGGGCTCCATCGCCGGCCCCCTCGGCGACGGTATGCCGAGGACGCGCATCGTTTTGAGGCCGAGGCCGAGCTTCTCGCGGCCCTCGGTGGCGGAGACGTCGTGGCCGCAGAGCTCCTTGACGCGCTCGAGGCGGTAGCGGATCGTGTGACGGTGGGTGAAGAGCTGTTTGGCGGTGGCGGCGACGTTGCCGTCGTTGTCGAGGTAGGCCTCGACCGTCATCACCAGCTCGGTCTCGTACTGCTCGTCGTAGGCCGAGAGCGGCGCGATCGTCTCGGCGTAGAAGCGTTCTAGCTCGCGCGGGTCCTCGCTCATCGCCGGCAGCAGCAGGCGATAGGAGCCGGTGTCCTCAAAGGCGAGCGGCGAGCGACCCTCGGCCTCACCGACGTTGACCGCAAGTCGCGCCTCGTTGCCGGCCCGATAGAGGTCGACCGGGTCGGCGGCGTGCCGACTGCGACCGATCGTCAGGTGGAAGCCAGAGAGGCTGTCTTCGAGCTCGCGGGCCAGGCCGGCGGCAGCTCGCTCGAGCCGCGCATCGTCCTCGGCGGGGACGATCACGGCAATCTCGGCTGCCTCTTCCCCACCCGCGCTCGCCAGCGAGCCCGGCCCCAACGAGCGCAGCGCCCGCTGGGTCAGCGTCATCACCCGTGCCCGCCACTCGCCGCTCTGCGCCGCGCGGGGCACCGCGTGGAGAATCAGCACGCCCGCTCCCGGCTCGAGCGCGGCGCCGAGCTCGGCGCCGCGAGCAATGATGTCCCCCCGGTCGGTGACTTCACGGGCGAGCACAGCGGCGACGAAGGCCCCCGCCACCTCCTCGCTCTCCCATTCCGGGGAGCGTGAGCGCTCCAGCTCGAGTGCCAGCAGAGTCGTCACCATGCGGGCGATCATCGGCTCAGGTGGGGTGGCGCTGCGATAGCGCAGCTCCCCGACGGCGCTGTCGGCGACCCGCAACTCGACCCTGGTCACCTCCTCGCCCCCGGCGAGCAGCTTTTTCTCCTGGTCTGGGGAAGCCCCGGCCACCGCCAGAACAGCGCTGGAGCGGTCGATCAGGACGACGCTGGCATCGAGCACCTTGGCTGCGGCACGGGCGACGGCGGGCAGCCCGGCGCCCGACTCGACCGCGTCGGAGAGCGCCTCGAGAGGTTCGGTCTTTTTTGAAACCGCTGTCATGAAGCAATTATCGGGGCGGTGCTCAAATGAGCCGAGTTAGCCGATTTCGGCGAGTGGTTCGGCGTCGGAGGCCAAGCCAGGGTGTGACGGGTGAGGGCCCAGGTAGCAACGCTACCTGGGCGCTTGCACGGTGCAGGCTGGCGCCGGCATTCCGGCGGCGAGCCGCCGTCGAAATCGGCGAATTCGGCTCATTGGAGCAGATTGAGAATGTCGTTGTAGTAGTAGACGAACGCCAGGCCGATCACGACGCCGGTCAGGACCAGAGCGGCGAGGACGAAGAGCGAGACGAAGCCGGCGGCGGCCTTCTCCCAGATCCGCCCATAGGAGCTCACCGCGGGAACCAGGATCAGGCCGACGAAGGCGACCAGGCTGACCAGCCCGGCCGCGCCGAACAGCAGGTACTCATTCTCGATCTTCTGCAGCGCCAGCGGCAACACGAGGCTCATTCTGGCGAATCGTGGTGATGACCAGCGCGACCGCAGCGCAAAGAGAGAAGGCGGCGGCGCCCAGCGCCCAGCCGCCGCTGACGTCGCTGAGGTAGTGAACGCCGAGGTAGACGCGCGAGAGGCCGACGAGCGCAGTCAGCGTGATGCCGGCAACGACCACCGCCGCGCCGCGCGCCATTCCGACGCGCAGGCGCATCACGATCGTCACCGCCAGCCAGACGTAGAAGGTCGAATAAGCGGCGTGGCCGCTCGGAAACGAGGCGCTCGACGTGCCGACCAGGCCGCCCGGCGGTCGCGGCCGGTCGATCGCGATCTTCAGCTCGTGGACACCGAGGAAGACGATCACCGCGCCGGCGATGAGCACCCAGAACTCGGCCCAGCGGCGGCCGGCGGCGAGCAGGGACGCGGCGAGCAGGATCAGCGGCCCGATGACCAGATAGGAGCCGAGACTGGTGATGACCTTGGCGAGGTCGACGAGCCAGCCGGCGCGCAGCTGTTCGACGAGTTCGATCGCCGTGTCGTCCCCCGCTGTCGGGCCCGGTTCGCCGTTGACGATCACGGCATAGGCGATCAGGACGAAGCTGGAGACGGCAAAGATGGCCATCAGCGAGGTGAACTCGAGGCCGAAGGTGCCCCCCGGCGTCACCCGCTCCCAAAGGAACTCGAGCTGTGGGTGAAAGCGACGGGTGAGGACGACGATCCAGCGGGTCGCCGCGTGGCGCTCCATCCATCTCACCGCGGCGCGCCGGTTCTCCTCGACCCGGAGGCGACGGACGACGAAGACGATCGCCACGATGACGACGATCGTCGTCGCCAGCACGAAGGCGCCGCGACCGGCGTACTTGGCGGCGCTCTCGATGCTGCGCGAGAAGAAGTAGCCGACCAGGATGTGGGCACTGGCCCAGAGGCCGGTGCCGAGGATGCTGTACGGGACGAAGGCGCGGTAGCGCATGCCCGAGCTGCCGGCGATGAACGGGGCGAAGGCGCGGACCAAGCTGATGAAGCGGCCGATGAAGATCGTCTTGCCGCCGTGGCGCGAGAAGTAGTCCTCGACCTTTTCGAAGCGCTCGTGGCCGATCCCGAAGCGCGGTCCGTGAGTGAGCACGAACTCGCGGCCGAGCCGGCGGCCGATGAAGAAGCTGGTCGTGTCCCCGGCCCAGGCCGAGAACCAGGCGATCGCGATCAGCAGGTAGATGTCGATCGCGCCCTGACCGGCGACGGCGCCGCCGAGCAGCATCACGGTCTCGCCGGGGACGACGAGGCCGACGAAGGCGCCGGTCTCGGCGAAGGCGAAGACGCCGACCAGCAGGTAGGTCCAGGCGCCCAGCGTGTTCGAGACGTCTTCGAGCAGACTCTGCAGGTCAAGGCTGCCGAGCTCGCGGCTGAGCAGGTAGTAGCCGACGGCGACCGCCGCGACGATGATCGCGATCACCAGCCGTTTGCGGTTGCCCCCGCCCTCGCCTGGCAGCTTCACGTCAGGAATACCGCCTTCGCGCTTCGCTCAATCGCGCTGATCATGACCGGCTATCTCGCTCATTCCCCACGCGCTCGTAGCCCGCCTCGCAGACGATCGCGTCGTCGCGGTCGAGTCTGTCCGCCGCGGCACGCGCCGCGGCGATGCTCTCGAAGAGGCCGAACGCGGTCGGCCCTGAGCCGGTTAGCAGGGCGCGCGGGGCTCCGGCCGCGCGCAGCGCCTCGAGGGCCTCGCCGATGCGCGGCCGCAGCGAGCGCGCCGCGGGCTCGAGGTCGTTGACGAGCAGCTCGGGATAGGCGAGCGGCGAGGCGCCGGCGCCCGCCGCGCCGCGCAGGCGCTCCGCCAGTCCACCAAGTTCGGCCGCATCGCGACCGAGCCCGAGCCTGTCGGCCTCGGCGAAGACCGCGGCAGTGCTCAAGCCACCGCCGTCGGGAAGCAGCACCACAGCGTGCGACGCGGGCTCCGGCAAGCGCTCGACTGTCTCGCCGCTGCCCTGGACCAGCGCAAGCGCCGGGATCAGCTGAGAGGGCACGTCGGCGCCCAGTCCCGTCGCGATCCGCTCGAGGTCGGCGATCTCGCCCCGGGCCAGGCGCAGTACCGCCGCGGCATCGGCGCTACCTCCGCCAAGGCCGGCGGCGACGGGGATCCGCTTCTCGATTTCGATCCGCAGGGGCGGCCCGTCCCAGCCGCGCTCGCGCAGTGCGCGCAGGGCCCGAGCCGCAAGGTTCTCGCCTTCCACCCCGGGGCAGATGACCTCGTCACGTTCGGCCTCGACGACAGTGATCGGGTCGGCCAGGGCCAACGGCTCAAACAGTGAGCAAAGCTGGTGCAGGCCGTCGTCGCGCCGCGGGCCGAGATAGAGGCAGAGGTTGAGCTTTGCGGGAGCGTGGGTTTGCATCGAAGTCGCAGCCTGTGCTCAGGGAGCCAGGGAGATCGGGTTCTTCATCTTTTTCCTTGACTTCTCGATTCGCCCAGCTTCGCCGATAGCGCGGCGAAATCGTCAGGCGAAAGCGACTCGGCCCTTGCGTCGGGCGCCAGTCCCATCTCCTCTAGTGCCATCCGGGCGAGGGCAAGCGACCCTGGCTGCAGGTGCTCCAGCGAGCGGGAGAGCGACTTGCGGCGGTGGGCAAAGGCGGCGCGGACGAGCTCGCGGGTTGCCGGGTCGGCACCGTCCCCGGTCCGGCGCAGGCCGAGAATCGCCGAGTCGACCCGGGGTCGCGGTCGAAATACCGCCGGGTCGACTTTGCGAATCAACCTCACCTCGCAGGCGAGTTGGGCGATCACGCTCGGCGAGCCGTAGGTGCGGCTGCCCGGCGCTGCGCGGAGCCGATCGGCGATCTCGCGCTGCACCATCACCGTCCAGCGCCCCACCGTCGGCAGCTCCTCGATCGTGCGCAGGATCACGGGCGTCGCGACTGAGTAGGGAAGGTTGGAGACGACCGCGGTCGGAGCCGGCTCGAAGGCAGCGAAGCCGAGCTTCATCGCGTCGCCCCAGTGCAGGCTCACGTTGTCGCGCGCCGCAAGGGGCGCCAGCGACGGCTCGAGCCGCCGGTCCAGCTCCACCGAGTGCAGGTGGGCGGCGGCATCAGCCAGGCGCTCGCTCAGCACCCCTTCCCCGGCTCCCACCTCGAGCACCACCTCGTCCTCGCCCAGCTCCGCGTCGCGGACGATCGCGTCGAGCAGATTTGGGTCGGACAGGAAGTTCTGCCCAAGTCTGACCACGCCGCTACCAGCCGAAGAGCGTTTGCGCGTTGGTCTCTACCGTGCGCTCAAGCTCCGCGTAGGAGGCGCCGCGGACCTCGGCGAGGACCTCCGCCGTGGAGACGACGTAGGCCGGCTCGTTGGGCTTGCCGCGCACCGGCTGCGGCGCGAGGTAGGGCGCGTCGGTCTCGACCAGGACGAGCTCGTCGGGAAGCTTTGCGGCGGCCTCGCGCAGCTCGTCGGCGCTGGGGAAGGTGACGATCCCCGAGAAGGAGCAAAACCAGCCGCGTTCGATCGCATCGTCGACCCGCCAGGGGGCGAGGAAGCAGTGCAGAATCACCTTCACCCCGTCGCCCCGCGCATCGAGGATCTCGAAGACGTCGTCGACGGCGCCCGTCTCGTCCTCGGGATCGCGGGCGTGGATCACGATCGGGAGGCCGCGATCGCGGGCGATCTCGATCTGCGCCTCGAAGGCGCGCCGCTGGTCGGCCCGGCTGGCGCTCTCGCGGTAGTAGTCGATCCCAGTCTCGCCGATCGCCCGCACCTTCTCGTTCTCCGCCGCGAGCCGGGCGATCTCCTCGGCCCGGGCGTCATCGAAGCCAGCGGCCTCAGTCGGGTGGCAGCCAACCGTCGCGAAGACGCTCTCGTAGCGCTCGGCAGCGGCCAGCGCCAGCTCGTTCGAGTCGGCGTCGAGGCCGACGTTGAGCATCCGCTCCACCCCTGCCTCGCGCGCCGCCGCGACCACCTCGGCCTCGGGCCGCTCGCAGAGAAAGATGTGGGTGTGCGAATCGATCACCAAGCGCAGTCTAAGAATCCGGGGATCCGACGCTGAGTTCGCCTTTGGTTTCGGTATGCGGAACTAAAGGCGAAGTCAGCGATTGGAGCCCGGATCAGCCGTCTCCCAGTGCCCTCGAATAGCCTGCCTCGATGGCCGATTTCGCCGACTACTACCGGGAGATATACGCCAGGGGCCTGGGCGGCGAGACGCCTTCGATCCCCGTGCCGGTCGCCGAGCTCGAGCGCCTCGCGGCCGAGGCGATGGATGAGCGGGCGGCCAACTACGTCTTCGCCGCTGCCGGCAGTGAGGGCACGATGGGCGCCAACCGCGCCGCCTTCCGGCGCCGCAGCATCGTGCCGCGGATGCTGCGCGACGTCGCCACTCGCGAGCTCTCGACCACCGTCCTGGGAACGACGATGCCGGCGCCCCTGCTGCTGGCGCCGATCGGCGTGCAGAAGGTCGTCCACGAGGACGGTGAGCTGGGCACCGCGCGCGCCGCGGCGAGCCTTGGCCTGCCGATGATCGCCAGCACCAACTCGCACTTCACCCTCGAGGAGATCGCCGAGGCCGGCGGCGATGCCCCGCGCTGGTTTCAGCTCTACTGGCCCAACGACCACGACCTCGCCACGAGCCTCGTCGGGCGCGCCGAGGCCGCCGGATACAGCGCGATCGTACTCACCGTCGACACCTTCATCCCCGGCTGGAAGCCGCGCGACCTCCAGCAGGCCTGGCTTCCCTTCCTCAACGGAATGGGCGTCGCCAACTATTTCCAGGACCCGGTCTTCCGTGCCGGCCTCGACCAAACGCCGGAGGACGACGTCGGAGCTGCCACCGGCCATTTCCTTGGCGTCCAGGCCAATCCGGCACTCAGCTGGGAGGACCTCGGCTGGCTGCGCGAGCAGACTTCGCTGCCGATCGTGGTCAAGGGCATCCAGCACCCCGACGACGCCCGCGAGGCAGTCGCGCGCGGTCTCGACGGCATCGTCGTCTCCAATCACGGCGGTCGCCAGGTCGACGGCGCGATCGGCTCCCTCGATGCGCTGCCGGCGATCGCCGCGGCGGCGGGAGACGATCTGGCGATCCTCTTCGACAGCGGTGTGCGCAGCGGCAGCGACGTGCTCAAGGCGCTGGCTCTCGGCGCCGACGCCGTCTGCCTCGGCCGCCCTTACGTCTGGGGCCTCGCCCTGGAGGGCCAGGCCGGGGTCGAAACGGTGCTCAAGATGATCCTCGCGGAGCTCGACCTGACGATGGCGCTCTGCGGTTACACCAGCCCGGATCAGCTCGGCCCGGACGCTCTCGCCGATATCTAGCCGACCCGGGTGCAGCGCGTTGTCGCCCTGCCAGGGGGACAAAACGTTGCAGCCCTCGCCGGTGCAGCGTCGTCGCCCTGCTAGAGGACAAGACGTTGCAGCCCTCCGTGCGCGGACTCAGAGATCGCGACTGGCGAAGATCGCCGCGGCGAGGGCGAGCACGCCCAGCATGTAGACGAAGGCCCAGGCGATCAGCTGAACGCCAGCCGCCTCCGAACCTCCGAACGGTCCCAGCTGCAGCACGACTCCGGTCAATCCCGAGGTGTTCGAGATCAGGGCGTGCAGGCCGGCGGCGTAGAGGCCCTCGAACGGCAGCGCCCAGCTCGCGACGCGGCCGATCGTGTGCAGCGAGTCGGAGTTGATCGCATTGCCGATCTGGGCCAAGAGGCCGGCGGTGAGGCCGGCGCCGAAGACCATGAAGACGACAATGCCCTGCGCGGTGACCGTGAGCAGGGTCGAGGCGAGCAGCGAAAGGGCGGCGATGATCGCGACCCCGAGCGCAAGCGCCAGGGCCGGCCCGAGCAGGTGATCCGGCGACCAGTGGCCGGTTGCCCGGGTGATCCCCCAAGCGGTGAAGTAGACGACGAGCACGTAGGCGGCCGAGAGGATCGCGGCGCCGGCGAAGCGCGCCAGCAGCATCGTCGTGCGGCCGATCGGGCGGACGACCAGCGGTTGCAACAGCCCCGTCTCGGCGTCGCCACGGACCACGCCAAGGGTGAGAAAGACGGCCAGCACGGCGCCGAGGAAGAGCGTCGCGAACATCGCCATACCGAAGATCGTCGCGCCGGCGAACGCCTTCGGGTCGAGGATCTTTGCTTCGCCGGCGGCAAATTCGTTGGCGTCGCGGAAAGCGAAGTGGGCGCCGAGGGCGTAGAGCGCGAGAAATCCCGCGGTCAGCACGACGACGGCGAGGAAGACGCGCCTGCGGATCCCCTCCTGGACCGAGAGGCCGATCACCGTCGCGGTCGAGCGAAGCGGCGAGGGCGTCATCCGGTCTGCCCTCCGACCGCCTCGAGGTAGACCTCCTCGAGCGAGCTGTGGCGGACCTCGACCCGGTAGACCTGTTCCCCGTCGGCGACCAGCTCACTGACGATGCGGGGCGTGTCCTGCCGGCCGGCGCCCTCGAAGATGCGGACGCCAGACTCGGTCTCCACCTCCACCCCGCCGGCGCCGGCGAGCTCCTCGGGGCTTCCGGCCTTGATCAGCCTGCCGCCGGCGATGATCGCAACCCGATCGCAGACCAGCTCAACCTCGCTCAGCAAGTGCGAGTTGAGAAGGACGGCGACGCGGCGGCCGCGCACCTCCTCGAGCAGGCCCCGGACGATGCGCCGCCCGACCGGATCGAGCGCGCTGGTCGGCTCGTCGAGCAGCAGCAGCCGCGGCGAGCCGATCAGCGCCTGGGCGATCCCCAGCCGCTGCTGCATGCCCTTCGACATCGCCTCTACGCGCTTGCCGGCGGCATCGCCGAGGCCGACCAAGGCGAGCAGCTCCTTGCGCTCGCCGGCCCCACCGGAGGAGCCGGCGAGCCGCTGGTGCAGGCGCAGCAGCTCCTCGGCCGAGCACCAGCCCGGAAAGCGGAAGAGC
>JAJKHV010000028.1 GCA_021154855.1 Solirubrobacterales bacterium
ACATCTGTGCCGTCGCTCATCCGGTTCGCGATCGCGCAGAGCAGATCGCGGCGGTCGAAGTGGGAGTGGGTCGACTCCAGATCCGTGAGCGCGGCCTCGCTTTGGGCGGCGTCGATCGGGTGGGGCTCGCGGGCCCTTGCGCTGCTCAGCAGCAATTCGATCGATTCTTCGGTGAAGTCGAACTCCGCAGCGCCCGCGCGCCAGTCGGCGCGCTGGGTATCGGGGTCGACGCCATAGTCCTTGGCGTCGCGGGTGCGGTAGGCGGCGACTTCGGCCGCGGCGGCGGAGCTGGTCCCGCGCTCGGCCATCTCCTCGACGATCTCATTGCGGCGGCGGCTGAAGTGGTCGATCAGGCGCCGCTCAACCCAGGCGAGATCGGCGTAGCCGTTGACAATGGGCTGCCACTCGGCACCGATCTCGCGAGTCAGAAAAGCGCGGAGGGCAGTCTGGTAGACGTAGCCGGACGCCTTTGCCTCGCGCAGCAGTGGTGACTGGCGCTTGGGATTGGCCAAGCTGAGCCAGCGCCCGTCTGAGAGCGCCCGGGTCATGTTGGCGGTGACTAGGTGGCTGTGCAGCGCCGGGTCTCCGGCTCGCGAGGAGCGGTGCAAGAAGTTCATCGAGAGGAAGCCCTCCCCCGGTTCGATCGTCTTGCCACCGTGCCCGCGCTGCACATAACAGGCATGGCGTTCGAGGTAGACGAGGGCCTCGCCGACAGCGTGCTCGTGAGCACTCAGGATCGTCGTCTGGATCTCGGGAGAGCCAATCGCCCAAAGCAAGGAGAGGGACTTCGGCATCGAGAAGCGGATGTCGTAGCCCAAGATCGGCTCCAGCTTCCGCTTCTTTCCGTCCGCATCGACGAAGGTCCGTGGCTTGGGCCGCTTGACCAGGACCTTGCCCGTCTTGGGGTGCTTGCCTGCGAGCAGGGCCGTGTATTCGCCGCGGTCGGCCTTGCCGGAAAGACCCAGTTCGGCGGCCAGCTCGCCCATCCACTGCCCAGGCGCCTCGCCTGGCTTCATGTAGTAGTCGTCGCCGCCTTCGGCCACGGCTTCGATCCAGTAGTTGGCGTTGCCTCTGCCAATCTTCGTTACTCCGACCATCACCTCCCTGGTCAAAAGCGGCGGCTCGATCCGTCGGCTGAACCAGACGGTTCGTAGTGTGTCGGGCTGTAGGGTTGGGGCTAAAGGGAGCTGGTTAGGACTGCCTGATGACTTGGGTTTGTGGGCTTTTGCGACTAAGTGGACTTGGCTTTGGCTGGTTGGCTTGTTGCTGGTTGTGGTTTCACTTTGATGCTGAGTGGTTTGATGAGGCTGAATTGGCCTTCGATGGCTTCTGAATTTTGGCCAATGTCGGCCCCCTCCGAGCTTCGCGACCGGCAGCAGCCTTGCCGAAGCCCGCCGCAAGGCGACGCGACAACGCTCCGCATGGAGAGCGAAGGCCGAGGAAGGGCCAGGCGGCTACTCAGCCCGCAGAGTGGAAGTCGCCGCCGCAGGCCGACCAGACCCCGCGGCCAGCGGCGTCGGCAGACCGCTGAGCGCGCTCGAAGCGTGCAAGGCCGTCTAAGCGGTAGACCTTGGCCAAGCTGGGCAAGTTCGAGCTGGTAGCCGTCGATGCCCCACTCGCCCGGCCGTCCCGTACGCGGGTCATCGCCCTGGCCGATGTAGACGCCTCACGCCGACAATGGACGACGCACCCGCTCATGGATCTGAACCTGGATGCAGTTGGCTTCCGCAATGTCGATCATGTGGCGGGTGCCGGGGCCGTCCAGCGGATAGGCGTAGCAGTAGTCCGGGTCAAGGCGGGCCATCGCCTCGTTGCGGCGGTAACCGGCCGACTTCCCGTAGTGGTCCCACAACGCCGGCATCGTCGCCACATGGATTCCAAGGGCGCGGCCCTCCTCGCGGGCAATGCGATCAGCTCCTCCCGCTCCGCCCTCGATCACGATGGAGCCGGGCGGAAGCGATTCTAGGTCGCGACGGACGCGCTCGCGGTCGGTCCACTTGCGAGAGCCGCAGAAGGTGGCGACGACGGGGCGGCGCTCATGCCGCCACCTCCGCCCTGGCGCGAAGGATCACGCGCTCCTTTTCCACCACTACCTCCCGCCGGGAAACGCGCTTACGCTTCGATCCGAGAACCCCGGCGCCCTCGATCAGGTCGCCCTCATGTAGGCCGAGGCCGCAGCGAACGGCTTCCGTTCCGCGAAGGTAGACGCCAACCGACGGCGGTTTGCTCGCTGGTCCGGCTGCTTTGCCAACCACCACGAGGCGGCAAACCGCAACGCCTCCGTCAGACCGCTTGAACTCCGGTGCCTTGCCGAGCCAGCCCCGGAAGGGCCGGACTCCCGGATCTCCCGCCTGTACTTCGGTCTGCCGCTGTGTCATCTGATTGCTCCTCTCGGATTGCCCCGTGGGGCTCGTGCTCACTTGCCAGCCAAAAAGCCCGGGTTAGGCGACCCGCGCACCGAGCGAAGCGAGGGGAAGGGGCGAAGCCCCTTGCGCGGGGCGGTGCCCGGGCTAGGCTCAAAGCAAGTGATCAAGTGATCTGCGAGCACTCAAGCTCATGCAGATGCCAATCGGTTACTAGAACCGTCTGAGTCCGTGCTAGAAGCTCGGCTACTCCAACAGTTCGAACTCGACCCGTTGGACTTTTGATTCCCGGAAGTCAGCTAACGCAGCACACAAAAGAGGCCCGCCGCTCTCGCGCCGGGCCTCTTTGCCGTTTTAGGACTAGAACGGAATGTCTTCGCCGCCGCCGCCCGCAGCCGCCCCGGCGAAGTCCGAGGCGTCTGCCGGAACATCGGCCTCAGCGCTGGCACCGTTCTTGGAGCCGTTCCCCGTACCCAAGAACTGGACCGAGTTCGCAACGATCTCGACCTTCTGCCGTTTGCCACTGCCGTCCTTGGCCTCCCACTCGCGCCAGTCCAGTCGCCCTTCGATCGCGACCGGCCGACCCTTGGCGAGGTACTCCGCGCAGTTCTCACCGTGCGCTCCCCAAACCTTGACGTCGAAGTAGTTGGGCTTGTCAACCCATTCGCCAGTGTTGCCGTCCTTGCGCCGGCCGTTGACGGCAACGCGCATCTCGCAGATTGCCGTATCGCTGCCTTCGAGGTGGCGGAGTTCGGGGTCCTTGGTCAGGTTGCCGGCGATGACCACGCTGTTGATGTTCTGACTCACTTCGGGCCTCCTTGAGAGGTGTTCGATTGACGAGCCCAGGAAGGGCGCGCGACCGAGTGCGCGGAACCGGAGCCGAAGGCGGAGGGGAACCCCCCCTTGTGGGGGTTGAAGCGCAGGCGGCGCGTGCCAGCCTGGCGTGAGGAAATTGGATCCCTCGATGGAGGTGGCCAGTGTCAGAGACTCGCCGACGTGGGCTTCTCAGTTCTCGATTCGGCAAATCGGAAGTTCGACGCCGTTGCCGATGCTCTCGCGCGTCCAGGTTCGTGACTCCGGGCTCTCCCCCCTGAAGGACAGAAACTGGACCGTCACTGACAGCAACGCCCCGGGGATAAGCGTGTCGCCGCTGAAGAGGTGGTCAGTGATCGTCTGCGCTAGCTCGAGGGCGCCCGGCCCGCCGTCAGCATCCCGCCAGCTGCCGTTCGGCTGCCAGTAGCCAGCGAAGACCTGCGCTGGCGTATCCGGGCTGGTGGTGAGCAGGGCCGTGACGGGGCGCGAGATCGAGACCCCGGTGCCGTAGCCCCTCTTGCGCGCAGCGACGATGGTGCCGGCGAGCGCGGCGACATCGGCGCCGCTGGCATCCTCCCGCTCGGCTTCGGCCTGAATGGCGTCGAGTGCATCGGCGTCACAACAAACCTCGTGTTCGTCGTCAAAGGTGCGTATGACGGTCATGGTTCCGTTCCTCCTGTGAGGTTGATCGAGCTGAAAGCTCGATTGGGTTTGCGGCCCGGACTTGCCGGTTGCGGGTGCTTGGCTAGAGGCGGTCGAGCGTCTCGGCGTAGCCTCTGAGCGTCTCGCCAGTGGAGTGTTCTCCCGCCACCTCGCAGCCTTCTTCGACGTGGCGGGCGATATCGGCGCAGAGGCTTGCCCCCGGCCACGCAGGTGGCCGTCCAAGAAGGAATTCGGTAAAGCGCTCCCTCTTGGAGCGAAACCGGGAGCCGCCGGCGAAGGTGAGCACCCGATCCTCGGTGCCGTCGACGAAACCGATCGGCTCCTCAAAGGCGACCTTCTGAGCGGGCTTCGGACGGCCACGCGCGAGGCGGGCGCGGCAGCGTTTCCGCCACTCGCGGGCGTACTCGTTACTCGGCCCCGTGAGGAGGTCGAGGATCTTGGCTGGGCACGAGTCCTTCGGCGGGCCCCATGTCCTCGCTGATGGCCTTGGCCCCGAGAACGCCATCCTGGCGCTCAGGCAGAAGGACCAAGCCGAAGACCTGATCGTGGTCGTCCCCCGAGCGGAACCGCCGCATAGATGACGGTCCCGTAGCGGGCAGTGTCGATGATCCGGCTGGCGAATTTCTCGCCAAGCTCGAACTCGATTGCGACCCGCGAGGACGAGGGTGCGTCCAGTTGTCCGGCTGTCCGCCCCATCACTGACCACTCTCGGGGACCTTCTCGATGGTGTTGATGGGAAACGTAGTGCGCTGCGCGACCTGTTTCCCGGTAGCACGCTCGCAGCGGTCGCAGTCACCAGCGTCAAGTTCGACCCCTACTCTGTCGCCCTTGACCGCGAGGACCCGTCCGCGCGCGTTCATCAGGGTCCTCGGCGAGACCGTCGGGCCCATGGCAACGAGGTCGCCCTTGGTCAGTCCCTCGGCGCGATTGACCCGGATTGCCTCGGAGTCGTCCAGCCTGAAGGCGCCGCCGCCTTTGACGATGAGGCCGATTTTCGAGCCAACCTCGTACCCGGCGAGCGCCTTGGACATCCACTGGGCTTCCTTCCGCAGGGCTCTGGCGGTGAGGACGTGGTGGCCACGCGCCCTGGCGCCGGCATTGAGCGCATCGACCAACGCGGCTTCGTCTGTCTCAGCGACAATCCCGTACGGGGCCGATTCGCCTGAGAGCGTTTCGAGCGCGTCGTCAATCAGCTGGGGCAGAATCAAGACAGTCGCTGCGGTCGCCTTATCGGCTCCGTGCTTCAGTAGGACCTTCATTGGGATCTCCTTGACTCGGCGCTCCCGCCCTTTGCGGGAGCCGGTGAGACCCGCCCCGCACGCGCAGCGTGCGACCCTGGCGGGGCGGCTCCCGCAAAGGGCGGAGCGCCGCTCAGCCGGTCGGGTCCGCCAGTGACCGGCTCCTGAGATTCGCCAGCTCGCGGTCGTAATCCCACAGCTGCCCTTCTCGCGCCCGGACGTCGGTGGCTCGAGCCTCGGGGCGCTGTCGCAACTCCTGAAGGCTCTGCGCGGTGGCGTCCCGCGCATCGGCGAGTCGTCCAAGGCGGCTGGCAATCGAGCCGTAGTCGCCGCGCTTGTCGGCTTCTTCGTGGCGGCGCCGCTCGTGGGGAGTCAGAATGGGCCCCTCGACCCGCCTTGCCTTCGTGGCGTCGATTGAGCAGCCGGTATCGGTGAGGTGCTGCACGATCCTGGAGCCGACCTCGTACATAGCGAGGATGCCGGCCATCCACTCGACTTCTTCGATCCTCGCGTTCCTGACGGCCGCGGAAATACGGGGGTTCTCCTCAGTCGCTGTGTCGATGGCCTCCGCCACCGTCCAAATGTCGACTTCCGCGACGATCCCTCCGGGTACGCCGCTTCCGCCTGAGAGGGATGAGAGCA
>JAJKHV010000029.1 GCA_021154855.1 Solirubrobacterales bacterium
CACCGGCGTCGTCGAGTCCCCGCTCCCCGCGCGCTTCCTTCCCGCGCCAGCTCCCGCAGCCCTGCGCGAGGACATAGCGGAGTTCAGGCGCATCAAAAGCATGCGCAAGCGAGCGGGCTGGCTGAGCTGAGGACCCTTACTCAGCTTGTCCCGGCCTGGGGCGGCCGAGCGAGGGTCACCCCTCGTTACCCGGCGGACCCTCCGGCCATAGGGGGTGCGGTGGGATCGCCACTCTCTTCTCCGAGGCTCTCGCGCGCAATGTAGTCCTCAGCCAGCAGCAGGTTCTCCTTCGACCGCTCGACCACGTTCAAGAGATCGCCCATCAGCGCAACCTCCTCGACCTGCTCCTTGACGAACCACTGCAGGAACTGCTCGGCCCGGTAGTCCTTGACCTCACGGGCAAGCTCGAAGAGGGCAAAGATCTCATCGCTGACCCGTTTCTCCTGCTCGAGGGCCATCCGCACCGGGGCGCTGCCGTCGGCGTAGGCCGTCTCCTGCGCTTTGATGTCGGGGATGTGGACCTCCTCGCCGACGTCAAGCAGGTACTGGATCATCATCATCGCGTGCTCGCGCTCCTCGAGCGCCTGGCGGTAGAAGAAGGCGGCGAGGCGAGGCAGTGTTTCGATGTCGTAGTAGACCGCGGCCCCCACGTACTGCTGTGAGGCAGCAAACTCATTGGCGATCTGCTCGTTGAGCGCATCAGCAAACCTTTTCTCAGCCATCAATCTCTCCTTCTCGGCGGGGGCAGTCTGGCCGCAACGTAGCTGAATCGCAGAATTCGGCTGGCCGAAGAAGAGAGACCGGGTGTCCCTCGGACTGCGGATACTCAAAGTCGCCGCGCTAATCAGCGCGACAACTTGTCAGGCCGAGGGACACCCGGTCCCTCACCCTTCGTCCCAACGGAATCCGACAGGCGTCAGCTTTGGCTCCAGCGGACTGACCGGCAGCCCCGTCGCCGGCTCCGCTTCGTTGTAACCGCGCGGCGCCGTGTCGTTTGGCGTGTCGGGGTGAAAAAGCGAGGCGAGGACCTGGATTTGGCCCCGGCCGACGCCGAGCTCCCACTGGCCGCCGCCGTAGGCGCCAATGCCGTGCTGGGCACAGTAGTCATAGGTCTCGCAGAGCTCCCGCAAGCCGCCGATGCGCGAGGGCTTGATGTTGACCATCTTCGGCTCCCAGGGCAGCGCCTCGATGTCGGCGATCGAGTGGATCGGCGCGTCCCAGGTGATGCGGTCGCGGACCGGCTCGAGGATCGGCCGCGTCTCGTCGTTGACGTCGGGGTCCTCGATCCAGGCGCCGGGGAAGGCCTCGATCAGCTTCGAGTAAAGCACCGGATCGGTTTCGACGTCGACGACGGTGCCCTTGTAGAAGCCCTTCAGATCGAGCGAATCGACCGCACCGCTCTCGACCAGCTCGGCGATCAGCTCGTCGGTCCAGTCGTTGGTCGGATCGAGCTTGAAGCGCAGATCGGGGTAGCGATCGAGCTTGCGTTGCAGCGGTGTGATCGAGGAGGCGCTGTCCTCGGAGCCGAGGCGCATCGAGGCGACGAAAGCCACCGGCCGGGGTTCACGGCCAAGCGCCTCGGCGAGACCCTTGCCCCCCTGGCGCAGCGCCAGGTCGAGCGCCGCCGACTCGAAGGCCCAGCGTCTATATAGCCGGGACACATCGCGCTGTGGCTCGGCCGGGAAGGTGTCGTGCTCACCGAGCATCTCGCAGAACTCGCCCAGGGTTGAGAAGCCGGTGATGTCGAGGTTAGGCCCAGCATCCTGGAGGGCGATGTGATCGACCGCATCGTAGGTCACGTCCTCACCCAGTCCGTCTTCTCCAACTCCCCAGATGTGGATCACCGTGGTCAGGCGTTCGAACCCGGGCAAGTGGAGCTCTAGGGGTTGAAGCTCGTAGCCCTCGATCTCGAGCGGTAGGTCGGCGAGGGCGTCGAAGGTGGGCACGGGCGGGAGTGTAGGGGGGCGAGGGCGTGGATCTGCCGGACGAGCGGCAGGAGCCGCTCTCGAGTGTCCGGCAGAGCCACGCCCTCGCCCTGCGAGACTCGCTCCCGTGAAGCACGATGCCCATGGGTATTGGCTTGAGGAGGCTCCGGGGGTGGAGATCGCTCAGGAGCTTGTCGGCGAGCGAAGCGCCGATGTGGTCATCGTCGGCGGTGGCTACACCGGGATGTGGGCTGCCTGGCACATCAAGCTGGTGGAGCCTGAGGCTTCGGTGGTTTTGATCGAGGCGGATCGGTGTGGGTTCGGACCGAGTGGACGGAATGGGGGGTTCTGCAACGTGATGTGGTTCTCGCTGCCAAATATGCGGGAGCGGTGGGGGGATATGGCAGCGCTCGAAGTCGCTCGGGCGGCGGAAGCGGCTGCGGTTGGGATCGGGGAGTTCTGCGAGAGCGAGGGGGTTGATGCTTGGTGCAGGCGTGGGGGCTACCTGCAGGTGTCGACCGCCGCGGCGCAGGACACGGTTTTGGAGAAGGCGCTCGACGCGTGTCGGGAGCTTGGGGCGGAGGACGCGATCCAGCCGCTCTCCTCGGCGCAGGTGGCGGAGCACTGTGCCTCACCTGTGTTTCGGGGCGGGGCCTTCTATCCAGGGGCGGGGACCGTGCAGCCGGCGCGGTTGGCACTCGGGTTGCGCGAGCGGCTGCGGGCGCGGGGGGTTGAGATATATGAGCGCTCGCCGGTCAGCAAGGTCGCCGGCTCGTCAACAGGCGTCGAGGCGCAGGTCCCCGGGGGTGTGGTTCGGGCTCAACGCGCCGTTCTTGCCGTCGGTGCGGCGGCCAAGTCGGCGGGAGGTCCGCTGCATAACCGGCTCTCCGTCGCCTCATCCCACATCGTCCTCACCGAGCCGGTGCCGGATCTGCTCGAGGAGATCGGCTGGACGGGAGGCGAGTGCATCACCGACAGTCGCGCCCTGATCAACTACTTCCGCACCACCCCGGACGGCCGCATCGCCTTCGGCTGGGGCGGCGGCCGCATTGCGATGGGTGCCCGTCTGCACGGCCGCACCGAGCTCGACCCCGAAGTCGTCTCGTTTGCCGCTAAGCAGCTGTGGGACTACTTCCCCGGCCTCGGGGGCCGCGCTCTCACGCATGCCTGGGGCGGCCCAATCGACGCCTCCCCAACCCACCTGCCTCTGGTCCTCCCCCTGCACGGCAACCGCGCCTTCGCCGCCGCTGGCTACACCGGTAACGGCGTAGGCCCATCCCACATGGTCGGCCGAACCCTCGCCTCCTTGGCTCTAGACCTGCGCGACGAGCCATCCCGCCTCCCCTTCATCGACCCGTCCCCATCCCACGTTCCTCCAGAGCCCTTCCAATGGCTGGGCGCCGAAGCGATCCGCACCGGAATCATGCGCAAGGAGTCAGCAGAGCTGGCGGGCCGCCGGCCTGACCCAATCAGCTCCCTCCTGTCCCGTATCCCGCAGCTAATCGGCTTCCACATCGGCCGGTAGCAGTTGTCGTCCAACGCCGGTAGGAGGGGCGGGGTGTCACTCGAACTGGCGGATACTCAAAGTCGTCGCGCTAATTAGCGCGACGACTTGTCAGGGCGAGTGACACCCCCGCCCCCTCCTACCGCCCCGCAGGAACCACAAGCACCGGCCGATCTGCAACATGCAGCAGCTTGTTCGGCGTCGACCCAAGGATCATGCCCCTCAGCGGCGGATCCCCGTAGCTGCCGACGACGATCATGCGAGCGTCATGAGCGTCAGCCGCCTCGGCGATCGCCTCCGACGGCTTCTTGGCAACCATCAGAAACTCAGCCTCGACTCCTGAGGCCGCGACTCGCTCCCTGGCCTCGGCCATGACCTTCTCGCCGAGCTCTTCAATGGCCTCCTCGTGTTCGACGATCTCGCCGCCCCAGAGCCCGGGCGGTGCGTAACCGAAGACGACGACGATGCCGTCACCTAGGGCTTTGGCGAGTCGCAGGCCTTCGTCCAGCCCCGCCTTGCCGCAGTCTGAGCCGTCGTATCCGACGACGATCTCGCTCATCTCAGCTTCCTCCTGGGTCGCGGGCGATCGGCACCGGCTCGAGGGCCGCTTCCCCCTCGAGGAAGCCGGCCGGCGCCACCTCGGGCTTGCGACGGAAGAACGACGGCACCGCTCGCCATTGCACGAACATCAGCAATACCCCGAGGACGAGGAAGAAGGCGGCGATCAAGAGCGGCGGGCCGACCCCGAGCCAGGAGTTGCCCGATTCCGAGTTGGCCGGGTCAGAGAGTTCGATCCCGTTCTTGATCAGCAGGTAAAAGAGGATGACTCCGCCGATCAGGGGCCAAGGCCGACGAAGAAGAAGTTCTTGACGCTGCGGAAGATCTCGCGTCGGTAATAGATCGTGCAGGCGAAGCCGGTGAGGCCGATGTAGAAGGAGATCATCAAACCGAGGGCCGCCAACGAGTCGAAGAGGATGTCTTCGCTGACGAGGGTCAAGCCGACGTACCAGAGGACCGAGGCGATGCCCATCAGCACGGTGGAGATATGTGGTGTGAGGAAACGGGGGTGCACCTTGCCGAGGCTCTTCGGCATTGCGTTGGCGCGGGCCATCGAGAGCGTCGTGCGGGCGGTCGGCAAGATCGTCGTTTGCGTCGATGCCGCCGCTGACGAGAGCACGGCGATGATCAAGATCTTGTCCAAGGGCGAGCCGAACACCTCGCCGCCCAGCGAGCTGAGCACGTCTTCCTGGTTTTCGACCAACTGGTCGACACCGGCATAGGCCTGGGCGGCGACCGCGACGATCAGGTAGATGCCGAGCAGAATCAGGGTGCTGACCACTGTCGCTCGCCCGGGCGCCTCGCCGGGATTTTCGGTCTCCTCGTTGACGGTCGCGGTCGTGTCCCAGCCCCAGTAGATGAAGACGGCGAGCAGCATCCCGGCGGAGATCTCGCTCGGACTGAGACTGAAGGGGTTGATCCAGGAGAAGCTCGGGTCGATCGATCCCGCCCCCGCGTCGCCGGAGTAGACCTTGACCAGGGCGACGACCGCGAACACCGCCAGGGTGGTGATCTCCGCCGCGAGCAGCCCGACCTGCGTGCGAGCGGAGAGCTCGATTCCGATCACGACGATCGCGGTCATGATCGCGATCCAGATCACTCCCACTGCAGTCACCGCCGCGGTCGATTCGGCCGCCGAGGTCCAGCTGAAGAGTTCGAAGGTGTAGAGGCCGGCGATTTGGGCCAGGTTGGCCATCACGATGACGTCGGCGACGACGATCGTCCAGCCGGCGATCCAGCCCAGCTGCGGGCCCATCGCCTTGGTCACCCAGGAAAAGCTGGTTCCACAGTCGGGGTCGGCCTTGTTCATGTAGTAGTAGCCCGCGGCCACCAGGAACATCGGGATGAAGCTGATCAGGAGGACCGCCGGCGACTGGAGGGCTACCGCAGCGGCGATGAATCCGAGGGTGGCGGCGAGGCTGTAGCCGGGGGCGGTGGAGGCGACGCCGATGACGACACTGGAGACAAACCCGATCGCGTTCTTCTTCAAGCCCTTGTCGATCGTGGTGCCGGCTGCCGGAGTGACAGGGCCCTCGGAACCTGGAGTGGGAACGGCAGCGCTCTCCATCTTTCTCCTTCCGTAGTTCCGCTAGGTCCTGTCCGCAGCGACCGTCTGAAAGTAGGCCCGTGGGTCAATCTGCACAAGTGGCGAATGTCCCAAAAAAGAGTCGCCTACTTGTCCGCTCAGTACAAGCTAGCGACCGTGAATTGCCCTAGTGAACATTGCAAGTGCGCTATACCCCTTCTAGCGTTGTCCATAACGTCGTAGCATGAGAGGAGATTGAGATGGCTGTTGCATCGCGTCCCGACTCGGGTGTCGGCACCGGTCTGCAGGAGCTGGCGCAGCGACATCTCTGGCTTCACTTCTCGCGGATGGGCGCCTATGGGCCCGGCCGCGAGATTCCGATCATCACCCGCGCCGAGGGCTGTTATGTCTACGACGATCGCGGCAATCGCTACCTCGACGGCCTCTCCGGCCTCTTCTGCGTCAACGCTGGCCACGGCCGCACCGAGCTCGGCGAAGCTGCGGCTCGCCAAGTAGAGGAGCTCGACTTCTACACGCTGTGGAGCTACGCCCACCCTCGCGCAATCGAACTCGCCGCCCGCCTCGCCTCGCTTGCTCCCGGCGACCTCAACCGTGTTTTCTTCACCTCCGGCGGCTCGGAGTCGGTTGAGTCGGCGCTTAAGTTGGCCCGCAACTACCACCGTGCGCTTGGCAAAGGCCAGAAGCACAAGGTGATCGCGCGCGAGATTGCCTACCACGGCACCTCGCTCGGCGCCCTCTCAGCAACCGGCATCACCGAGCTGCGTTCGCAGTTCGAGCCGCTCGTCCCCGGCGGTTGCCACGTTCCCAACACCAACATCTACCGCTGGCCGGAGGACCGCCACCCGCTTTGGGCGGCGACCGCGATCGAGGAGCGGATTCAGTTCGAGGGCCCCGACACGGTGGCGGCGGTGATCCTCGAGCCGGTTCAGAACGCCGGCGGTTGCATCGTTCCGCCGGACGGCTACTTCGAGCGAGTGCGTGAGATCTGTGACCGCTACGACGTGCTGATGATCTCCGACGAGGTGATCTGCGCCTGGGGCAGACTCGGCCACTACTTCGGCTGCGAACGTTTCGGTTACCTCCCAGACATCATCACCGTCGCCAAGGCGCTGACCTCGGCCTACGCGCCGATGGGCGCCCTGATCGCCTCGGATGCCGTCGCCGCCCCGTTCATGGAGGGTGACGCCTCCTTCGCGCACGGCTTCACCTTCGCCGGCCATCCCCTCGCCTCGGCGATCGCGATGGCCAACCTCGACATATTCGAGCGCGAGGACCTCTGCGGCCGCGTGCTCGCCAAGGAGGGCGAGTTCCGCGAGATGCTGGAGACGCTGTACGCCCTTCCGATCGTCGGCAACGTACGCGGCGCCGGTTACTTCCAGGCGATCGAGCTGGTCAAGGATCGTGAGACGAAAGAGAGCTTCGACGACGACGAGTCCGAGGATCTGCTGCGCGGCTTTCTCTCCGGCGAGCTCTACAAGCGCGGCCTGATCTGCCGCGCCGACGATCGCGGCGACCCGGTGATCCAGCTGGCGCCGCCACTGATCGCGGATACCGAGCAGTTCGAAGAGATCCATGACGTCCTGTACGGCGTGCTGGACAAGGCCTGGGAGCGGGTCCGGAGATAGGCCCCCGGATGCTCACCGTTCAAAGCCTGCTCGACGAGCTCGATCTCGAGCTCACCGCGGGCAGCCATGCGGCGGAGGCGCCCGTGCGTTGGGTGCACATCTCTGAGCTGGAAGACCGGCCGCCCTGGCTCTCGGGCGGCGAGCTGATGCTGACCAC